>NZ_JANKBZ010000007.1:0-300000 GCF_024623785.1 Archangium lipolyticum
GCGCGTGAGCGGATGGGGATCGCCATCTTCGAGAAGTGGAGTGCCCACGACTTCGACGAACTGGTGCGCCTCATGCGCAAGTTCGCCGACGAGTTGGTGCGGGAGCCGGGCGGGACCTGAGCAAGGCTTTGATGCTCGGGGCGGTCATCCAAGGCTCAACACACCGCCTGCTGGCGTATAGCGCGACAGGTTGGGTCCGCAATCCACCTCAGGCCGCATCCGGAGCTGCGCGGGACCGCGCGTGTCCGCACGGTGGCGAAGTTCCTGACGGAGGCCATCCAAGGAGCGGCGGACTGAGCCGCGGTCCGGGGATCCGCCCGACAGCAGAGCCCACTGCTTCCTGTCTTGCTAGGGACAGAGCCGCTCGACCGATTTGATCCGCACTGCTCCGTCGACGTTCGGGTCGTTCGTCTGGTCGCCGATGGCGATGGTGCCGTTCGCCGCGAAGTTGTTCCGCGTGAGCTTCGCGACACCATCGATGCTCACCGTCGCCACCTTCGCTGCGTCCACCGAGAGCTCGTAGACATGATACGCGCCGTCGGTCACCGAGAACGCCGCGGACTGAGTGCCGTCCGCCCAGCCGATCGCCGCGCTGTCGAGGTAGATCATCTGCGAGCGATCCACGCTCTGTCCGAACGGAGGCGTGAAGCTCCCCAGGATGGCTGCTCCGCTGTCGAGCTGGTTGTGGGTGTTCACCGACTCGACCTGCATCGTCACGCGGAGCGTGAACGGCTTCGTTGCGTCGAGCGAGTTCGCCCGCGTGATGAGCAGCTGCCCGCTCGTTTGCGCGCCGCTGTTCGTCGACGTCGCGAGGCGAACGTAGTCCACGCCGTACGTGAGCGTGTTCGGCGTCTGCGAGACCGTCGTCCAGCCTTGTGCCGTGATGTCGTCACCGCCGACCAGCAGCGGAACGCTCGCGCGAGCCGTCCACCGCGTCGTCGACGTCGCTGGCACGCACGTCTCGCAGGCGTTCCCCGGGTTCGGCGCACCCGCGGCGTAGACCACGCCGTCGATGAAGCACTTCGGGGTGCACACGCCGGCCGAGCAAACCTGTCCCGGGTTGCACGACGTCCCGTCAGCGCGTTGCGTCCACGCGGTCGCGGACGTCGCCGGCGTGCACTGTTCGCACGAATTCGCCGCGTTCACCGCTCCGGCGGCGACCTGCTTGCCGTCGATCTGACAGATCGCGACACAGACGCTGCCCTCACAAGCCGCTCCGGTCGCGCACGCATTGTCGCAACCACCGCAGTGCTTCGGGTCGCTCACGGTGTTCACGCAGGAGTCGCCGCACAGCTCGACGCCGACGCTGTTGCACATCACCGGTGTGGAGGCGTCGGGGCTGGGAATGGAATTATCGCCGCAAGCAGCGACGAAGCCGAGCACGACGAGGCAGGAGAGAGCGGTAGAGCGAATGGAGAGCATCGTGCCTGCCATCTTAAGCGACCCCACGCCCGCGCGGAGTGTGATACGGCAATGAGTAGGACTGCATGTGCCCCAGTGTGCGTGCGCCGTGAGCTGGGCTACGACGGCCCTGGCCGATGGCAGCGTCATCACACTCACGACGCGGGCCTATGACGCGGCGAGCAACGTCACCACGTCCGTGCCCATCTCCGTCAAGGTGAACTGACTCCTCGGCAACCCGGCCCGGCGGCCGAGCCTTCGAGCTGGCTGAGATAGGCACCGAACATGTCGGCCATCGCCCCGGCATAGGCTTCGACCTCCTGTTCGGTGCGCTCCTGCTCGGAGATCCGCTTTCCCACGGCACTGAGCGACATCATGATCACATCTCCCGCGAGTGCGCGCTTCTTCTCCGAGGCTGTTGGGAGCGCCTCGCGCATGAAGTTCTGCACAGCGCGCGTGCCGGACACGCGCGACTCCTTGGCCTCGGGTGCGTCGCGATAGAGCGGCGCCGCGTCGTTGAGCGCGATCCGCATCTCGGCCTCCGCGCACTCGGAGCGAATGAAGGCGTGCACGACCTCGCGAAGGCGCTCGAGTGGGGGCCTGGTCGAATCCTCGAGGATGCCGCGCAGCAACTCGCCATTCTGCCGCCACTCCTCGGCCTGCAGACGAAAGAGGATCGCCGCCTTGTTCGGGAAATATTGGTAGAGCGATCCAACGCTGATTCCAGCCTTCTCGGCGACGCGTGCGGTGGTGAAGCGGTGCGCGCCGTCACGCGCCAGAACCTGAGCAGCGGCGGCGAGAATGTCGGCGACGAGCTGCGCGGAACGGGCCTGCCTGGGCTGTTTTCGCGAGGAAATACATGGGGTTGGACGATTCGTCACGAAGCGCCTCGGGAACGCGAATGGGAAATGCGAATGATTAATCGTATTTCCTGGTCAGGCGCAAGGACGCGCTTTCAACCTGACCAGGACATCCGATGACCACACTTTCCGCCGCACCACTCGCCCCCCTGCTCGATCGTCTGTTCGCGCAAGCCGACCAGTCGTCGGCCGCGCTCATGTCGACCTTCGCCCAGATGCCGGAGCAGGAGCGTGCCCGGCTGATGGCGAGCAGGACCGACTACCTCGAGTTCTACTCGACGATGAAGGACGAGGCGCTCGCCGTCTCTCGCGAAACCGGCACGCTGCTCTACATGCTGGCGCGTACCTGCCGCGCGCGGACGATCGTCGAGTTCGGCACCTCGTTCGGCATCTCGACCCTGCACCTGGCGGCGGCGCTCCGCGACAATGGCGGCGGCCGATTGATCACGAGTGAGTTCGAGCCGTCGAAGATCGTCCGCGCACGAGAGAACATCGCGGCGGGCGGGCTCGCGGACCTCGTGGAGATTCGCGAGGGCGACGCGCTCCAGACGCTCGCCCAAGGCTTGCCCGAGCAGATCGATCTGTTGCTGCTCGACGGCGCCAAGGGGCTCTATCCGGCCATCCTGTCTCTCGTCGAAGGTCGGCTGCGCCCAGGCGCCTTGATCCTCGCCGACAATGCGGATTGGTGCCCGGAGTATCTGGAGCGCGTCCGCTCGCCCCAGCAGGGCTATCTGTCGGTGCCGTTCGCCAGCGATGTGGAGCTGTCGATGCGGATCGGTTGAGCGCCTCAGTCGGCCTGCGTCGGTTCAGCTCGCCTCGCCATCAGGACTGGCGAGAACGACGACATAGCCGTCCAGATCCTCGATCCAGATCTCCCGGTGTTGCGGAGCGGGGTTGACGTGCGGCTCTTCAATCACCCGCGCGCCCAGACGTCTCACGCGTTCGACGGCAGCATCGAAGTCGTCGACCTCGAACCAAAGAAGGACGCCATGGCCGTGCGGTGCCCGATCGGCGCCCATCAAATTGGGGTGCTCCTCGGCATCCCAACGATGCAGTTGGAGGACGAGGGTCTCTCCACTCCTCAGGCGGTCATAGAAGAGCCGGTGGGGATGGTTCGGATCGCCCCCGTGCAACTGCAGCAGCGTCTGGTACCACGCGCTGCTGGCCTTCACGTCCTTCACCGCGATCAGCGGCTGAGGCCTGACCGTGAGTCGACTGGGTGGACGCATCGAGACCTCGGAGGAGAGAAACGCGCGACGTGGCGTTCTGCGCCGACCCTAGCATACAGACGGCTGTGAACCTGGCCTGGTGTCTGGGGCACCTGGAGGGTGGCCTGGGCAAGCGTGTCCCTCAAGGGGCTGCGCTGTCTGTCCACCGACCGGGCGCACTGAATAGAATTTCCGATAGTCGAGCGAACGCGAACGGAGGGGTGTGACGTGAGGCTGTTTCTGACGGGAATGGCGGTGAGCTGCGCGGTGGTCCTGGGCGCCGCGGGATGCACGAAGAGGAAGCAGTCCGAGGCGACCGAGACGACCGAGATGACCCAGAGACCCCTGGCCGTGAAGGAGGCGCCCGGCGCTGCCCACCGGGCCGGGTGGGTGAAGGCGCTGGCCACCAGCGACAGATGTGTTCCGGAGACACCCTCCAACTACAAGGGCGTGTGTCTGGCCGCCGCCGCCTTCGGGGACGCACGGCGGGGCCAGGCACCCACCCAGACCGTCCGCTTGTGGGGGATGACCTTCCGGGAGCGATACAAGGGGGCGAAGCGGCTCCAGCAGGACATCCTCCTGGCGGCGATCGAGCTGTCGCCCACCGCGGACGGGGGCCTGCGCGTGACGCTCTTCGAGCAGTGGCCGGAGAGCGAGTCCGACATCGACTACCTGGGCTCGGCGTGTGAGCAGCTCGACAACCACCACTTTCGAGGCCAGGGCGAGCCGCCGGAGCCGCGGTGGCTGGGGCGGCTGTGGACGGGACTGGGGCGGGAGGAGGGGCCTCGCCGGGCGCAACTCCAGCCCACGGCACAGGGATATGCGGGAGGAGAGCCCCTGCTGGAGCTGCGTGCCTTCCCCAAGGGGTGGATGGTGGCGACCGAGGAGCAGGATGCCGAGGCCGGCGAGGAGACGCGCGTGTTCGGCGTGTTCGTCCCCCCGCCCAAGCGGCGGTGATTCAGCCCTGGAGCAGGGGCTTCAAGGCGCCGCCCCAGGCGATGACCTGGTCCAGCTGCCTCCTCGTCCCAGGCCGCGTGGTGTTGAGGCTCGAGCCGCCCCAGCCAAGAGAGCCAGGCCCCTGCCGCGCACCAGATGGATGGGCCGCCTGGGCAGGGGTGTATCCCGCTACCGCGGGTCCCAGCCAGCGTTCACGGTCACCCGGTCGAGCGCGCGCACGGTGACATAGGGGACGAAGCCGGCGGCACGGGAGCGGGTGTAGGCATCGGCGATGTGCGCGGCCTGCACCGCATAGTCGACGGAGAGGACGAGCTTGCCCGCGGCGCGCACGCGCGAGGCGTTGCGGCGGTTCTCCTCACACCAGTTCTCGCTGCACGCCACGTCGTCCGACCAGTACATGTCCTCCATGGCCAGCCCATCGATGGCCTGGAGGTAGCCCGCGTAGTCGACGAGCTCCGGAGAGTTCTGCGGCATGACCCGGAAGGACGGGTTCTTGGATTTCGCGTACTCGCTGATGCGCGAGATGAGCGCCACCATCTTGTGCGCCAGGTCGTCGCGGTCGGTGCCCGCGGCGTCAGCGGGAATCTCCTCGTAGGTCACCACCATGTCGAGGTAGCAGCCATCGAAGCCAGCTGCGAGGGCCCGGTCGATGCGGCCCTGGACGATGGGCCACCAGCGCTCGTCCCAGTACTTCACGTACTGCTCGTCCGGCCAACCGTCCACCGGGCCAAGCTTCAGGTCGTCGGGGACCTGGTCCCACTCGGGACGGTACTCCTCGATGGCGCCAATCTCGAAATAGGAGAGAACCTGCTTTCCGGTGGCCTTCACCGCCGCGATCTCGTCGCTCCGGAAGTAGTCGCTCGAGCCATCACGAGACAGCTCGATGACGGCCAGGTCGAACTCGGAGCCGGCGATCTGCTCCAACCGGCCATTGGCGTACCCGGTCAGCTGATAGGTGAAGCTGGTGACGCCCGTCCAGGGCACGGGGGTCGGGTTGGTTCCGGCATCCGAGGTTCCGGCATCGGGAGGGGGGCTGCCCGCGTCCGTCCCCGCCAGCTGAACACGCACGACCAGCAGATCGAGCAGGGAGGCATCCGCCGAAGACTCGGTCCTGTAGCGCAGCTTGAAGGGGCCACCACTCACGAAGCGACTCACCGGCGCGGGGAGCTGGAGTGACGCCGACGTCCACGTCCAGGAGCGGGCGAAGGTGTTGTCACCCACCACCACCCAGGAACCGGCCTCGTAATCCCAGGCCTCGAAGAGCCAGCGCATCTCCGAACGCAGGGGGCCGCGGTAGTTGATGCCTACCTCGGCCTCCTGAACGGACGAAGCGCTCACACCCTGTGGCAAGCCATAGGCGCACGTCACCGAGCTGTTGGGAGCGAGCTCCACGTACTCCGCCCAGCGGTCCTCCGTGCCGGAGAGTGTTTGGGTCGAGAGCGCCTGGACGCTCTGCCCCGATCCAATGGAGCCACGCAGCACCTGAAGAGTGGAGCACGTCAGCGTCTGAGCGTTGACGAGCGCGGTCGCGGATGGCTCCCCGAGCCCCTCCTCCACCTCGGGAAACTCATGACAGGCGGTGAGTACCGTGAACAGGGCCAGGAACCACCGGGCGAGTAGATTTCTCACGATTGACCTCAGTCGAAATGAAGCACAGCGCACCGTACGAGGACCCTCCGCCAAGCTCAGGCGTTCCATGAAATGATCGTTTTCTCAGATGATGGTGTGAGGCTCTTCGTCGGCAATCTGAAGACACCTCTCATCGACAAGTGGCTCAAGCGGAGGTGAACGAGGTGGTAGGGGGCGTGCTGGCCCGCGCCGTCCAGCAGCGTCGGGAAACTGGCCAGACAATGAAGTCAAGTAGAAATTCAAAACCCAGTGTTGTACGACCAATGGGAGCACCCAGTCGATTCCAATGACCCGAATCTAGCCGCGAGAATCTCTGTCGGCGTGAGGGTAAACTTCAGTTGAACGAGGCATGATTCATGCTCCATTTCAAACGTTCAAAGCTGTTTCTTCGTGCCGCGTGCTCGGCTCTATTGCTCACGGGCGCGTGCACTCCGGTGAGCAGTTCGCCTGACGGGCAGGACGACGTAACAGAGGCCGCCTCGAGTCCGTTGCTCATCTCCGGCGTGAGCTTCAAGACGGTGCTCGGCAACCGATACGTGGGCGCTCAAAACAACGGCGGCGGCGCAGTCATCGCGACAGCGACGACCGCGCAAGCGTGGGAGAAGTTCACGATCGATGACATCAACGGCGGGGCCCTCGAGAGTGGAGACTCGATCTTCATCACCGCGGGCACCGGGCAGTACTTTCAGGCCGCGAACGGCGGCGGCTCGACGCTGAACGCCGCCAGCTGGAATCGCCTTGGCTGGGAGACGTTCCGCATCGTCAAGCAGAGCGGGACCGGCCCGATCGTCAATGGCGACATCGTCGGCCTGCAGACGGTAACGACTGGCCATTGGGTGTCGGCGGAGAACGGCGGCGGCAGCACGGTGTTCGCGTATGGCGCCGCGTTCGGCTCGTGGGAGCAGTTGACGATCTCCGGCTTGTCCGGAGGCACGACGCCTCCTCCCGCTACGCGCTGTGACGCTCCCGGCCTCGTCTGGAAGACTGCCAACAAGACCAACTACACGTCGTACCCGGATCCGGGCAGCGAGGAGTGCACCAAGTACAACGGCTGCACGTGGGCAGGGCAGTTTGCGGCGTGCGAAGGGAAGAAGTCGGAGGCGTGGGTGGCGGCGCACAACATCGCCGCGGTGTTCCCCAACATGAACGCGCTCAAGCTCCATGACCTTTGCTTGAAGTCCGGCTCGAAGACCATCGTGGTCACCGTGCTCGACACGTGCGCCGACTCGGACTGCGATGGTTGCTGCACCCGGAACAAGGGGAACGCCGACGCGCTGATCGACCTCGAGAGCTATACCAACGCGCGCTGGGGCGTCCCCGACGGCATGATCCAATGGGCGGACCTCGGTCCGACCCAGGGTAGCGGCTGCAACTGATTCCCACACGGGTTGACGTTGCTGGTCTCCGAGCAGCCAGCCCTGGTGCTCGGCCTCAGGAGCGGTCTTCCATGGGGCAGTCCGGGCCTTGAAGGGCCGCATGGTGCCCATCCCGTGGCCTCGCGCACGATCGCCGGGCCTTCGTGGAGCTCTTCGGCGCGGACGATCTACGCCGGGGCAGGAGGGACCTGTTCCACCGGTGCCGCGCTGGCTGCCGACGCTGCCGCGAGCCGGAGCGGCCTTCGATTCGACAGGTGTGACGCAACGGCGATGAGCGGCACCACGGCGGCGCCCACGAAGGGAACTACCTGCAATAGCGAGAATGCCAGCAGCGAACCGACGCGAACGGCGCGCGCCACGAGCCGGTGCTTCCATCGCCCGTGCGCGGCCACCGCGCTGGCGCTGGAGAGACGCAGCACGCAGAGCCCTGCCACCAGCCCGATGACCGGCACCGCGCCGATGAGCGCGAGCAGGGGCAGGGTCCGTAGCAGCGCGCGATCCGCCGCCCGGAGGAACATCCGGATGTCGTCCGGAGTCGGGAAGGCCCTGGCGCCGCACAGCGCACAGCACGCATCAGGCCCGCCCGCTCCGAGTGGCTCGGCGCATTCACGGCAGCGACAGCGGGCGAGCAGCGCGAAGACGTGGGCCCGCGTGTCCGCGGCCGGTGTGCGCGCGGTGCGGCCAATCACATCCAGTGCACCCGGCTCGCGCAGCGCACCACAGCCTGGACAGCGCAGCGCCGCGCGATGCGTTGACGTGGCACAGGCAGGGCACGCGATACGCTCCGACTCCTCCCGCGCACGGAGGATGAAATAGGCACAGGTGACCAGCCCGGTTATCGGCAGCACGGCGATGGTCGCGGCCGTCGGCGCGAAGGCGCACAGCGCAATCCCACCGATGACGAAGAGCAGCTCTCCCGCCTCCAGCACGAAGAGGACGCCCAGCTCATCCGCGCCAGGGATGGCTTCGAGCCCCTGGCGGATCCGCGTGCGCGCCTGCGCGAACGCGAGCGTCAGCGCGCCCATCGCGCCCACCACCAGGCCCCCGAGGAGGAGCCCCGAGGCGGGACGCTCGGCCGAGGAGGCGAAAGCCCCCACCTGGTAGCCCGCGAAAACCATCCCGGACACCGTGGCTGTCGCGACGGCAGCGCGCCAGCGCCACGGGCTCAAGCGCGGCCACACCGCTTCGACGTGGCCCCACACGAAACGCTGCGCCGACCAGACGGCAAAGAGGGTTCCAATCAATACCGTCGCCAGGAGCGTGGAATGGGGCGGGGCGCCCCGGTCACCTGCGCCCGCCTCGAATGCGCCAAAGGCCACGAGCAGAACGGCGGCGGCGGAGGCCACCAGGGGACGGCTCCCAAAGTAAGGCACGGCGGCTAGGACCGCCAGGTAGATTCCCACGCCATCTCCTCTCGCTTGGCCACCGGTCGACAGCGCGGAGCCCACTTTGGAGTGCTGCGCTACCCGGGGTCAAGGCGTGGAGCCGCGGTGCATGGGGACGAAGCGACCACGCACCATCCATGGGATAGGGAGGGAGGCCTGGGCAGGTGTGTACACCAGGAGTCCACACGTTGCCCTCGAGCTTGCCGGTGTCCGTGCCGCTGCCCGTCGCGCGAGAAGCGTGGCACTGGGGTGGAGGCTTCAATGGCATGCGGCCAGAGGGGCACTTCGGCTCGCGCGAAGATCAACCTTCGGCGGCTTCTATCTCAGCATGAGCAATATTGATCAACCAGCCCTCAGCGGCTTCCATCCCCCTCCTCCGCCGCCTCCTCGTACACCTCCCGCATCCGCTCCACCACCTGGCACCACAGCCATCTCGCGCGCACCTCGCAGGCGGCGGCCCGGCCGAGCTGCTCGCGCAATTCCTGTGACTTCACCAGTTGGAGCACCGCCCTCGCCAGCGCCTCAGCGTCCTTCGGCGAGAAGAGCAGCGCCGTCCGGCCGTGCTCCAGGATCTCCGCTGGCCCGCCTACCGCCGCCGCCGCAATCGGCAGCCCGTAGATCATCCCCTCGAGAATGACCATCCCGAACGGCTCGTACCAGCTCGGCACCACCAGGATGTCCGCCATCTGGTACCACTCGGCGACCTGGGACGGCGGCAGCCAGCCGGTGAAGTGCACCTGGCTCCTGTACGACTCGAGCGCCCCCGCCAGCCAGGTCCGTTCGATCTCCGCGCTGCCACCGTAGCCGCCCACCAGTACGAAATGGATGGAGGGCTCCTCGTCCAACACCTTGGGGATGGCCGCCAGCAGCTCGCGGATGCCCTTACGCTCCACGAAGCGGCCCGTGTACAGCACCCGCAGGTACTCGCCCCTGCCTCTCCCGTCGCGCCGGGGCACCGGCACGTCGTCGATGCCATTGCCCACGATACGAATCCGCCCGCGTGCCCGGGGGCACGCCTGGGCGATGAGCTCTTCTTCGCTCAGTGAAAGCGCGATCACCCGGTTCGCCGAGGAGATGACGTCCTCCTGTTCCTGCCAGTGCGTATACAGCTTGCCAATTTCATACTCGGCGCGGTCGAGCGAGTGCACCGTGAACACCAGCGGCGTACCCGTCTGCTCCTGGATGGCGCGAGCCACCGACCAGAGCCATGCGGTGTGCAGGTGCAACACGTCCGGCTTCCAGCGTCGCACCAACTCGACGCCGGCGCGGATCGCGTCGAACGGCGAGACGTGGAAGAACATGACCCCTTCCGAGTCGATGATCGGCTGGTCGATGGAGTTGCGCGCCAGGGTGGCCGGCTGCCAGGCGGTGGCGTACGAGCCACCCACCGCCAGCACCCCACCCACCAGGAGGACACCAGTGGAGAGCCCAGCGCGGGCCGAGGCGGTCGCAAGCCCCCCCACCGCGGTTCCGAGACCGCCCCAGATGACCGGTGGGTATTCTGGCGTCAGATGGAGCACTCGCATGAGGCACCTTCGAGAACGTGCGCGGGGCGGCTACAGGCCCTTGAGCTGGATTCGCCGGAACGCCACCCGCCCGGTGTGCGTCTGCAGGCCGATGAAGCTCGGTGCGGCGGGCGTGCTCACGAGCCCTCGATTGGGATCCGGGTTCACGTACTCGGTAATCTTCTGGCCGTTGAGGAACACCGTGTACCGCTGGCCCACGGCATGGATTTCGAATTCGTTCCACTGGCCCGGCGGGTGGACCGGCAGGGTGTCTGGGTTCACCGGCCCGGCGAAGCCGTAGATGGCGCCAGTCTTGTGGATGGGCGCCCCGTCATCCCGGGCCAACTGGTCGATCTGCACCTCGAACCCGAAGTCCACGCCGACGAAGGCCGTGTTGTTGTAACCCTTGCTGTTGGGAGCCGGGAACCGGAGGAACACCCCCGAGTTGTCGTCCTCCCGCCAGCGCAGCCACTCGAGCTTGAGGATGAAGTCGGGCGGCGTGGGCTCGGTGAACCAGAACAGGCCGAGGTCGTTGCCGGAGACCGACTCCAGCGTGCCGTCCACCACCACGAAGGCACCCGGGTTGCTCCGCTCGGGGGGCTGGTTTCGGATGGTGGACATGCGCCACTTGTCCGTGTTCATGCCATCGAACAGCAGCGTGAACCCGGGGTCCGCCCCCAGCATCGTCGACTGAGCCAGGAAGTGGTCCCCCAGCCTGTGCGCCAGCGCCACCCCGGTGAGCATTGGATTGGGCGAGCCGACCGTGGGGAACAGCGCCGGCCCGGCGACGTAGGCGTTGGACACGAAGTGGAAGCGGCAGTTGGGGTCCGTCACCGAGGTGCTCGGGTCGGTCCCCATCCACAGCGGTCCCGCCTCGTGGTGGGTAGTGCCCAGGCCATCGCGCCGGCCTCCCAGGGCCATGTCCGTGTAGGGCACAACCTGGCGCAGGTCCGCTCCCGGAGACACCTTCACGAAGCCCGTCGGAGTGAGCACCTCGAAGTCCTGGCCGTTGGCGAACACCCGCGCCACGTCGTCCGAGGCCTTGTCCATCTCGTCCCAGAGCAGGAGGTCGCGCTCGCTCGGGTTGAGCCGGACGAAAGCGCGTGCCACCCCCACTTCATCCACCGGCTGGTCCAGGGCCAGTGAGATGTGACTGTCCGGGTTCATCGGCTCCATCTCGCCAATGCCGCGGAGGGTGATGACGATGCGGTCGTCGTTCGCCCGCCGCATGGCGTCGAGCATCTCGATGTCTGGAATCTTCTTGAACAGCTCGGCCTCGGAGTCGGTGGTGTCGGGCCGGTCGAGACCGGCGGCGGTGATCTGGAGATGGAAATGGCGGACCAGTCCCTTCGCTGTGATGCGCCCCTTCATGAACAGGGCGGACGCCTGGAGCGCCCTCACCGCCGGGTTCAGGCCCGCCAGCGCGCGCCGCGGGATGCGGATGGTGAGATTCGAGCGCAGGTGCGCCATCAGGTTCTGGCCGATGAGCTCGGAGTGGGTGATGCCCTGGAACGAGAGCTGCGCCAGCCGGGTGCTCTCAATGGTGCCCAGCGCGATGATGACCTTCCCGTTCTCGGGCACCGGTACCGGGCCCTGCACCGTCTGCACCGCGGTGACCCGGCCCATCCCATTGCTCACCTCGGTGTCGAGCCGCACCACCCGGCAGCGTGGGACGATCATCAGGCGCTTCTTCACGTCGTCCGGGAAGCCCACGCCGAGCTGAGACTCGAAGGAGGCGAGGCGGGTGGCTTTGATGAGCAGCGGGACGGAGCTGAACTTGTTGAACGCGAACAGGCCCGGGTCGGTGCGGCCCTGGACCGCCAACGGGGCCTCCAACTTCAACTCCTGCACGAGGGCAGCGGGGGCGCCCGGCGGCGCCGGGATGGGCAGCGGGAGCTCCGCCAGCGGAATGGCAGCCGGCACCCTTCCTGCCCGAATGCCTTCGCGGAGCAGCCGGCGCAGGGCGCGGTGCATCGGTCCGTCGATGAAGTCGTTGGTGACGTCGGTGCCGATGACGCGGGATGCTTCATCGAAGTATCGGGTGTTCAGGGCATCCACGGCGGCGCCCGGCCACAGACTGCGCGGCATTTCGGTGTCGGCGGGGGTGTCGAGCAGACGCGGAGACCAGCCGCCGAAGAATACGGAGCGGCCCCCCACGCAGTAGGCAAGCCCGGGGTAGCCGAACCGCACGTCGGAGCGCCAGGGCAGGCCCCACACCTCAGCGCGAGGGACACCCGGATCCACCTCGGTGGGGCCGGGCGGGTTGAGGCCGAGCATGGGCAGGTTCTGGACGTGCTCGGTGAGGAGGAACGAGCCGGCGTCCAGCACGAGGATTCGGTGACTGTGTTTCTTGTCGCTCTGGAACAGGTGCTGGGCAAGCACCGGGCCGAAGCTGCCGCCACCAATGACGATGATGTCGAAGGGGCGGGCGTCGTTCTGTGGGCTGCCATCCGGCCGTTGGCCGTCCTTGCGCGTGCTGGACAGGGCTTCATCCAGTCCGTTGCAGATGTATCGCCCGAGCACGTCCAGAGTGAACTCGGTGCGCTGAGGACCCTTGCTGGTTGGCATGGCTCTTCTCCTGGTGGGATGGATTCAGGACCGAGCCGGTGTGATGCCGCCGTACATTCTGACTGGTAGTGCAGCGAGCGGGCGCGTCAGTTGTGTTTGTCTGACGTGGAAAGGGCCAGCAAGCGGTGGCCCCCTCCTGGTGACGCGCGAGCTGGCCTATGTGGAGCCGTTCCCGGCTTCGTTTGGAGTCTTCACTGGGACGTCCGGGTGACTCGGCCGGCGCGCCACTCGCAGCCTGGGAGATTCAACACTGCCTGGATGTCATGGCCGGGCGCCTGGCCTCGAACGACTGGTCCCCGCGCGCGTGCAGACCTTCGTGTGGCCTGCTGCTGGAGGCCCGCTATCCCACCGGGGCATACGGGTTGGCGCGCGCATCGTCCCGCGCGAGAAGCGCGAGGCCGGTCCACGCGCTGGACGCGGCGTGGGGCCAGTTGAAGTAGGACCAGCCGAGGCCCTCCCCCGTCTTCGCCTCGGCCCCGGGGGTCGCGACGAGCCCCGCGCCAACAGTCCCCGGCGCTTGGAGCTGCTGGCGGACCAGGCTGTCGAAGTAGGGCTCCGCGCCCTCGCGGAGGTCGCCACCCATGAGATGAAGCGCCATCGCAGCCCCCGCCGTCACCTCATTCTGCACGCCCTCGCCGGCGAGCGCGAACTTGAACCCCGCGAACCCCGCTGTGGTGGTCGAAAGCCGATCGAGCAGGAAGCGGAGGCTCGACGCGTTGCCCGCCGGGTTCAGCCCCGCGAGGGCCGTCCACGTCTGCACATCGGCCGGTACGACACCCGCGTTGAGCACGTCGCCCACGCCGGTACCGGTCACGTAATAGCCCTCCGGCATGTGACAGGCCTTCACCAGGCGTTGGGCGCGCTGGGCGGCCGCGACCCAACGCTCCTCGCGGGTGAGACGGTACAGGTTGGTGAAGAGCGCGAAGGCGTCGACGTTGTGCTCGACGGACCGCCACGCGCGCTTCTGCCCCCACGCATCCTCGCCACCGGTGTACCCCTGCCAGGCGTCCTTGGACGCGTGCTCCGTGTACACCCACCACGCGATGCTGCTGGCGTGGTGCAGGTAGCGGTACTGGCGCGTGGCCGCGTACATCCGGGTCAGCGCGATGCCGGCCCAGCACGCGTTGCCCACATCGCGGGTGGCACCGTCGGCGGGGAAGATCGACGTGGCGTATCCCTCGGCGCGGTCGAGGAGCGCGGTGGCGTGCGTCGCCGCGACGATGCGGCCCCCGCCGATCGGATCGTGCTCCAGGGCGATGCACAGCCCGTCAGCGAGGTCACCCGCGCGCCGGAGATCGCCGCGCGCCGCGAAGTAGATCGACGCGACGGCCGTGTCGTATGTGTCCGCGCGGTAGAACAGGTTGGATTGGGTGCCCACTCGCGGCTCGCCGGGCACGCGGTAGGTCTGGATGTAGCGCGGGCCCGACACCGAGAAGGTGTCCATCTGCTGGGCGAGGAACAGGTCGATGCGGTCGAGCGCCGTGGCGGAGGCGTCAGGCGCCACCACACGCCCCAGCGGCCAGGCGCGCACCACCGTCCGATCACGAGGCTTCCTTTCGCTCTGCCGCCCCTTCCAATCGACGAGCTTCAGGAGCTCCTGGGTGTGGTTGGTGAGGTGCTCGCCCCACCAGTCGTACACCTTCTGCTTCTGCTCATCCCCGTAGGCCACGACGCGCGCCGCGGCCTCCTGCTTCTTCTCGAAGTAGGCGGGCTCCATCCCGATGGCCTGCACCCAGCCCGTCTCGAGCCCCCCGAGGAACTCCGTCCGGTACTTGTTCGGGCTCATCCACCAGAGCGCCATGTCGTCATAGGCGGAAAACCTCACGATTTTCTTCTCGCCGGTCGCGCTCGGGCGCCGGTCGATTTCCTTCTCCATCACCTCGCCGACCCCGCGGGCAATCTGTCCCATCCGGTACCAGAGGAAGCGGTCGCGTAGCCGGCCCGCCAGCTCGGAGTAGCGGATGGCCGCCGTGTCGAGCGCGATCTGGTTCTCGTAGCGCTCCGGGTGCTGCTGCACCTGGTCGAGAAGCGCGGCGGTGTGCGCCACGGCGATGACCACCAGCGCATCCGTCAGCAGGTACAGGTACCGGTCGGGTACCGCCTCCACGCTCGCGGCCGAGATATCGGCCTGCACGAGCAGCACGGCAAGTCGGTACCGCCGCTCGTCCAGGTCCACGACGTTGGCGTAGTCGGCGAACGTGGCCCCGAGCCCCTGGAGGTCGGCCTTCACCCGCTCGAATGCCGCCGCTCCCACCGCGGCCTCCACCCGCTTGTCCACGAGCTCGGTGATGCGCGACTCGAGGACCCGGAAGAGGTCCTCCGCCGGCGTGGGGAACAGCCAGTCCTTGAGGAGCCCCGGGAAGATCGCGCTGTCGAGGAGCCACTTGAAGAAGGGGTTGACCCCCGCGCTCGTCGCCACCGCGCCGAGGAGTCCCTTGACCACGTCCGCCGCCACGATCGCCACGGCCACCTCCGGAGGGGGGCGGTGCACGCTATGGGTCACGACCGTGTGCGGTCAACGAGCACGACGCGGGAGCGGTTCGAGGTCCTGGCCCGACGGCGGCTCGCCCGGGCGCTGCGGTTGTCCGGCGCCCCCACGGAGGCCTGCCAGGAGGGTCCTCGAGGCGCGGGCCGAGCTGGGGCCCTGCGCCCGCTAACCCGTCGAAACATTGCAGTGCACTATTGGCGGATTGCCAATAATATGGCCCCATGGGTCCTCCGGTGCGTGCCGCGGTGCTGCAGGTGGTGAATGGTCCCTTCGCCATCGACGAGGTCGAGCTCGAGTCGCCGCGGACGGGCGAGCTGCGGGTGCGGGTGACGGCGAGCGGCATCTGTCACACCGACCTCACCTACCGGGCGGGCGCGGGCCGCTTCCCCTTTCCCGCCGTGCTCGGCCACGAAGGCGCTGGCGTCGTGGAGGCCGTGGGTGACGGCGTGACGGACTTCGTGCCCGGCGACGCGGTGGTGCTCAGCTACTTCTCGTGCCGCGCGTGTGGCACGTGCGCACGCCGCCATCATGCGTATTGCGAGCACGGGTACGCGGGAAACTTCTCCGGTGCCAGGCCTGATGGCTCCTTCCCCATGCGGTGGCACGGTGAGCCGATTCGCTCCAGCTTCTTCCACCAGTCCTCGTTCGCCACGCACGTGCTGGCGCACCAGCACAACGCGGTGAAGGTCGACGCGTCCGCGCCGCTCGAGCTGCTCGCGCCGCTGGGCTGCGGGTTCCAGACCGGCGCGGGCGCGGTGCTCGAGGCGTTCCGGCTCGAAGCCGGGCAGCAGCTCGCGGTGTACGGAGCGGGCGCCGTTGGCCTCGCGGCCATCATGGCGGCGCGAGTCGCCGGCGCGTCGAGCATCATCGCCGTGGACCTCAGCGCGGAGCGGCTCGAGCTGGCGCGCGAATTGGGCGCCACCGACACCTTCCTGGCGCACGAGCCCGAGCTCACGAAGACGGTTCTGAAGCGAACCCGGGGCGGCGTGGACCTGGCCCTGGAGTGCGTGGGCTCACCCCAGGTGCTGCGTCAGGCGTTCGACGTGACGCGGCCCCTGGGCACCTGCGCATTGCTCGGCCTGCCGGGTCGCGGCGCGGAAGTCTCGCTCTCGATGAGCGCGCTCCTCTCCGGGAAGAAGCTGGTGGGCATCCTGGAGGGGAATGCCGACCCGAAGACCTTCATTCCGCGCCTGGTCTCCCTGCACGCGGAAGGACGGTTTCCCATCGAGAAGCTGAGCCGCCCCTATGCCTTCGAGGCCATCAACGACGCGGTTCACGACATGGAGACGCGCACGGCAATCAAGCCGGTGCTGCACATGCACGGAGGAAGGACGCCATGACCTTCGACGAAGCAGTGAAAGCAGGGAAACTCAATACCGAAGCGGCGCTCGCGTTGTTCGACAGCCTACCCACGGTGGAGCTCGCCCTCATGCGTGGCAGGTGGAAGGGCAGCGAGCTCCAGACGGGGCACCCGATGGACGGAATGCTCAGCGCGACCGGCTGGTACGGCAAGCAGTTCATCGACGCCGAGAGCGTGCACCCGCTGCTGTTCTTCACGGAGGACCGCGCGTCGGTGTTCCCGGTGGACCCACGCAAGTGGCCGTCGCCGGGGATTCAAAGCTTCGTGGGCTCGCACCGGGCCGAGGTGGAGACCGGGCAGTTCAAGGCGCGGCTGCGCATGACGGAGTACCGCGGGAAGATCAGCGCGACGATGATCTACGATGACCGGCCCATCCTCGACGTGTTCCGGAAGGTCGACGCGGACACGGTGCTCGGCGCGATGGATACGCGAGGAATGGCGGCGCCGTACTTCTTCGTCCTGCGCCGCGATTCCGGCGCATAGGACTGTCAGCCCAGCGGCAGGTCCAGCCAGGAGGGGCCGCCGAGCGACAGCGGCGCCCCGGTGGAGTTGGATTCACAAGAAGCGCTTGAGGAGGCCGAGCTTTCCGCCATAGGGCGGGTAGCGCAGCTTCATGTCGAGCGCGAAGGGCCGCTTCACCACGCTCTTCTTGTGACTGAAGGCATCGAAGCTGGCCTGGCCGTGATAGCCGCCGAGCCCCGACTCGCCCACTCCTCCGAAAGGAAGCCCCTCGACGGCGAAGTGAACGCACACGTCGTTGGCGACCGCTCCGCCGCTCGAGGTCTCCGTGAGGACGCGCTCGTTCACCGCCGCGTCGCGCGCGAAGCTGTAGAGGGCGAGCGGCTTCGGACGGGAGCGCACGAAGCGGATGGCGTCGTCGATGCTCGGACAGTCGACGAGCGGGAGCAGGGGACCGAAGATCTCCTCCTGCATCAGCGGGCTTGACAACGGTGCATCGGTGATGACGGTGGGCGCGAAGTAGCGGCTGGGCGCGTCGCGCTCGCCGCCGAAGGCGATCTGACCGTCGGCCGCGAGCGCGGAGATTCGCTCGAAGTGGCGAGGGCTGACGATGCGGCCATAGTCGCTGCTCGTGCGCGCATCGGCACCGTAGAAGCTTCTGACGGCTTTCTGGACCAGGTCGATGAAGCGGCCCTTGAACTCGGGTGGAATGAGCACGTAATCCGGCGCGACGCATGTCTGTCCGGCGTTGACGTACTTGCCCCAGGCGATGCGTCGCGCGGTGACCTCGAGGTCCGCGCTTCTGTCGACAATGCAGGGGCTCTTTCCACCCAGCTCGAGAACGGTGGGCGTGAGGTGCCGGGCGGCGGCTTCGGCCACCACCCGGCCCACCTGGGTTCCACCAGTGAAGAAGATGAGGTCCCAGCGCTCCGCGAGGAGCGCCTGGCTCACCTCCGCGTCCCCCTCGACGACCGAGACGACTTCCGCCGGGAAGGCCTCGCCCAGCATCCGCCTGAGCACGCCCGAAGTCGCGGGTGACAGCTCGCTGGGCTTCAACACGGCCGTGCAGCCCGCGGCGAGTGCCCCGATGAGCGGCGCCATCGACAACTGGTAGGGGTAGTTCCAGGGCGAGATGATGAGCGTCACGCCGAGCGGCTCCGCATATTGGTAGGCCCGCGCCGGCTGGATGACGAGGGGCGCCGACCCCCGCCGCGGCTCCATCCACGCCTTCACGTTCTTGAGCGCGTTCTTGATCTCTCCGTAGATGTTCCCGACCTCGGTGAGGTAGGCCTCCTCCGGACTCTTCGAAAGATCCGCCTTGAGGGCGGCGAGGATCTCCGCCTCGTACTTGCGCGCCGCCCGGTCGAGCGCCTGCAACTGCTCCCGCCGCCAGTGGAGCGGGAGCGTGACTCGGGTCTCGAAGTAGGCACGCTGTTTTTCGACGAGCGCCTTCGTGTGGAGCGAAGGCGGAACGGCGGCGAGGTTGTTGAGACTCCGAGCCATGGGACTTCTCCTTCCGTGGGAGGGGGCTACTTCAGGAACTCGCCTCTTTCGGCCTTCGCGACGAGCGATGCGGGCGGCAGGAAGTGCTTCCCGTAGCGCTCCGCGAGCTCGCGCGCGCGGGTGACGAAGCCGCGCGGCCCCGTGCCGGTACGCCCTTCGTAGCCGTTGATGTATTGCACGACACCTCCCGTCCACGGCGGGAAGCCGATTCCGAGGAGGGAGCCCACGTTCGCGTCGGCGGCGGAGCGGAGGACGCCTTCGTCGAAGCACTTCACCGTGTCGATGGCCTCGGCGAACAGCATCCGCTCCTTCATGTCCTCGAAGGGGATGGTGTAACCGGGCCGGGTGAAGTGCTGGGCAAGCCCCGGCCAGAGGCCCGTGCGCTTGCCATCCACGTAGTCATAGAAGCCGCCCCCGGTGGAGCGGCCCTTGCGCTGGTACTGATCGATCATCGCGTCCATGACCGCGTAGCTGCCGTGGTCCATCCACGGCTGGCCAGCGGCCTCGGCGGCGGCCTTGGTCTCGAGGCGGATCTTTCGCGGCAGGGTCAACGTTAATTCGTCCACCAGCTGGAGCGGAGCCGCGGGGTAGCCCGCCTGGAGGCCCGCCTGCTCGATGGAGGCAGGCGCGATCCCCTCGCCCACCATGGCGATGGCCTCGTTGAGGAAGGTGCCGATCACCCGGCTGGTGAAGAAGCCCCGGCTATCGTTGACGACGATGGGCGTCTTTCCAATCTGGACCGCGATGTCGATGGCCTTCGCCAGCGTGGCGTCGCTCGTCGTCTTTCCCGCGATGAGCTCGAGCAGCGGCATCTTGTCCACCGGGGAGAAGAAGTGCATCCCGACGAAGTCGGCCGGCCGCTTCACGCCCTCGGCGAGCAGGGTGATGGGCAGGGTCGAGGTGTTGGAAGCAAGCACCGCGTCCGGGGCGACCACGCCTTGAATCTCCTGGAAGACCTGGTGCTTGAGCTTCACGTCCTCGAAGACGGCTTCGATGACCAGGTCACAACCCGCGAGCGCGGCGGCATCCGCGGTGGGTTGGATTCGCGCCAGGAGCGCGTCGCCCTTCTCCTTCGTGGACTGGCCCTTCTGGATGGCCTTCTCCACCAGCTTGACGGAGTACTGCTTGCCCTTCTCGGCGGAGGCGAGGCTCACGTCCTTGAGCACCACGTCGATGCCGGCCTTGGCGCACACATAGGCGATGCCGGCGCCCATCATCCCGGCGCCGAGGACACCGACCTTCTTCGCCGTGTGCTGCGGGAAGCCCTTCGGACGGCCGCCGCCCGACTTGATGTGCTGCATGTCGAAGAAGAACGCCTGAATCATGTTCTTCGCGACCTGGCCGGTGACGAGCTCGGTGAAGTAGCGCGACTCGATGGTGAACGCGGTGTCGATGTCCACCTGCGTGCTCTCGACGGCCGCCGCCATGATGGCGCGCGGCGCGGGCATGTTCGCGCCCTTGAGTTGCTTGCGCAGGTTGGCGGGGAACGCGGGCAGGTTCGCCGCGAGGGATGGCGAGGACGGGGTGCCGCCCGGAATCTTGTAGCCCTTCTGGTCCCACGGCTGCTGCGCCGTGGGATTCGCCTTCACCCAGGCCCTGGCCGCGGGCAGGAGCGCGTCCACCGAGTCCACCACCTCGTGCACGAGGCCCAGTTCCTTTGCCTCCCGCGGCCGGTAGCTCTGGCCCTGGAGCAGGACCTTCATCAGCGCGTCCACGATGCCGAGCATGCGCACCGCGCGCACCACGCCTCCGCCGCCGGGAAGCAGCCCGAGCGTCACCTCCGGCAGCCCGAGCTGCACGCCCTTGACGTCGGCGACGATGCGCCGGTGACACGCGAGCGCGATCTCGAGCCCACCCCCGAGCGCCGCGCCGTTGATGGCCGCGACCACGGGCTTGCTCAGGGTCTCCAGTGTCCGCAGCTGCGCTTTGATCTCCAGTCCGAGCTCGAAGACCTGCTTCGCCTCGTCCTTCTTCACGTTGCGCAAATCGTTCAGGTCACCGCCCGCGAAGAACGTCTTCTTCGCGGAGGTGATGATGACGCCCGTGAGGGTGTCCTTCTCCTTGACCAGCCGGTCCACGGTCGCGCGCATGGACTTCACATATGCGGCGTTCATCGTGTTGGCGGACTGGCCCGGATCATCCAACGTCAAGACCACGATGCCGTCGGCGTCTCGCTCCCAGCGGATGGTGTTCTGCTCGCTCATGGGTTCGCTCGAATGTTGTCGATAAAAGAGGGGGAAGAGGTTCAAACGCGCTCGACGAGGGTGGCCACGCCCATCCCGCCGCCGACGCACAGGGTGACGACCGCGCGGCGTGCCTTCCGCCGCTCGAGCTCGTCCACCACGGTCCCGAGAATCATCGCGCCGGTGGCCCCGAGCGGGTGGCCCATGGCGATCGCACCGCCGTTGACGTTGAGCTTCTCGCTCGGGATGGCGAGGTCCTTCTGGTACTTGAGGACCACGGAGGCGAAGGCCTCGTTGAGCTCGAAGAGGTCGATATCCTTGACGGAGAGGCCGGCGATCTCGAGCAACTTCCGGGTGGCCGGAATCGGGCCGGTGAGCATGAGGGTCGGGTCCGCACCGGACGTGGCAACGGCGGCGATGCGCGCCCGCGGCGTGAGGCCGAGCGCCTTGCCGACCTTCTCCGAGCCCACCAGCACGAGCGCCGCGCCGTCGACGATGCCGGACGAGTTCCCCGGCGTGTGCACGTGGTGGATCTTCTCCACGAAGTGATACTTCTGCAGCGCCACCGCGTCGAAGCCGCCGGCCTCGCCGACCCCGGCGAAGGACGGGTTGAGCTGACCGAGCGAGGCCACGGTGGAGTCCGGGCGCATGTGCTCGTCGCGGTCGAGCACGGTGAGGCCGTTCTGGTCCACCACAGGGACGACGGAGTTCTTGAAGTATCCGGCGGCCCAGGCCCTGGCCGCACGCTCCTGCGACTGCGCGGCGTAGCGATCCACGTCCTCGCGGGTGAAGCCCTCCATCGTCGCGATCAGGTCCGCGGAGATGCCCTGGGGCACGAAGTACGTGTCATAGTTGGTGGCGGGGTCCAGGGCCCAGGCGCCGCCGTCCGAGCCCATCGGGACGCGCGACATGCTCTCCACTCCGCCCGCGATGACCAGGTGCTCCCAGCCCGAGCGCACCTGCTGGGCGGCCATGTTCACCGCGGTCAGGCCCGAGGCGCAGAAGCGGTTGAGCTGGACTCCGCCGGTCGTCTCCGGGAGGCCGGCCGCGAGCACGAGGGTCCGGGCGATGTCCGCGCCCTGGTCCCCGACTGGGGAGACCACGCCGAGCACCACGTCGTCGATCCGCTGGGGATCCAGGTTCGGGTGGCGTTTCTTGAGCGCATCCACCAGGCCGACGAGCAGCGATAGGGGCTTGATTCCGTGCAGCGAGCCCTTCTTGCCCTTACCGCGAGGGGTGCGAACGGCGTCGAAGATGAAAGCTTCCTGGCTCACCGGGAGCCTCCTTGCGAAACGGTTGGTGGTTCAGAGGGAACGGGCGACGAGCTCTTTCATGATCTCATTCGCGCCAGCGAAAATCCGCAACACGCGGGTATCGGCGAACAGGTGGGCAATGGGGTACTCCTTCATGTACCCATATCCGCCAAAGAGTTGAAGGCAGCGATCCGCGACGATGCAGGCCTGGTCGGTCACCCAGTATTTGGCCATGGCCGCCGTGGTCACGTCGAGCTGACCCTCGAGGTGGGATTGGATGCAGTCATCGATGAAGGTGCGGCACACACGCTTCAGGGTCGCGCACTCCGCGAGCTCGAAGCGCGTGTTCTGCAAGGCGATGAGGGGCTTGCCGAAGACGTGACGCTGCTTGGTGTACTCGACCGTCACCTCCACGGCACGCTCGATGCTCGCCATGCCCATGAGCGCCACGATCAGCCGCTCCTGGGGCAGCTGCTGCATCATCTGGACGAAACCATGGCCCTCCTCGCCGCCGAGCAGATTGACGGCGGGGACCTTCATGTCATCGAAGAAGAGCTCGGTGGTGTCCTGGCCCTTGCCGCCGAGCTTGTCGAGGATGCGGCCCCGCGTGAAGCCGGGCGTCGTGTCGGAGACCTCGGCGCACAACAGCGAGATGCCGGCATGGCCCTTCGCATCCCCCGTCCGCACGGCGATGATGACGAAGTCACAGACGTAGCCGTTGGAGATGAACGTCTTCGCGCCGCTCACCCGGTAGAAATCGCCGTCCCGCACCGCGCGGGTGGAGATGGCCTGGAGATCCGAACCCGTCCCCGGCTCGGTCATGGCGATGGCCCCCACCCACTCGCCGCTCGCCAGCCTGGGCAGCCACTTCTGCTTCTGGGCCTCGGACGCATAGGCGAGGAGGTAATGCGCGACGATGGCGCAATGCACGCCGAAGCCCATCGAAGGGTCCCCGGCGCGGATCTGCTCCTCGATGAGGACCGCCTCGTGCGCGAACGTGCCACCACCTCCGCCGTAGGTCTCCGGAATGGACATGCACAGGAGCCCAAGCTCGCCTGCTCGTCGATAGAGCGCCTTGTCCGGATGACCCTGGGCCACGTGCTTGGGCACGTTGGGAAGGACCTCTTTCGTGAAGTAGGCGGCCGCGAGCCCGCGCACCTGCTCGAGCTCCTCCGAGCCCCATGGGGAACGTCTCGTCATGTCTGCCTCTCTCTTCTCTGGTTCCGCGCTAGAGTCCGAACGTCTTGCCGATGATGTCGCGCTGGATTTCGTTCGTGCCGCCATAGACGGTGGAGATCACCGTGGCGCGCAGATGCGACTCCATGTCGTACTCGAGGGCGTAGCCGTAGCCCCCCATCATCTGCATGCCTTCGAGCGCCACGCGCTTGGCCGTCTCGGTCGCCTTCAGCTTCGCCATCGACGCCTCGCGGGGGAGCCTCCGATCGGGTGCCTCGTCCGCCATCGCGGCCACGCGGTAGATGAGCAGCTCACAGCAATCGAGCTCGGTGGCGAGGTCCGCGATCCGGTGCTTGAGCGCCTGGAAGGAACCAATCGGCTTGCCGAACTGCTTGCGCTCCTTCACGTACGCGACGGCGTCATCGAAGGCGCGCCGGCCGCGGCCGAGCATGGACGCGGCGAGGAGGAGCCGCTCGCTGTTGAGCCCCGCCATCAGCTGGGGCCAGGCCTGGTCCACGGTTCCGACCACGGCGCTCTCGGGCAGGAAGCAGTCGGTGAAGTAGACGTCATTCACTTCCTTGCCGCCCATCGTGGGGATGCCACGAATCTCCACCCCCGGCGTGCCCGCGGGGACGCAGAACATGGTGAGGCCCTCGTGCCGCGAGCTCGAGGCGTGGGTGCGAGCCACGAGCAGGATGTGGTCCGCGAAGTGCGCGTTCGAGCACCAGGTCTTCTGCCCGTTGATGATGAATCCTCCCGGCGTCCGGGTCGCGCGGCAGGTGATCGCGGCGACGTCCGAGCCGGCCCCGGGTTCTGAAATGGAGACCGCCTCCACGCGGCCGCGGGTGATGCCGCCGAGAATCGTCTCGCGCTGGGCCTCGGTCCCGAACTTCGCGTACGGACCGGCGGCGACCGCCGTGGTGATATAGCCACCCACCGGGGCGAGCCCGTACGCGGTCCGCTCGGCGAAGAGACACATGTCGGACATGCCGCCGTCCGAGCCGCCATACTTCGACGGGATGCCCACCCCGAGCCAACCGAGCTCGGCCATCTGAGCGTAGAGTGCGGGGTTGTGGGCCTCGGTACCGTTTCCGGTCAAGGCGTCGCGTTGCGCGCGCGTCCCCGTCTTGGCGCGGCAGAACGCGTCGATGGCGGCGGCGAACGAGGCTTGCTCCGGTGTTCTCGCATGCATGGGAGTCCCTTGGGTGGTGGTTCGGGAGGTGGGGGTCAGGCGTTCGCGTAGAGCGTGGCGATGCGCTCGGCGTACTGCTCGAGGATGACGCGGCGCTTGAGCTTGAGGGTGGGCGTGAGCTGGCCCGTCGCGGGAGACCACGCCTCGGGGACCACCTCGAAGCGCTTGATCTGCTCCGCTCGGGAAAGCCGGGCGTTGGTCGAGGCAACGAGCGACTCGAGCTCGGCGCGAATCGCCGGATCGCGCGCGAGCTCGGCGTGCGACCGCGGCGCGAGGCCATGGGCCTTGGCCCAGAGCGGCGCGGCGTCCGGGTCGAGCGAGACGAGTGCCGTCACGTAGGGCCGGCCATCGCCAATCGTGATCGCCTGACCGACGAGCGGGTGCGCGCGCAGCATGCCCTCGAGCCGGGATGGCGCGATGTTCTTCCCGCTCGAGGTGATGAGGAGCTCCTTCTTGCGGTCGGTGATGGTGAGGAATCCGTCGGGGTCGAGCGTGCCGATGTCGCCGGTGGCGAGCCAGCCGTCCGCGTCGACCGCGCTGACGATCTGGCCGTCCGCGGCGAGATAGCCGAGGAACACCACGGGGCCGCGAACGAGGATTTCACCGTCCCCGGCCAGCCGGAGCTGCATTCCGGGAATGGGCCTGCCCACGGCACCCACGCGGAAGTCCGCGGACGTGCTGATGGTGGCGCAGCCGGTGGTTTCGCTCATGCCCCAGACCTCGAGCACCTTGAGCCCGAAGCCTCCGAGGTACTCGAGAATGTCGACGGGAATGGGCGCCGAGCCGCTGCTCGCCCACTCGAGCGTGTCCAGTCCGAGCATCTTGCGCAGGGGCTTGAGGACCCTGGCATCCGCCTCCGCGACCTTCTGCAGGAGCTCCGGGGGCACGGCTTTTCCGGCGCCTTCGAGCCGGAAGGTCTCCAGGGCCACCGCATGAGCGGAGAGGATGGCCTCGCGCTGAGGAGGCTCGAGCGTGCCCAGCTTCGCCCGCAGACCCCCGGCGAGCTTCTCCCAGACGCGCGGCACTCCGAAGAACGAAGGGGGAGACACCTTGGCCATCAGCGGCACCACGCCCGCCGGATCCGCGCAGATGTGCACGTGCAGCGCCTTGTAGAGCGCGCGGTAGAAGCCGAGCTCGCGCTCCGCGATATGCGCCAGCGGGAGATAGGCGATCGACGGGGACTGCATGGGAATGGGGATGACGAGGTCCACCGCGATCGCCTCATAGAAGGCGTTCCGGTGGCTCAGCACCACGCCTTTGGGGTCGCCAGTGGTGCCCGAGGTGTACATCATCGCGATCGGGTCCTCGGGCCGGATGGTTCTCCAGCCGTCCTCGAAGACCGTGGGATCCGCCTGGTGCAACCTGCGTCCCTCGGCCTCGACCTCCGCGAAGGAGACGAAGCGCGCATCCCCGGCTGGGATGGCCGATGAATCCAGGACGATGATCCGTTTGAGCGCCGGGAGCGTTTCGAGCACCGGCCGCCACCGTGCGACCTCCTCCGCGCCCTCCAGCACCACCACCGTGGCCTGGCTGTGCCGCGCGACGTAGCCCACCTGCTCGGTGCTCAGGGTCTGGTATGCGGTACAGGGAATGGCGGCGAGGTGGACTGCGGCGAAGTCGATGCTCCAGTGCTCTGGCCGGCTGGACATCATGATCATCATCCGCTCGCCTCGCGTCAGCCCGAGCGCGCCGAGCCCGCGGGCGAGCGCGGCGGTCTGTTCGCGCAGCTGTGCCCAGGTGAGCGTCTTGTCTCCGGCGCTGAGGGCGGGAGCGCCCGCATATTCTTCGGCATTGCGTTTGAGGAGCAGCGGCAGCGTGAGCTTGCTTGCCTGTGATTGGCACTGCGCTTCCAAGGCTGCGAGCGACGGACCCATGGGCACTTCCTCGAGTCAATGGACAAACGTGCTGTTTTGTTCCTCTTCAGGGGTCGACGTAGAGGTCGAGCAGGACGTCAGGTCCCCCCCCATAGCTGCTGAAGTCGGTGATGCCTTCGGCGCGGAGGACGTCTTCATCGATGAAGGTCTGCCCCGTGCAATCGCGCGGCGGGCGCTGGAGGATGGCCACGGCCGCGTCCGCCATGATCTCCGGCGAGCGGGCCCGCTGCATCGATGTGTCGCCCCCGAGTATGTTCCTCACGGCGGCGGTGGCGATGAGCGTCCGGGGCCAGAGGGCGTTCGCGGCGATACCGGCCTCGGCCAGCTCCGCGGCCCAGCCGAGCGTGAGCAGGGTCATCCCGTACTTGGCGAGCGTGTACGCCGGGTGCAGGCCCATCCAGCGCGGCGCGAGGTTGACCGGCGGCGAGAGCGAGAGGATGTGCGGGTGGGGAGATCTCCGCAGGTGCGGAATCGCCGCGCGCGTCAGAAGGAACGTCCCCCGCAGCTGGATCTGCTGCATCAGGTCGAAGCGCTTGACCGGCAGCTCTTCGGTCTTGAGCGGAGCGAGGGCGCTCGCGTTGTTGACGCAGAAGTCGATGCCACCAAAGCGCGCCACGGTCTCATCCACGGCCCGTTGCACGGCCGCTTCGTCGCGCACGTCGCCGACCACCGCGAGCGCCTGACCGCCCGCGGCTTCGATCTCCGCGGCCGCCGTGTGCACCGTCCCGGGCAGCCGTGGATCCGGGGTGTCGGTCTTCGCCAGGAGCGCGACATTGGCGCCCAGGCGCCCCGCCGCGACGCCGATCGCCAGCCCGATTCCGCGGCTTCCTCCGGACATCAACAGCGTGCGTCCCGCAAGCGGCCTCGAGGTCATCGCTCGTCCTTTCCTCGCTTGCGCCCTGACCCCGGCCCCTGGGACTCGCCGGGCTCGGGGTGGGCGTCGTGATGGAGCTGGGGGAACACGTCGCGCACGATCGTGATGAGCGCTTCGCTCAGGAGCAGGTGCGCGTCCTCGCGCGAGAGTGTCCCGCCGCGGATCCACTCGCGGATGGTGGCTTTCACCAGCCCGCCGTAGGAGCGCATCATCGCCCGCTGCCGCGCGTCACTTCCGACCTCGACCTTGAGACCCAGGAACTCGAGCGTCTTCGAAGCGGCCACGTCGTCCGCCTCCGAGATGATGCGCTCGACCTCCGGATCCGCGCCGATGCCCCCCGCGCCGGTAACCGCCACGTAGGTCTTTCCGTGGGTCGCCACCGTATCGAGGTACCACTCGACACTGCGCTCCACCCGCTGCCGCAAGGTTCCCGTCATGGGCACACTCTCGTCAAGGCCGGGCATGAGCAGCATTCTCTTCACGACCTTCAAATAGAGATCCCGCTTCTGCCCGAAGTAGTGATTGAGCAATCCCCGGGCGACGCCCGCCTCCCGGGCGATGTCCGTGGTGGAGACTTCCGCGTACGGGCGCTCGCCGAACAGCCGCGTGGCGCACTCCAGAATCTGTTCCCTGCGCGCGTCCGGCTCGAGCCGTTTCCTGCGAGGAGCAACGGCCGGGCTCATGACTTCTGCTCCCGCCAGGGCAGGAACGCCGGCAGGTCCCGCTCCACCGTTCGGGGGAACTTCGCGGGCCGCTTCTGCAGGAACGACATCACGCCCTCCTCGGCGTCCGCGTTCTGGGCACAGCTCGCGATGAGCTGGCTGTCGAGTGCGAAGGCGGGCTCGGGCGAGGGGAGCGCGCTCATCCGGTAGAGGGCCTGCCGGATGACGGCCACGGACACCGGCGCGGTGGTCTCGACCAGCTCACGGGCGAGCGCATGGGCGGCATCGAGCAGCGCGTCGGGCTCGTGGAGGGACTGGACCAGACCCGCGCCGAGCGCCTCCTCCGCTTGGATCAGACGGCCACTCACCATCCAATCGAGCGCGCGCCCCATTCCGACGAGGCGCGGCAGGAACCAGCACGAGCCCGCTTCCGGATAGATGCCACGCCGGCTGAAGACGAAGCCAAAGCGGCTGTCTTTCGCGGCGAGGCGGAAGTCCGCGGGGAGGATCATCGTCGAGCCCACGCCCACCGCGGCGCCGCGGACGGCGGCGATGACCGGCTTGCGCAGCGCGAACATCTTGCGAGTCACCCGAGTCGCCGGCTCGACCCAGCCGCGCTCCAGGTGGTTGATATTCGACACCTCGAACGAGCGGCCGCTCAGGTCCGCACCTACGCAGAAGTCCTTGCCAGCGCCGGTGAGGACGACCACGCGTACGTCCTCGTTTGCGTCGGCGTCGCCGAGCGCGTCGGCGAGCTCGTCCGCCATGGTGACGGTGAATCCGTTCCTCGCTTCGGGACGGTTCAACTCCAGGGTAGCGACCCGATCCGCAACTGAAGACCGGATGTGTTGGTAGCTCATGAGTGGGGCCTCTATCCGCGTGATGATGGGGGCTTGTTGGCACCGTGTCAACAGCAACAGTCTTTGAAGTGCTGCCTGCGAGCCCATGCCTGGTGTCCGACGTGTTGCGTCATCCTGGTTGCGACCAGGGACTCCACCCGAGCCACCGCGTGATATGCAAGTCCCCCACACCTGATTGTTTTCAAAGGAGAACCCCATGGATTTCCAACACTCGCCCCGCGTCACGGAGCTGCAAAACCGGCTCAATGCCTTCATGAAGGAGCACGTCCATCCGAACGAACACACGTTCACCCAGCAGGTGCAGAAGAACCGCTGGGCATCGCCGCCGATCGTCGAGGAGCTGAAGGCCAAGGCGAAAGCTCAGGGGCTGTGGAACCTGTTCATGCCGGGTACCGAGCACGGCGGCGCCGGCCTGACCAACCTCGAGTACGCGCCGCTGGCCGAAATCATGGGCCGCGTGTTCTGGGCTGCCGAGGTCTTCAACTGCTCCGCGCCCGACACCGGCAATATGGAAGTGTTCGCGCGGTACGCGACGCCCGAGCAACAGAAGAAATGGCTGGAACCGCTGCTGGAAGGAAAGATCCGCTCGGCCTATGTCATGACCGAGCCGAATGTGGCTTCCAGCGATGCGACCAACGTCGAGCTCTCGATCCGCGCTGAAGGCGACGAGTACGTCATCAACGGCACCAAGTGGTTCGCCACCGGCGCGATGCACGAGAACTGCCAGATCTTCATCGTCATGGGCAAGACCGATCCGGACAATCCGAACCGCCACCTGCAGCAATCCCAGGTACTGGTCGAACGCGGCACGCCGGGCATGATCATCAAGCGGCCCCTGTCGACGCTGGGTTACTGGGAGGAGCCGCACGGCCACGCCGAAATCGTGTTCGACAACGTGCGCGTGCCGAAATCGAATCTCCTGCTCGGCGAGGGCCGCGGTTTCGAGATCGCCCAGGGCCGCCTTGGCCCAGGCCGCATCCATCACTGCATGCGCGTGATCGGCGCCGCCCAGCGCGCACTGGAATACGCCTGCAAACGCGTGGAGAATCGCGTGGCCTTCGGCAAGAAGCTGAGCACGCAGGGCTCGGTGCGCGAGGCCATCGCGGTGATGGCGTCCAAGGTCGAGATGTGCCGCCTGATGACGCTGCGCGCGGCGGACAAGATGGACCGCGTCGGCAATAAAGATGCGAAAGACCTGATCGCGATGGCGAAAATCATGGTGCCGCAACTCGGCTTCGAGGTCATCGACATGGCGATCCAGATGCACGGAGCCGGCGGTCTGACCGGGGATTATTTCCTCGCCGAGGCGTTCAACTACGCACGCTGGTGCCGCATTGCCGATGGTCCCGATCAGGTCCACATGATGGCGCTCGGCAAGCAGGTCATCCAGGAGCTGTCAGCACTTTGAGCCAGGAAGCGGCCGAGTCCGGCACCTGTGCGGCCGGTGGGTGCACGAATCTTCGAGGAGGCGTATCCATGTCCGAGGCAGTCGACACGCTGAATGTCGAAAATCTGCAGAAGTATCTGGCTGCGCGGATTGCCGATTTCGGCACGATTCAGGAATGCACCAAATTCGCGGGTGGGCAGTCCAACCCGACCTTCATGGTGCGCACCGAGAAGCGCAGATACGTGCTGCGCCGGAAGCCGCCCGGACTGCTGCTGAAATCGGCGCATGCGGTCGACCGCGAATACCGTGTGATGAAGGCGCTGGCAGCGACCCAGGTGCCGGTACCAGGGATGTTTACACTGTGCGACGACGACAGCGTCATCGGCTCGATGTTCTATGTGATGGAATTCGTCGAGGGCCGCATCTTCTGGAACAGCGCGCTGCCGGACCGGACACCGGCCGAGCGCCGCGCAATCTACGATGAGATGGTGCGCGTACTCGCCGCGATGCATACGGTCAACCTGGAGCAGACCGGTCTCACCGACTACGGCCGCCCCGGCAATTATTTCGAGCGTCAGATCAAACGCTGGAGCGAACAATACCGGGCCAGCCAGACCGGCACCAGGCCGGCAATGGAAAAGCTGATGGAGTGGCTACCCGCCAACGTGCCGGCCGACGACGGTCAGGTCGCGCTGAACCACGGCGACTACCGCATCGACAATGTCATGTTCCACCCGGCCGAACCGCGCATCGTCGCCGTGCTCGACTGGGAGCTGTCGACGCTCGGTCACCCGTGGGCGGATCTCGCGTATCAATGCATGCATCTGCGCCTGCCGCCGGATGCGGCGATCCCTGGCCTCGGAGGTCTCGACCGCGAGGCACTCGGTATTCCCTCGGAAGAGGAGTATGTCGCGCGCTATTGCGAGCTGACCGGCATCAAGGCAATCCCGAACTGGGATTTCTACATCATCTTCAGTTTCTTCCGCATCGCCGCGATTCTGCAGGGCGTCTACAAGCGCGCTCTCGACGGCAATGCGTCGAGCAGGAAGGCCATGGACTACGGCGCGCTGGCCGGTCCGATCGCGGAGATGGCCGTGGCGATGATCCCATGACACCGGCGGGAACGCAGGAGAACACCATGAACAAGAATCGTTTTGATCTGACCGGCCGCGTGGCGCTGATAACCGGTGCGTCGAGCGGTCTCGGCGAGCATTTCGCGCAGGTACTGGCCGAAGCCGGCGCCAAGGTGGTGGTCGCCGCGCGCCGTGTCGAGCGCCTGCGGCAGCTGGCCGACCGCATCAAGAGTGCCGGTGGTGATGCCGCGGCCGTGGCGATGGATGTCACCGATCCCGACAGCGTGAAAGCCGCATTCGAGGAGGCGGGCAGGTTCTTCGGCACCATCGACGTGCTGATCAACAATGCCGGCGTCGCCCGATCGATGCTCTTCGCGAAGACGCAGGAAGAAGACTGGGATTACGTCGTCGATACCAACCTGAAAGCGGCGTGGCGCGTCGCCCGTGCGTTCGTCGATCAACCGAGCATGGCCGGCAGGCCCGGCTGCATCGTCAACATCTCCTCGATCCTCGGCATCGGTGTCGGCTATGGTGAATCGCTGTATGCCACGTCCAAGGCGGGCCTGATCCAGCTCACCCGTCACATGGCGCTGGAGTTGATGCGCAACAACATCCGCGTCAACGCGCTCTGCCCCGGCTACATCGAAACCGAAATCAATTCCGGCTACTTCAAGTCAGAGCGCGGTCAGGCCTACCTCAAGAACAACATCCCGTCGAAGAAGCTGGGTACGGTGGAAGACCTTTCGGGCGCGCTGCTGCTGTTGGCCAGTGACGCCGGCGCCTTCATCACCGGTGTCGCACTGCCCGTCGATGGCGGTCACCTGCTGCACTCGCTGTAATCACCGCTGCCTCTGGCCGGATTGAAGCCGGAGGCAGCGGCTCTTCCCGGAGCTCTAGAGCGTCTTCAGGTACTCGATGAGGGCCCAACGCTCGTCGTCCGTGAGCGATTGAGTGAAGTCATGCCCGCCATTTCCAAGCCCATAGAGATGCGAATTGAAGATCATCCGCGAGCGAATCTGTTTCTGGGTAATGGGCGGCGGTGACTGGTAGGCGAGCGAGTTGTAGTTCGCGACGAGGTTGGCGATGTTCGCGAAGAGGATGTCGGGCGTCGCCATTTCCTGGCTGCAGGGGATGAACGGGTCGTTGCTCGGGACATCTCCGCAGGCAAGTGGCGTCACCTTCCAGCCGAGCTTCGCGAAGTCATACGAGGCATGGCTCGCGTCGTAACCCGCGTTGGTTCCCAGCGCGTTGGTGGAGGTCTGCTGGCGCTTCCAGACCGCCCGGCGGTCCGACGGCTTCAGCACCTCCCAGATGGTGGGCACGCTTCCGTTATGGAAATAAGGCGCGGAGGCCCACGCGCCGTAGAGGGGCGTCGCCATGTAGCCGAACGGCTCGATCCACGTGTTCGGCCCTTCGGGTGAGTAGATGGGCCCGAGGCCGTTGTCGTACGCGCTGCGCGGCACGCGGCGCAGTGCGCTCGTGATGGGGTCGTCGTAGAAGGGACCGTGGTCGGGGGACTGGTCGTTGTAGGCGAGGAAGGACGTGTTCCAGGCTCTGCGCTTACGCACGTCGGCCATCAGTTGCTCGCGCGCCGGATCCGTCCGGATGGTTTCGATGGGCGTGATGACGCCGGCAATGCCCTTGAGGCGGGGATCGGGCAGGTACGCGGGGTTGGCGGCGTAGCGTGGCGAGTAGACGCCATGGCAGCTCGCGCAGGAGCCATTGCCTGGAGTCTTCGGGATGTTGGCATTGGCGCCGTTCGCCCAGAGGTCACGCTCGTGAAAGAGCACGGCTCCTTGCTCGGCGAGCGCGGTGTTGATCGCCTTGGGGTAGAGGGGGGGCGAGAGCGAGATGAAGAAGTTGTCGTTGTCCTCGAACTCGGCGGTCAGCGCGCGGCGCTGCTCGGGCGTGCGACCCAGGTTCGCGATTCCAAACGCCATCTCCGAACGGACGTTGTCCGAGGTGAGCGCTCCATCCCAGAACTGGCGCGTCTTGAACGCGCGGTACCACCAGTTGGGCGCACGGGACATGCCCCCCGCATGGGATGGGAAGAACTCGAGCAGGCTCGGTACCAGTGCGAGCGAGTCCATGTCGAAGAGGGCGGGCAGGAGGTCGACGATGCCAATGGCGTCACTCGTGCCGCGGCCCACGCTCCAGGGCACGGGCACGAGTTGGAGCACCGTCCCCACGCCCGTGGAACGGAAGAAGTCGGACTGGATCAAGCCAGCATCTATCGCGTCGTTCGAGCGGCCCCACACGAAGCCGGCCTCCTGCTCGCTCCCGAGCCGCGAATCGTGGCAACCCGAGCAGCCGGAGCTGATTCTTCCCGTGTAGCGCCCGTTCTCGTCCTTCTCCTGCACGAGCCCCAGCGGAAGCTGCCCGCTGCCGCCATTGGTGAGGTTGGGGTTCTCCCAGGGCAGAGGGTAGGGGTTGCGGAATGGCGCCTTCGCGAGCCCATAGCGTTTGATGACCTGCTCGTCGAAGTCGGCGGGGCGGATGAGGTAGCCCCAGAGCCTATAGAGGTTGTAGTAGGCGAGCGCGTTGGTGAAGGACTGGAAGTAGGCACGGGTCTCGATGTTCGCCCGGCCCCGAGAGACGCTCGCGCGAAACTCGCCGCAGTTCTTCGGATTCGGGGCCAGCGTCGAGACGAACGGCGCCGGCGGCGAGTGCAGGTCCACCCAGTAGGCATTGAACTGCACCGCGGCCCCAGGCTTGTTGACGCCGGGCACTACCAGGGTGCGCGGATCCACCGGCAACGGAGTGGAATCCGGTTGCCCAGCGCATGCCGCCGAGAATGGCGACCGGGTGGCCGTCGAATCCAACAACGGCAACGGGTCCGCAACTGCCCGAGAAGCACTCAGGGCGAGAATCAGGAAGCTCGAAAACGCCAATTCACAGTTCCACCGCAGTCTCATGGCGCAGCCCTCCATTACGTATTGGCACAGTGCCAACAAGGCGTTCATTAGGCCGCTGGGGTGGGCGTCCACAATGCGCAGCGCGTCAACAGCGTCATCTTTGGGCGCATCATCCGGTGGATGACAGAGAGAAGCGGACTCGAACAGTGGGCCGAAGAGAAGGCACTGCGGAGGTGGGTCATGCTGCGTGTCGCCACGACAGACGTCTTGGATTCACGCAGCACGGCTCAGCTGTCCCTGGTGATGCCACCGTCGCAGGGGATGCCGCGCCGCTCGCTCGGCATTCTTCGGCTACACCGCACCCGCCGCCTGCGCGGGCAGCCTCGGCTGGCTCTGACTGTTGGGGGGGGGGATGTAGCGCACCCAGACCTTCGGTGAGCAGAAGGCGAGGGCGGTACATACGGGCTGGCGGGAGCGGCCCCGGTCGGCTGAGTCCGTCACCGCTCCATGCCTAGCGTTCGGCGATGTCGGCGCTCTGCAGGTACGGGGACGCTTCGACAATCGTTTCCGCGGTCCAGCCTCTGTTGGCTCCGTGGCCCTTTTCGTCGCAATCGCCGTCGGTGTGGATGCCCACCAGGTGGCCTTGACGGTTGAGCACGCCAGCGCCGGAGCTCCCTACCAGGGTGTCCAGGTCCGAGTAGTAGACAAGCTGATTACATGAGTCCAGGAACCTGCCCTCGGCGATGACCTTGGGCCGTCCCCGGGGATGCTGGATGATCGCCAACCGCTCGCTGGCCTGGGTCGTCAGCAAGACCGGCGTGACGGCGGGAAGCACGTCGAGCTCGATGAGCGCATAGTCGGGTTCGAACGATTGCTCGATGACCGTGCCCTCGGTCATCAGCGGGTCGCCGTCGGGAGCGTCCTCGAAGTTGAAGACCAGCAGCGCCCGGTCTCCGAGCCCGACACAGTGCCCCGCGGTCAACACCACCGGTCCCGCGCTCGCTTCAATCAACGTTCCGGTGCAGCGTCCGTCGAGCAGGACGACAGCGTCTTCCCTGTCCTGGACGTCAGCGAACTCGCCCTGGTAGCTGTTGATGGGGGTGAAATCGAGGGTCGGGCCGCACTGCCAGAGGCTGCTTACCTCCGGCTTCTGCGGCTCCTGGCAGACTGGAGGATCCGCGGGCACCGCAGTTCCACAGGCAGCAACGCCCAGGAGTACGGTGCCCGCGAGGAGCGGGCCCCACAGAGTCATGAACGGACCAGGGGGCTGTCGCGCCATTTCTCAGTAGAGGTAGTTCAGCGCGGTGATGTCAGAGCTGGTCCACTCGCCGGTCTCGGTCGACCGGAAGCAGGAGTTCATGATCGACGCGCCCACCGTGGCCGTGCTCGGCGTGCCGGGGATGAGGATGGCACCCACGGTCGAGGCGCCCTCGTTGGTGGCAGCGCCGCCGCAGCTGATGGACCGGTTGTAGTAGTCCGAGTGGCGGAAACCGATCGCGTGGCCGAGCTCGTGGGTGATGACGTGCTCGTTCACGTCAACGCTGTAGCTGTTCAGGCCGGTGCCGATGTTGATGGTGCCGTAGGGCTTGCCGCCCGAGGGGAAGCCAGCGGAGCCGCCGGTGCCGGACATGGTCTGCGCGGTGATGTTCGCGGTGCAGCCGGTGGTCGGCCCGCGCGCCATGGTGATGCGGAGCCCCAGGCTGTTGTAGTTGGCGATGGCCTGATCGAGGCCCTGGCTCAGGCGGGTGTAGCTGTTGAACGTGGAGGTGGGATTGATGCAGATCTTCGTCACGCTGGTGCCGACGAGATTGGTCGTCCTGTACTGCTCCGCGCTCCCCTCACCGGCCTGGAGCATCTCCTGGGACGCCTCGAGGGTCACGTGAGCGTCGAGGCCCACGTACACGGCGTTGTCGACGACCATGATGTCGTCGGCCGGAAACCCGGCCGCGACCAGGTTGGAGATGATCTCCTGGTTCTCGCTCTGCATGTCGGTACCGCCGCAGCCGACGAGAGCAACACCAGCCAGCAACGCCATCGAAAGCTTACGCATGGAGGCTTCCTTTTCGGGGGGACTACAGGGGGTTGTGCGCTGCCGCCTGGGGGTTCCAGCCGCGACCGCGCGCCCCTTTCCCTGAGCAACCCTCGGGCCAACACATGGGCACACCGGAAAACAGGGACTTGCTTGGCTTCTCGATTAGCCCTGGAGCAGAGATGCACCAGCCTTTCTGGGACTTCTTGTAAAGAGTCCTGACGTTTCCTGGTGAATCGTCCGTTGGCTCAAGGGGTTGCGCGCGCCACACCCGGATCGTCCGAGTCTCGGACGGTGTGCTCACCAATCGGACAGCGAGCCGTTGCAGCACGGTCATCCAATTACGAATCAACTCAAGAACCGGGGAAGCACCCGCGTCATCAGGCTGGCGCTCGAAGTCACCGCCTCATGAATACACTCCGGGTGTATCAAGTCTCACATGCAAATGCGCCACTCCACCCTCCCCATCGCCGCGCTGCTGGGCGCGGCCCTGTCCTTCCTCCCGGGCTGCGAGAGCACGAAGTCGAGCAGCCCTTCTCCTTCCGACACCCAGGCCCAGGAGCCCGCTTCCATGCAGGCCGCTGATGCCTGGAAGCGCGCCCGCGTGGGCGATCGGGTCACCTACTCCTTCTCCGCCACCCAGGGACCCGACCCCCGTGGCGGCGGCACCGCGCGCACCCTTGGCGGTCAGCTGACGCTGGAGGTGGTGTCCGTGCAGCAGCCCTGGGTCTGGGTGCGCCTGGCCTTCACCGACGAGGCCGGCAAGCCCCTGGCACACCCGCGGCTGTCGCAGGACCTGATCCTCCCCGTGCGCGCGGACACGACGCGCCCGCTCGACGTGCCCCACGCGGGCGAGGCCACCGCCGAGAAGCCCTCCACCGCCGGCCGCACCTGGGAGGCCATGCGCTACGTCAGCGACCAGCGCCCCGTGGACGGCCCCCTGCGCACGCGCGTATACGCCAACGAGCCGGGCCCGCTCTACCTCACCCAGGGCCTGCTCGAGGCGAGCACCGAGACGGCCGGCTTCCACATCCCAGGCGGCTTCAAGCTGACGCTGCGCGAGTTCCGCGAGGGCTCGGCCGGTGCCAACGCCCCCGTGCCCGCGCTGGAGCGGCCCCTGGGCCCGGGCGCGTACTACGACCGGCGCGTGGACGTGGGCCCCTCGCCTGGCGTGCAGCGCGTGTGCTTCGCCGCCGAGCGCGGCTACCTCCTGCGCACCGAGGGCCCCATCGACACCAACGCCGCTCCCTGCTCCGACTTCTCCCAGGCCGAACCAGAGCGCCTCGAGGAGCTGCTGATGAGCCTGCCCTGGGAGGTGCTGTCCTCGGGGGACTGGCCTCCCGCCGCCGCCGCGTCCGGCACCCGTGGCACCTTCACCGCGGAGGGCCGCAACGTGCCCGCCCTCACCGAGCAGCGCACCGAGAACGTCGAGGGCACCCAGCGCGTCTTCTCGGAGACCTACGCGGCCGAGCCGTGGGCCCCGGCGCTCGCGGGTCTGCCCTATGAGGCGCGCTTCCAGCCGCTCTCCAGTGTCACCGAGCGCGTGGTCACCGGTGGCAAGCGCGAGCCCGAGGGCGGTACGCGGCTCGTGCGGTGGGGCTCGTGGCTCGGGGGCCAGAAGTAACGTCAGTCCTCGATGTAGCAAGGCCCCGGCCGCCATCAGGCGAGCCGGGGTTTTCTTTTTTGATGCTCAGGGGGTCTTTCCCTTCCTCGTCTCCTCGCTCACCGCGCGGGTTCATTCCTCCAGGTCCGCCTTCAATCGAGCGAGCAGGTCCACCGCGCCCCGGGCATAGCGGCTGATCCATCGGTCATGAATCTCCTGGATGGGCAGCGGATTGAGGTAGTTCCACCGCTGCCGCCCCTGCTTCTTCGCGATGACCAGCCCCGCCTTCTCCAGCACGCCGAGGTGCTGCATCACCGTGGTGCGGTCCAGCTCCGGGAAGTGCTCGGTCAGCTCGCCCGTCGTCATCGGCCGCTCCTTCAGCAGGTCCAGCATGGCCCGCCGCCGGGAGTCTCCCAGTGCCTTGAAGACCGCGTCGTGGGCCTCGTCACTTGACATGTTATAAAATTATAACATATTGACCTTGAACGCACGCACTTCGGAGGCACCCATGGCACAGGAGCGAAGCGAGAAGCCGTCGGCGGAAGGTGAGCTGGAGCTCAGGTTCCAGGTCCACGCCAAGATTGCGAGGCCGGTCGCCGAGGTTTTCGACGCGGTCTACAACCCGAAGAAGCTGAGCGGCTACTTCACGACCAACGGAGCGAGCGCACCGCTCGACGAGGGCACCACCGTGACGTGGGACTTCGCCGACTTTCCCGGCGCCTTCCCCGTGTACGTGCGCAAGGTGGAGCGCAACCGCTTCATCGAGCTGGAGTGGAAGGCCGGTGATGGCGACTATCTCACGCAGGTTCGCATGGAGTTCGAGGCGCTGGACAGCAAGTCGGCGCTGGTGCGCATCAGTGAGTCGGGCTGGCGGAAGACGCCGGAGGGGCTGAATCAATCCTACGGCAACTGCATGGGCTGGTCGCAGATGCTCCTGTGCCTGAAGGTGTTCGTGGAGCAGGGCACCAATCTGCGCGCGTTCCTCTACTAGCTGACCAGGTGCTCAGCCCTGCAGGTCCGCGAGTGTGTCGTAATCATAGTGATTGGCGGCGCTGAAGGGGGCTCCGAGGGCCTGGGGGTTGAGCACGCTGCGGGGGGTGACGGGCGCGGCCTCGCGGAACACCGAGTAGAGGGCGTCGTCAATGCGGTGGAAGGCCAGATTGTTGGAAGCGCTCTGGGGGGGAACGTAGGGGGCATTCGGGTAGCGGATGCGCCACGCTTGCCAGATGCGGTCCACGTTGCAGTGGTGCAGGTAGAAAATGGGGTCGTTGGGCGAGGTGCTGTCGGCCATGTCGCCGCCAATCCAGACATGCACGTTGTTGTGGATCCGCGCCGGGCCCTCCCATCCCTCCAGGTAGTTGCGGAAGCCCGTGGAGGAGCTGTTGTACGGAGGGGCGTCATACACGACCTGGTTGCGCAGCACCGTGCGGACCGCGTCGCGTGTCGGCAGCGCGCCTCCCAGTGCTCCCAGGTCGCGATCGAGAGGCCTCGGCTGTGCCAGCCGCGTGAGTCCTCGCGTCCCGGGGACGATGCGGACCTGCCAGATGGCAGGCTGGGTGAATCGTCCCAGGGCCTCCTGGCTCCAGATGGGCGACTGCCGGGGATTGGAGAGCGCCGCGTCCGCGGACCAGTCCCAGTACGGCAGCCGGAAGTCGTTGTCGCTGAGAGCGGTGCGCAGGTAGCCCTCGAAGCGCAGCAGGAAGTAGCGGTGCCACGGGAGGAAGGCGGGGCCCGAGTGGGCCGAGTTGCGATCTCGCTGCGTGGGCGGCGTGAAGAGCATCATCGACTGGTGGTGCCATGCCACGAAGAAGTCATAGATGGAGAGCCCCGGCTGCCCTGGCCACGGGAAGCGCGCCGGATCCTTGATCGCCAGGACTCCGTCGATGAACTGCTGCAGGACGCCTTCGTCAGAGAGGATGTTCTGGCGAATCATCGCGCACCTCCGGAGCTGTGGTCGTGGCCGGCGTGGTCGTGGCCGGCGTGGTCGTGGCCCGAGGGCTGCGCCGCCTCGAACAGATGGGGCATGCGCGTGAGGAGGTGGCGCACGAGCTCCAGGGCCGACGCGAAGGTCTGGTAGGGACACAGGTGGGACCAGAGCTGTCCCTCCTCGTCCACCATCATGTGCAGGGTGACGGGGCGTCCCTCGATGCTCACCTCGTACGTGGTGGTGATGGAGATGGTACGCCCCTGGTGCTCGAGGGTGCGGACGCTGCGCGCGAGGTCTTCGTGCGTGTACTCGACGTAGGAGGGAAACTCCTTGCGCACCCACTCTGGGTGCTCGAGGCCCGGGGTGAACGGATTGAATTCGAGCGGTGCGAGGCGGTGCGCTCGGGTCTCGGACGAGGGCCCTCCGCGTGCCGGCTTTGCCTGCTGCTTCTTTCTGGCTGCCATTGGTGCCTCCCCCAGCGCAGTGTCTCGCTCGGGTGGAGTGGGCTTGTGCGCTTCGTGACGCCGATGGCAGGTTGGTTGGATGGAGGCTGAGGGGCGGTGGAGCCGGGCCCTCGCCGGGGAATTCCCTCCCACGGATGGCATCCGAGACCTATGCCCCGCTCCCAGGGGCCCGGGTCATTCCCCCGAGCCACCCCATCACCGCCCGCACCCTGGGGACGTGCTGCTTGGAGCGGTGGACGACCATCCAGACGTCGCGGGAGGGGATGCGGTCGCTGATCTGCGCTCCAATCCGCTGCGGAGGAACCTCCACGACCTCGTCGAGTCGCGCGGCGAAACCTCGGGGCAGGATGGCCACACCGAGGCCGGCTTGGACCGCGAGCCCCAGTGACTCGACATCCTCGACGAGCAGCCGCGGGGGGCGGGTGGCGAAGGCGCGGTCGGCGTAACGCTGTTCGGTGATGCCCGCGAGCGAGCCCGTCAGGCCCAACCACGGGACCTCGGGGTGAAGCTCGAGCGAGGAGGCCGCGAAGAACGCGTAGGACGCCGTGTACACCTTGCGTGCGACGAGCTCGCCACGTTCGGGGCGGACCATCCGGAGCGCCACGTCGGCTTCACCGGCGGCGAGGCTGCTGACCCGGTTCTCCGCCAGGATGCGCAGGCGCAAGTGAGGAAAGGCCCGGTAGAACTCCGGCAGGCGGGGGGTCAGTTCCCAGCGCACCATCTCGCCGACGGTGGTCAGGGTGACTTCGCCGTGGAGATCCGGCGTGTCTTCCAACGCGGACCGTGCCGCCAGCGCGGCATCCACCATGGGCTGCACCGCCGCCAGCAACGAGGTCCCGCGCTCCGTCAGCCGCGGCGGGGATTCGCGCAGCAGCAACGGGGAGCCAGCGATCTCCTCCAGCCGGGCCAGGTGTCTGCTGACGGTCGACTGGCTCACGCCCAGCGCCTTCGACGCGGCGGTCAGACTCCCGAGACGAGCGACCGCCTCGAACGTGCGTAACAGATCCCACTCCACCTGAACCTCCATGCAAAAACGGATGCCCAGCTTCCGAATCTAGCGGTACTCATCCGTTCGTGCTGTCTCTAGTTTACGGGGCGACCCTTCACCGGAGCACCCCATGAAGATTCGCCACCTGCGCAACGCCACCACCCTCCTGACGTTGGGCGAGCACCACCTGCTGGTTGACCCGATGCTCGCGAGGCCGGGGGCGTTGCCGGGCTTCAAGTTCTTCGGAGGTGGCCGTCGCCCCAATCCCCTGGTCGCGCTGCCGCCCGGCACGTTCGCGTTGCTGGAGGAGGTGACGGGCGTGCTCGTCACCCATGCGCATCCGGATCACCTGGATCTGGCGGGCCTCCGATGGAGTCAGAAGCGCGGGCTGCCCGTATGGGCGAGCCGCGTGGACGCACCGAAACTCAAGAAGAAGGGACTCGACGTTCACGAGCTCGGAGACGGCGCGCTCGGGATGGCGGTGGAGATCATCCCAGCCCGGCACGGTCGCGGGTTGCTCGCATGGCTGCTGGGAGCCGTCTCGGGCTACTACCTGGCGCACCCGGACGAGCCGAGCGTGTACATCACATCGGATGCGGTGCTCACGGACGAAGTCCTGGATGCCGTGGATCGCCTTCAGCCCGATGTCATCATCGCCCCGGCGGGCGCGGCGAACATGGGGCTGGGCGGCGACATCCTGTTCTCGGTCGACGAGCTCGTGACGCTCGTCAGGCGCGCGCCTGGAAGGGTCGTCCTCAATCACCTGGAAGCGCTCGATCACTGCCCGACCACCCGCGACGGGCTGCGCGAGCGGATGAATGCCGAGGGGCTGCTCGCGAAGGTGCACATCCCCGAAGACGGAGAGGAGATGCACTTCGCTCGACCGGACAGGGCGGGTCCACGGGTGGGCTCGCGGGCCTGACCGGCGCGATGACGATTGACCTCGTCGAGCGAAAGCACTTCTGGTGATGTTGCCCAGGACGCGGCACCTCGCCGCGGGAAGAGGACCACCCAGCATGAGCCGGCCGCCCCCCGCCCGCGTCGCTCCGATCGTCGTAGGCGACATCCAGTACGGCGATACGCGTGGATACAATTCGAGCTCCCTGGCCGTCTTCGACGCCCGGTCGGGCCAGCGGCTCAGAACCATCGAGCTCTACCGGTATGAGCTCGTGCCGGACCTCGAGACCGACGTCCAGGACGTGTTCTTCACCTCGATGACGCTGTCAGACGATCGGACGGAGCTGCTCATCGAGAACGCCCGGCGTCATCGCTTCGCGGTCAACCTCGCCTCCGAGAAGGTGCGTGAGCTCAATCATCCGTGCGAGCTGAAGCTGCTGAGCGTGGCGAAGCAGGCACAGCGGTGGACGGTCCTGGTCGAGCTGTCGACCACCCACACGACCGGCCGCGGAACCTTCTCGCTGGACCGCATCAGTTTCGGGGATTCCGAGGGCCTGATGAACAACCTGTTCGAGGTCACCTCGATGGTGGACGGGAAGGAGGTTCTCTACCAGGGAGAGAGGGTCAAGCGGGCTGCCCCCAGCCATTTCGTGGAGCTCGAGCCTGGAATGCGCCATGAAGTGCGCATCGACCTCGGGAAGGACTATGCCTTTCCCGAGGTCGGGGGTGTATTCAGGATTCGATACAGGCAGCGCAATCACTTTTCGCCTGATGCCGTCGACCTGTACTCGAATGAGATTTCAGTCGAGCTCGGCGCCAGTCGAGGCAAACCGAGCCCGTCGTGACGAGGGGGAGGGGAGCAGACAGGCCTGCTTCGCGGTTTCCGCCGCTCACGGCAGGTTCGAGCGCAGCACGCGCATCGCGTTGCCACCCAGAATCTTCCGGAGCTCTTCCTCGTTGAACCCGACGGCGATCAACGCGTCGGTCAGCTCCACGAGTCCCGCGACGTCGAAGGGCGCGGGCACCGCGCCGTCGTAGTCCGAACCGAGTCCGACATGATCGATTCCGGCCACGTTCACCGCGTGCCGGATCGCCTTCGCGATCGACTTCGCATCGGTGCCGCAGGTCGCCGTCTTCCAGAAACCGATCCCCACGACACCCCCGTTCTTCGCGACCGCGGAGAGCTGCGCGTCGGTCAGGTTCCGGTTGTTCTCGCACGTCGCCTTCACGCCCGTATGCGAGACCACCACCGGCTTCGTCGCCATCGCGAGCACCTCTTCCATCGTCTTCGCCGACGAGTGCGCGAGGTCGATGGTCATGCCCTTCGCCTCCATCGTGCGGATGACCTCCCGGCCCTGCTCGGACAGACCACCCTTCTCGACGCCGTGCGCGGAGCCGCCCATCTCGTTGTCGAAGAAGTGCGCGGGCCCGAGCATCCGGAACCCGGCGGCGAAGAGCTCGTCCACGGTGGCGGCCTTGCCCTCCAGCGCGTGCATTCCCTCGAGCGACAGGATCGCTCCGACCTTGTTCGGATCCTTCTTCCGGGCTTGCTCGAAGGCAATGAGCTCCTCGCGCGTGCGAATCAGGACGAGCTTGCCCTCGGATGCCTTCGAGAGCTTCTCCAGCTTGTCGGCCTGATACAGCGCGCGTGCCTTGAGGCTCGTCCACGTCGACGGCCGCCAGCGCTGCGCGATGGCGAGCAGCTTGATGTCATCCGTGGTGTCGTCGTTCCGATCCGGATTCATGTTCTTCGGCGTCTTGGTGACGACACCGAAGATCTGCACCGCGACGTTGCCTTCGATCAGCCGGGGTACGTCCGTGTGCCCCGTCGTTCCGCGCTGGTTCAGATCGCGGTTCCAGAGGAGCGGGTCCGCATGGAGATCCACGATGAACATCTGCGCGTGTACGGCCTTGCCCTTCTCGGTCGCCGCATACGGCTTCGTCTGGTAGACGCCGTTCATCCTGGTCGCGGCACGCTTGGCGACGATGTCGAGGGCGACCAGCGCGCCGCCGATGAGCAGTACGACCACTCCGAGTACGATCCACTTTTTCATCTGGCTCCTCGTTCGCGAGCGTTACTGCATCTTCTCTCGCAGATAGGTCTCGAGCTCGGAGATGGCGACGCGTTCCTGCGCCATGCTGTCACGGTGGCGCACGGTGACGGTGTCCTTGTGCGCCGCGTCCTTGCCCTCACCGAGCGTGTCGAAGTCGACCGTGATGCAGAATGGGGTGCCGATCTCGTCCTGGCGCCGGTAGAGCTTTCCGATCGCGCCGGTGTCGTCGTAGACGATGCGCATGCCGCCGGTCGACTGGAGCTTCCTCCGGATGCTCTTGGCGGTGCTGACGATTTCGGGGTGGTTCTTCTTGAGCGGGAGTACCGCCACCTTGATGGGCGCCAGGTGCGGCTTGAAGTGCAGCACCGTCCGGTAGAACTCATCCACCACCGGGTCCACCTGGCCGCGCAGCTTCTTGGCCACCTCGATGCTCTCCGCGCCGGGCATGGACAGGAGCCCCGCGACGGACGGCAGCCGCTCGCCGAGTGCCTGGGCGATGCGCTCGCCCTCGGCGAGGAGGGCCTCCTTGGCCTGGGCGGGAATCTTCTCGCTGCGGCCCACCGACTTGAGGAAGGTGCCGAGCGCCTCTTCCACCGGCTTCAGGCGGTCCGCCGGGGCGGGCTTCACCTGCTCCTCCGCGTAGGCCTCGCTCAGGAGCGCGAGCACACCCCGGTCCACGCCGGCCGACGGTTCAATGACGAAGGGCACCACGTGCTGCTTCGTCTCGGGGTCGAAGTAGGTGAGCTTGTCGGTGCTGTGCGAGTTGGGGCTGACGCGCGCCCTCAACCCGAGCGAGCCCTGGTCCTTGCTGTGCGAGCCCAGGTCGTAGTCGGTGCGGTTGGCGATGCCCTCGAGCTCCTCCAGCCCGTGCGGGAAGCGGTAGAGCAGGTCCACCGTTGCCTTGGCGTAGTGGGCGAGCTCCTCGGGCTTCTGGTGGTACGGCTCGAGGTTCTGCCGGGACAGGCCCACGGACAGCCACCAGTTGATGCGATCCTCCACCCACTTCTTGTGCCATCCCTCGTCTTCACCCGGGCGGACGAAGAATTCGATCTCCATCTGCTCGAACTCGCGGACCCGGAAGATGAAGTTGCGCGGGGTGATCTCGTTGCGGAACGCCTTGCCGATCTGCGCGATGCCGAACGGGAGCTTGCGCGACGTGGAGTCGAGGACGTGCTTGAAGTTGACGAAGATGCCCTGCGCGGTCTCGGGCCTCAGGTACGAGAAAGACTCGGGATCCGGCACCGGTCCGATCTGCGTCTTGAACATCAGGTTGAACGGACGCGGCTCGGTGAGCTCCGTCGACGCGCAGTTGGGGCACTTGCCGGAGATCTGATCCGCGCGCCAGCGCATCTTGCAGTTCTTGCAGTCGACCATCGGGTCCACGAAGGTCTCTTCGTGGCCGGAGTAGCGCCAGGTCAGCTTGTTCATGAGGATCGCCGCGTCGATCCCTTCCATGTCCTCCCGCTCCCAGACGTTGGCGCGCCACCAGGCGAGCTTGAGGTTGTTCTTCAGCTCGACACCGAGGGGACCGTAGTCGTAGGTGCCCTGAAGACCGCCGTAGACCGCCGAGCCAGGAAAGATGAATCCCCGGCGTTTACACAGGGAAACCAACTGCTCCATCGTCTGCGCGGGCATCGGTGTATCGCTCCTTCACATGCCAGATTGGCCAGGGGGCAGCCTACACCGGCTGCCATGGAATACGAGCACGAGCGGAGGGTGACACTTCCCGGGCCCCACGGAGTTCCATTGCGGAACCGACTCATCTTCCGCCCACCCGCGCATCGTGGGGGAGGCTCCGCCATGCTGAAGCGCTCTCTCGTTCTCATGTTGCTCGGTGCACTCTCGGGCTCCGGGTGCACGCCTCCCATCGGGACGGACCCGTTCCCGCGGGAGCGGTGCGAGGCCCTGCCCGCCGCGTTGCGCGAGCGGATCGACCCGTTCGTCACCGAACGCATGCGGCAAGGACACATCCCGGGGCTCTCGCTCGTCATCCTCCAGGGCGGCCAGCCCGTCTGCCTCAAGGGCTACGGCCTGGCGGATGAGGCGGAGAACCGGCGGATGACCGCGAAGACCCAGGTGTCCATCGGCTCCACCACCAAGGCGATGACGGCGCTCGCGCTCATGCAGCAGGTGGAGGCGGGGGCCGTGGACCTGGAGGCGCCGGTGACGCGCTACCTGCCCTGGTTCCGCACGGCGGACGGTCTGCAGGAGCAGATCCTCGTGAAGCACCTGCTGACGCACACCTCGGGCCTGCCCATGAGCTACTTCTGGGATGGCTCCCAGGATGACGGTGCCCTCGAGAGGAGGGCACGGTCCCTCGCCGGGGTGCGCCTCCTCTTCACTCCGGGTCAGGGCGAGGTGTACGCCAACGATGGCTTCGCCCTGGTGGGGCTCATCGTCCAGACGGTGGCGGGCAAGCCTTTCGCGCGACACATGGCCGATTCCGTCTTCACGCCGCTCGGCATGAGCCACACCCGCCTGGGCTCGGTGTCCGCGGAGGCGCCGGACCTGGCCGAGGGGTACGTGTGGACGAGGGGACAGCTGCATCCGCTGTCACCCCCCTGGTCGATCGCACACGAGCCCGCGGGCGCGGCCACCTACACCTCCGCCGAGGACGTGGCCCGTTACTTCTCCGCCCTGCTCGCCGGGGGCGAAGGGCCCGGTGGCCGGGTGCTCTCCGCGGAGGGCGTGGAGCGGATGTGGCAGCCCCTGGTGATTCCCACCAGTGGGATGGGCTGGGTCCTCTCTCCGCAGTTCGGCCGGCGGATGGTGTCGCATGGTGGCAGCACCATCAACAGCAGCTCCATGTTCCTGCTGTTTCCCTCCGAGGGCACGGCCGTGGCGGTGCTCAGCAACCTCAAGACGAGGGTCTCGGAGGAGGTGGCCCTGGGCGTCGCCGCGATGCTGTTCGGCGATGAGCCCGCGCCGGCCTCTCCCTCCAAGGACCGGGCGCCCAGCACCTTCGTACCGGACACCGGAGTGTGGCGGGACTACGTGGGCTCGTTCGACACGGCGATAGGCCCGGTGAGCATCGCCATGGACGAGGGCCGCTTGTGGGCGACCTTCGGGATGGCGCAGCCCGAGATTCGCGGGGAGTTGGAGGCCTACGGCGACAACGAGTTCATCGAGCGTGATGATTTCGGCCTGCTCGAGGGCACGAAGGTGAGCTTCCAACGCGAGCCGGACGGAGGCCTGCGCCTGCTCTTCGACGGCCAGTCCATCGGGAAGCGCGTGCCCTAGCTGCGGAATCAACAACGGAATGGGAGGCGACTCCCCAATGCTCGGAGAGCTTGCCGTTGCGCACGCGCATGGCATCGACGGTCTCGAAATGAGTCTTCCGGCCGGTCGGCGCCACGCTCAGGAAGGTTCCCTGGTGCGTTCCGTGGTACGTCTTGTTGGAACTGGAAATCGCGGATGCTCAGCGCTGCTCGAGCAGGTTGTGGACCATCAACGGTCCGCCGAACTGCTGGAGCCGGCCGCCTTCGGCGAGCTTGCCCGGTTTGATGGGCGCGAAGCCGAGCTTCTCGATCAGGCCGGCGACCTCGGGGCCGCCTCCTGGCTCATCTCCCGCTTTCAGGGGCAGGCTTCGGAGTAGGCCGGGCCGGCCCTCTGTCTGCCATTGCCCGAGACACGCATCCCTGGCTGTGCCCACCTCGCCAGTTTGTTGTGGCGGCTGTGACGGAACCGTTACGATGCCCTGAAAGCAGAATCACGACTGGAAGGATGCAGCCCTCATGGCCGAGCCCACTCCGACGCTGTCCGCCAGCGTCATCATGCCCACCTATAACAAGGCCAGGTACCTCGACCTCACCCTCGCCTCGTTCCTGCACCAGACGAGCCGTGACTACGAAATCGTCATCACCGATGACGGGAGCACGGACGCGACCCAGGACGTCATCGCCCGGTACCAGGGGCGGCTCAATCTCAGGTATCTGCGCCAGGCCAACCGCGGGCGCGCGGCGGCGCGCAACGCCGCCATCCAGCAGGCGCGCGGCGATATTCTCATTTTCTCCGATGATGACCGCATCGTGTCGCCGGACTTCGTGGCCGAGCACGTGAAGGCGTTCTCCAGCGACAGCGATCGAATGCTCGTCCTGGGTTGGCAGTACGGCATGCTGACCTGGTGGTCCCGCGGGCTGGACATCTGGCACAGGCTCCACCCTTTCTTCATCGAGTCGCCGGAGCTCGCCCGGAAGCTGCTGGAGCACGAGGAGCTCCAGTTGGTGACGGCCGAGGACGTGGAGCACCAGTACGAGCAGGTGGTGGGGACCTTCGGTCTGCTGGAGCCCTGGTGGGAGGGCCGGGTCATGCCCACCATCAAGGCCTTCTCGGAAGACCTGAGCCCCTTCCACCTCTGCTGGTCGCTGGGGACCACGGGGAACATGTCCGTGACGCGCAAGCGGGTGGTCGAAGTCGGGATGTTCGACGAGGCGTTCTCGAACTGGGGGCTGGAGGATACGGAGCTCAGCTTCCGGCTGGTGCACAGCGGGCACCGGACGGTGGTCCGCCGCGAGGCCGCCAACTTCCACCAGGTCCACATGAACTCGCCCACCCGGCTCAATGAGTGGCACGAGAACTACCGCTACTTCGCCAGCAAGCACGACTCCATCCAGCTCTCGCTCTACGCGCTGCTGCTGCAGCGCAAGCTCACGCCCGTGGAGGCCAATCGCCTCGCTGACGAGTGCCAGGCCCTGCTCCGTGAAGGGCGGACGCTGCTCGTCGACGAGCTCAAGCGGCTCTACCGTACGTTGTTGTCCGTGGACAGTGCGCTCTCGCCACCCACATGGCCCTCTCCGGCCCCCATCAGCGGCATCGCCCGCCCGCTGAAGTTGATGAAGGCTCGCGAGGAGCCCGCCCGGGCGAAGGTCCAGGCCGGGTAGGAGGTAGATGTAATTCTGATGCGAAAGTTGTTGCGTTGGCGGAATTCGGCATGTGACCAGATCGTCACACTTTCTTTCCTTTTCAATTCCAGGGCGCTATACATGCGTAGACCAGGAACACGGGTCAGACGCGCTAGAGCCTGAAGCCCGGTAAAGCTCTCTCTCGCCCCCACGTCAGACTCCAGGGGGCGACTCTCCCGCCATGACGGCTGCTCATGGTGGTGGGGGCTCGTCGCGCTCCGATTCAGGAAAGGAATGCGTGCGATGCTTCGGGACAGACTCTCTCATTTGAACTTGGGCCAGCAGTGCACGCTCCTCTGCGTCGGCCCGATGAGCAGGAACTGCGTGGATGTTCTCTGTGGCCTCTCGCACAAGGAAGACAAGCCCCTGGTGCTGATCGCGAGCCGCAGACAAATCGATGCCGGGGTGCTCGGCGGCGGCTACGTGAATGGCTGGTCGACGGAGGAGTTCCAGGACTACGTCCGGGCCCGTGCTCGCCCTGGCCGGCTGTTGCTGGCGCGGGATCATGGTGGCCCGTGGCAGGGGGCTCCCGAGCGGGAGAACGGCCTCTCCGCCGAGCAGGCGATGGAGGCCGCCAGGCGCTCGTTCAGGACGGACATCGAGTCCGGGTTCGAGATGATCCACATCGACACGAGCGTCGACCCGAAGGGGCCGCCCGCGCCGGACGTCGCGCTGTCGCGGCTCTTTGAACTGTACGGCTACTGCTGTGAGCTGGCGCTGTCCCAGGGACGGGACATCGTCTTCGAGGTGGGAACCGAGGAGCAGAGCCACGATGTGTCGGAGCTGGAGCAGACACGGTGGTTGCTCGAACGGCTCCTGGAGTTCTGCCGGGCAAACCGGTTCCCGCCCCCTTCCTTCGTCGTGGCCCAGACCGGCGCCAAGGTCATGGAGCTGACCAATGTCGGGGTGATGCGCTCCCTCTCCGCCGTCGACAGGGACTACCTGCGCAAGCTCGAGGTGCTCGTCGCGATGTGCAACCGCCAGGGGGTCTACCTCAAGGGGCACAACGCGGACTACCTGTCCGACGAGGTCCTCGCCCTCCATCCGCGGGTGGGCATCCACGCCATCAACGTCGCCCCGGAGTTCGGTGTCGCCGAGACCCGCGCGTTCCTGCGCATCCTGCGCAAGGGTGGACTGGACGGGTTGGCCGATCGCTTCATCCAGCTGTCCCTCTCCAGCTTGAAGTGGAAGAAGTGGATGCTGCCGGAGACGACGGCGGACGACACCACCCGGGCGACGATCGCCGGGCACTACGTGTTCAGCACCCCTGAGTTCCAGGCGCTCAAGGCCACCGCGGCCGAGGCCCTGTCCCGCCGGGGCGTCAACCTCGATGCGCTCCTGCGTCAGGCCATCCAGACCCAGGTCGTGCGCTACATGACCCACCTGAACTACGGCGGAGTCGCGCTTGCCGCTTAGGACGAGCCCCCTCGATGCCCCCGGGTACACCCGGGTCGACTCGGAGAGCGTTGGCGAGCTGCTCCTGCGCTACGACACCGTCATCCTGGATCTCGACGGGGTAGTGCTCAGGTACTCGCAGCCCATTCCGGGCGTGGACCGGACCCTCCGCCACCTGCGCAAGCAGGGCCGGCGGGTCCGGGTGTCGAGCAACTCCATGCGGCGCACTCCACGCCACATCTCCCAGACGCTGACGGCGCTGGACATTCCCCTCGCCGAGGAAGACATCCTCACGAGTGGCCGCGTTACGCTCGACTTCCTTTCCAGGCTGCCCGTCGAGTCGCCTGGAGTGCTGGCCTTCGGGTGCAATGGCCTGGAGGGCGACTTCGAGCGGATCGGGCTGAAGTGCTTCGACCCCGGGAAGCCCGTCGAGGTGGAGCGGATCGGCATGGTCGTCGTGGGCGCGATCGAGGAGACGGCCTTCCGGCTGGAACTCTACGAAGCCGCGCTGAATGCCGCCGTGCGAGGCGTTCCGGTCATCGCCACCAGCCTGGATCTGACCGTGCCGGCTCGACAGGGTCTGAAGATGGGCTCGGGGTTGCTGGCACAATTCCTCATCATGGCCCTGAAGCAGGACACCCGGAACGTCCACGTGACCGGGAAGCCGGGAGCCATCTACTTCGACTTCCTCCGGGAGCACTTCCTGGGGCGCGAGCCCGGGCGGTGCATCTTCGTGGGCGACACGCTGTTGACGGACATCACGGGAGCCCGGGACGCGGGGTTCGACACACTCTTCGTGCTGTCGGGCAATGACGACCTCGCCTACATGCGGCACCTCGGCATCCGTCCCGATTTCATCTCCGCGTCCATCGCGGAAGGAGAGTCCTATGCGAAGGGCTGATTCGATTCGTGGCGCCCTCAAGAGAGACCGGGCGTCGATCTCCGTTTCCTTGTGGTCGCTCCTGGAGTCCAAGGCGCGGATGGGCGACGTGGCACCCCATGTGGATGCCGTCCACGTCGACGTCATGGATGGACGCTTCGTGGAGGCGGAGATGTTCATGAACCCGGAGGTCATCGCCGAGGCGAAGGCCCAGGGCCTGCTCGTGGACGTTCACCTCATGGTCGAGAACGTGGATGACCACCTCCCCGGGTGGATCCGCGCGGGGGCGGACTGCATCTCGGTGCATCCCCAGACGACGCGCGACCTGCGCGCCACCCTGGGTTTCCTGCGGGAGCAGGGGGTCCTGCCCTCCGTGGTGGTGGAGCTGGACACGGACCTGGCCCGCCTCCCCGAGAGCATCGAGGGAGCCGGCATGCTCGTGGTGATGGGTACGAAGCTGGGCATCAAGGGGTGTGAGCTCGATGAGAGCTCCTATGCTCGGCTCTCGTCCCTGAAGAACCTCCTTCGCGAGCACGGCCGGGACGACCTCATCCTCCAGCACGATGGCGGCAACCGCGGACACACCGTCCCCCGCCTGTACCAGCATGGGGCGGACAGCTTCGTGCTCGGCTCGCTCTTCTGCACCCACCCCGAGATGAGCTACGGGCAGGTTGCCGCCTGGATGCATTCCCTGAGGCGTTGAACGACCATGGCATCGAGCTTCCTGACGCTCCGTGACGGAGAGCCTCGCTCGTTCATCCACCGGGAAGACGGGGGAGGGTACAGGACCCTGTTGGTGGTCAACCCGGCGGCGGAGGGCTGGGCGCTGGCGAAGTATTTCGTCAACGTCCCCGCTCCCCGGAAGGTGCGCCTGCTCTTCGGGGAGGCGTACTACGACGAGCGCTCCGGATTCCTGCTCGTCGTCGAGGGGAGAGCCATCGGTTACGGCGGCTCCTTCATCAACCTCTGGGATGCGATCCGGAAGCTCGGCCTGCGGATGGAGGAGCACTGGCTGGTGGTCCAGAACGCCGGTTCGGCGACCCGGCTGGAGCCCTTCTCCGGGAAGAACAAGGGCCACCTGCCACTGCCGAACGGACTGGCGATGGTGGACCAGGCGATGGCGGAGGCCAGGAACTTCGCGATCCACTCGCCGGGTGGGCTGTTCCATGTGGCGGCGGTGGACATGCTGCAGAAGAACGCCAGCGAGGCCTATACCGCCGAGGGAGCCAGACTGCTGGAGCGTTTCGGGCTGCTCATCACCGGCATTCCGGTGGACGTGCCCCGGCTGACCGAGGCGCAGCTGCGCAAGTGGGGCTTCGCCATCTGTGAGGCGGCCACGGGCCGGGTGCTGTGCTTCGTCGAGCACCCGGGACGGGCGGAGCTCCTCGACGAGGCGCTCCGGAGATACGCTGGGAAGGTGGAGACGAAGGTGTACTTCAGCACCTTCCGGTTCCACTTGCGGCCCGACTTCCTGGACGTGTACGCCCGCGCCATGACCGGCGCCCTGTTCGAGGAGTACCGGGCCCGGGTCGCTCCTGAGGTGGTGGAGCGCGCGCGGAGTGCCCCGAGTGCGGCGGCCTTCATCGAGGAGGTGGGGGCTCGCCTGTCGGTGCCGGAGCCCTCCGAGCTGGCCGTCATGTACCACCTGTTCAAGGGGGGCCTGGAGGAGGGGTTCTACCGAGGGGAGCTGGCCGACTTCAGCGACGTCGTCCTGGAGGGGATGACAGCTTCAGGCCTGGAGACGTGGGAGCGGCGGCGGCTGGGAGACGAGCGATTCACACGACGCTACTCGAAGGAGCTCTGGGCGCGGTTCTTCCATGTCGCCCGGATCCTCGAGCTGCGCTGTGGCGGAATGGCCGTGGTGAGTGCTGGCGAGGGCGCCATCTCGGAGGACCTGGGCACCATTGATGCGATGAAGGAGCTGTATGCCGCCGTCCAGAGACGGGACAAGGCCGGGGGCGTGGTGAGGGAGTCCCTGCACCTTCCCCCGCCGAGAGGTGCTCCGCTCATCGTCAATTCCTACCTGGGCACGGGGGTCGTGGTGAAGGACGGGGCCATGGTGGTGAACTGCGAGATTGGGGCAGGGTGCATCGAGGGAATGGTGACGGACGTCCATGCCGGAGAGGTCCACGTGGGCCCGGGGAGCTGGCTGCACGCGCACTTCACGGTGGCGGGGCGGGCGTCCTCCGAACCCCTCGTGGTCCCAGAAGGGCGGGACGCGGTGCTCCAGGAACAGGGGCCAATCAGGCTCGCTTCGAGGAGCTCTTCCTCGACAGCCTGAATGGCAGGTAGGGCAATAGGCGGATGAGCGGGGCCTTGCTCGGCGGATTGGCCATGTCTCGCCGGCCCCGCGGCGGGTGGCTGGTGCCGGTCCGCCAGGAGACTTATCCACTAGATATGGCCACCCAGGAGACTCCAGACGAGACGGGGCCCGAGTACCGCGCCTCCCGGCTCGAAGCGGAACTCCAGCGAACCCAGGCGCAGCTCGAGCGCCGCAACCGGCAGCTCGAGCTCCTGATGCTCGCCGCGCGGGACCTCAACTCGAGCCTTCATGACCTGGACATCATGCGGCGGCTCGTCTGGACGGCCATGGAGCTGGTGGACGCAACCGAAGGCCTCTGGGGACGGCTGATCGACGGCCGCATGGTCATGATGGAGTCCCTGTGGCGAGAGGGGCGGGCCATCGAACCCCGCCACGTCGTCTTCGAGCCGAATGTGGGGGTTCCCGGCCACGTGATGGTCACTGGAGAGCCCTACGTCTCGAACGATGCGGCCAATGATGAGCATGTCCTGTCACAGCTCCAGAAGACCCGGGGCTTCTACAACCTCATCGACCTGCCCCTCTTCGCCCGCTCCGGGGAACTGCTGGGTTGCTTCGAGCTCCACAACAAGAAGGACCACCAGCCCTTTACCCAGGAGGACCTGGAGCTCCTCAAGGCACTGAGATCCCTTGCCGGAGTGGCCCTGGAGAACGCGCGCCTCTTCGACACGGTCCAATCCGAGCGCAGGACCCTGGAGACGATCGTGCACCAGATGCCAGCGGGCTTCATCCTCGCCTCGGCTCCATCGGGAAGGATCCTCTACTCCAATCAGGAATCGGAGCACCTCCTGGGACATCCGGAGTTTCTGCCCAAGAGCCAGGAGCAGTACTCCCAGTGGGGAGCCGTTCATCCAGATCTCACTCCCTACGCGCCCGAGGAGTATCCGCTGGCCCGGGCCCTTCGTGATGGCGAGACCCTCAAGGACGAGGAGGTGCTGTACCGCAGGAGCGACGGAACACTCGCCCATCTCTCCTTCACGGCGGCACCGATCCGCGATGCCCAGGGCCGGATCACCGAGGCCGTCAGTGTCTTCACCGACATCTCGGGACGCAAGCGGGCCGAGCGGAAGCTCGAGGAGAGCGAGAACAAGTTCCGGCGGATCTTCGAGTCCAACCTGATCGGCATCGTCTTCGGTGACATCCAGGGGCACCTCTACGACGTGAACGATTACTACGCCAGTCTCATCGGCGTTCGGCGGGAGGAGGTTCTCGCGGGCAAGGTCCGCTGGGATCTCATCACGCCGCCAGAGGATCTGGAGAAGGACAGGGCCGCGGCGCGGGAGATGCTCGAATCACCGGAGGGAGTCTGTACCCCCTACGAGAAGCGCTACATCCTTCCGGACGGCCGCGTCGTGTGGATCCTCCTGGGGTGTGCCTTTACCGATGCGGACCGGTGCAAGAACGTCGCCTTCGTCATCGACATCACTCAAAACAAGGAGTCCGAGGACCTGCTCGCGAGGAGCCTCGCCAGTGAGCAGCTGGCCCGGGAAGAGGCGGAGACCGTCCTGTCGCAGCTCCGGGTCGAGAGGAACCTGCGCGAGCAGTTCGTGTCGGCCCTCAGTCATGATCTCCGCACGCCTCTGACCGCGGCGAAGATGAGTGCCCAGCTCATTCCCCGCCAGCCGAACCTGCCTGACAAGGTCTACTCACTGGCCGCCCGGGTGAGACACAACATCGACCGCGCGGACCAGATGATCACCGACCTCCTGGATGCGAACCGCATCCGGGCGGGTCAGGGACTGCCCATCGAGCCGGCTCCATGTGAGCTCTGGCAGGTGGTGGCTGACACGTTGGAGGAACTCTCGACCGTTCACGGAGATCGGTTCCTCCTTCGTGGAGAGGAGCGGCTCCAGGGCGACTGGGATGCGCGGGCCCTGCGCAGGCTCGTCGAGAACCTCTGCGGCAATGCGATCAAGTACGGAGACCCGTCGCGGCAGGTGACCGTGAGCCTGACGCAGGACGGCGACTTGTTGGAGCTGGCCGTCCATAATTGGGGAAACCCCATCCCCCCCGGGGAGCAGGAGCAACTCTTCAACTACTTCACCCGGACGAAGAGCGCGGAGACCAGCGGACAGAAGGGCTGGGGCATCGGGCTGACACTCGTGAGGGGAGTCGCCGAGGCGCATGGCGGAAGCGTCCGCGTGGAGAGCACCCGGGAGAAGGGGACGACCTTCCGCGTCTTCCTCCCCAGGATGGCGAAGTCTCCGGGGTGACGCGCGGGCGCCCGGTTTCGGTCGCTGAGCAGGGGACCCCTGTTTCCAGGCGCGTGCCCAGCCAACTGTCACGAAACGCAGTTCCTCTCTCTGTCTTTGATGAAGCTGAATTCAATTTCGGACGGAGAGGATTCCATGCCGCGCAAGCCGCAGTCTTCATTTGTAGCCGAGGCGCTCGAAGTCTATGACGTGAAGCCGGAGACCGAAGCCAAGGTCCTCGCGGCGGACTTGAAGAAGAGGCTCGCCGACCTTGGCCAGCTTCTACCTGGCAAGGCGGTACCCAGCGAGACGATGGTCAGGGCGGTCTTCGAGCACTGTGGCGAGCTCATGGAGCTGGCCAGGGAGGCGGCCTCCCGCTCTGGCATCGACACGGACGAGAAGGTGACCGTCGAGGGAGAAGCCATCCCAGCCCATGACTATTCCTTCAAGACGTACGATCAGTTCCTGAAGGCCGAGGACGAGATCGAAGCCAGCGTCCCCAAGCGTGAGGGCTTCGCGGCGGGGGGCGCGGACACGGCGTGGACGGTGGTGAAGAAGATCCTGGGGGCGATTGGTATTCCCGCCCAGCACGTCGGCAGCGTCAAGGCTGTCCTTCAGGAGATGGCCGGGAACGATCTGGCCACGCTGGTCCGCGAGCTCAAGGCGAGGCGTTTTTCGCAGGCCCGGGCGCCGTTGATGAAGATCCTGAACGTGATGCGCTCGAAGACGTTCCTCAGCAAGCTGGGCAAGCGCATCGGAGCGAAAGCCGCTGGAACCCTCGTGGCCAAGATCGGCGCGAAGTTCGTCCCCTTCGTGGGGTGGGCCGTCCTGGCCGGTCAGCTCATCTGGGCCTTCAGCAAGCAGATCTTCTGACGGCTCGTGGGGAATCGCGGAGGAGCCAGTCATGCTCAGGACACGTGACGGTCGCGAGCGGATCCTCGACGTCCGCCCGGACACCCCCGATTTCAGAGACGGGCTCTACGAGCCGTCTCTCGTCGAGGTGCCCCCGGTGCGGACGCTCGAGGAGTACCGGGCGTTCAGGGTGCCCATCCTGGACCAGCGCACGGATGGGGCCTGCACGGGTTTCGGTCTGGCCACGGTCGCCAACTACCTGCTGCGCAGGTTGGCCGGCAAGCGTAGCAAGGGCTCCCGGGCGACACCTCCGCGTGTGAGCCCGCGGATGCTCTTCGAAATGGCCCGGAGGTACGACGACTGGCCGGGGGAGGACTACAACGGCTCCAGCTGCCGTGGGGCGGTGAAGGGCTGGCACAAGCACGGGGTCTGCGAGGAGCAGAAGTGGAAGCACATCGAGGGCAAGGACTCCCATGTCCTGACGGAGGAGCGTGCGAGCGACGCCATGCGGCACCCGCTGGGCGCCTATTTCCGCGTCAACCACAAGGACCTGGTCGCCATGCACAGCGCGCTCGCGGAGGTGGGCATCCTCTTCGCCTCCTGCGAGGTGCACGAGGGCTGGAAGGATGTCGGCCGCAGTGGCCGCATCCCGCGCCGCCCCAACATCGTGGGCGGACACGCATTCGCCATCGTCGGCTATGACGAGGAGGGGTTCTGGATCCAGAACTCCTGGGGCAGGGACTACGGCAAGGGAGGGTTCTGCCACCTCTCCTATGACGATTGGCTGGCCAACGGCTCGGACGTGTGGGTGGCACGGCTGGGAGTGCCGATCAGCCGGAAGGCCGCGGAGCGCACCACCCGGAGGACACGGGCTCCCGCGGCCGGGGGTTTCGAGGGCTACGCCTTCGCCGACCTGCGCCCGCACATCATCAGCATCGGCAACGAAGGCCTCCTGCGAGAGTCAGGCACCTACGGGACGAGCCATGACGAAGTCCGGCAGATCATCGAGCACGACATTCCTCGCATCACCCGGGGCTGGTCCAGGAAGAGGATCTTGCTCTACGCGCACGGCGGGCTGGTGGACGAGTCCGCGGGCGTGCAGCGGGTCGCGCTCCATCGGGAGAAGCTGCTGCGGGAGGAGATCTACCCGCTGGAGTTCATCTGGAAGAGCGACTTCTGGACGACGCTGGGCAACATCCTCCAGGACGCGCGCGGACGGCGGTCTCCCGACACCCTGTCAGCCGGGCTGAAGGCGCTCATGGAGGACCGGATCGACGACATGCTCGAACCGCTGGCGCGGGCGCTCGGAGGGCGGGCGCAGTGGGAGGAGATGAAGGAGAACGCCCTGTTGGCGACGCGGTCGGAGAAGGGCGGAGCCCGGTTCGTCGCCGGATGCCTGGCCGGGCTGGGCGCGAGGAATCCCTCGCTCGAGCTCCACGTCATCGGGCACAGCGCGGGTTCCGTCTTCCATGCTCCACTCGTGCAACTCCTGGCGAGCCGGGGGCGGATCTCCCAGGGACCGATGCGGGGAGAGACGGGTCATGGGTTGGGGATTGCTTCCTGCTCGCTCTGGGCCCCCGCCTGCACCGTCGCCCTCTTCAAGGAGAGCTACCTGCCGCTCATCCAGAGTGGAGACATCGGCCGGTTCTCGGTGTTCACCCTCACAGAGGACGCCGAGCGCGACGACACCTGCGCGGGCCTCTACCGCAAGTCGCTGCTGTACCTGGTCTCCAATGCCTTCGAGCCGACTCCGCGCATTCCACGACGCCGCTCCAGGGGTCAGCCGTTGCTGGGCATGGCGACGTTCATCCAGGAGGAGCCGTCGCTCAGAACGCTCTTCCAGGGCAAGGCCCGATGGGTCCTCTCGCCCAATGAAGCGGTGCTTGGAACGCAAGGCGCTTCGCGCGCCAGGAGCCATGGGGGGTTCGATGATGACGACGCAACGCTTCGCTCGACGATCGCGCACATCCTGAACACCTGAGCGTCCACGGGGTTCTGTCCTGTCTCCCCGCCCAGCCTCGTTGGGCTTGTTCCTCGTTTACATCTGCGACAAGTTGGCGTGTGCGCGGCCATGCCTTGGCGCCGATACACAGGGGAGGATGACGATGATCACCGTGACCGCATTTCGCTGGGTGCCGCCTTTCGCACAGGGGCTCGTGAGGGATCTTCGGGTGCGCTGGGCGCTGGAAGAGGCGGGGCGCAGCTATCAGGAGCGGCTGATCGGGCCGGAGGACCAGACCTCCGAGGCCTATCGCCGCCTCCAGCCCTTCGGCCAGGTGCCGGTCTACGAGGAAGATGGCCTGACGCTGTTCGAATCCGGTGCCATCGTGCTGCACATCGCGGAATCGTCGCAGGTGCTGATGCCGTCCGAGCCCGCCGCCCGGGCGCGCACCATCACGTGGATGTTCGCGGCGCTGAACTCGATCGAGCCGCATATCCAGAACCTCGCCACCATCGACCTCTTCTCAGCGAATGAGGAATGGGCGAAGTTGCGCCGCCCGGGCGCGCTCAAGATGGTCGAGAAAAAGCTCGACGAGCTCGTTACCTGGCTGGACGGCCGGGAGTGGCTCGAGGACCGGTTCACCGCCGGCGACCTCCTCATGACGAGCGTGCTCCGCATCCTGCGCCACACCGAGCTGGTCACCGCGCGCCAGGCGCTCGAGGCCTACCGCCTCCGCGGCGAGGCGCGGCCGGCCTTCCAGAAGGCGCTGGCCGACCAGCTGGCGCCGTTCGCGAAGAATGCGCCTCCGAGGGCATGAAAGCAGGGCCGCCGGGCCCGTGGGTTGACGGATTTGTTGCTCAGCTCTCCGTGCATGCTCCTCCAACATGCGTTGCTTGCGCTGTATGGGCAGTGCATCCACCCCAGAGGAGTCCATGTCCGGAAAGCGTCGTGTCGTTGGAGGCGCCTCACTGGCGCTCGTGCTGATTCCGCTCGCATCGGTCGCCGAGCCGCCCGTCATTCCTCCGCGTGCGGAGACTCCCGTGTTGCACGGGTACGACGAAGCACCGCGTACCCCGGACGCGGATGACCCGGCCATCTGGGTCCACCCGAGCCGTCCGGAGCGGGGCCTCGTCATCGGCGTGCTCAAGGAGGCTGGCCTGCAGGTCTACGACCTGGATGGGCGGGTGGTGCAGACCGTGCTCCCGCCGAACCGTCCAGCGCTCTCGGCCGAGGATCCCTCGGTTCCCGGGCCGCGGCCCGATGCGGAGACCTCCGCGTGCCCGGAGAGCGAGAGCGGCGAGACGTTCGGGCGCTTCAACAACGTGGACATCCAGTACGGCTTTCCGTTGCGTGGCGCGGATGGTCGGGTCCGGAAGGTGGATCTCGCGGTGGTGACGGACCGCGGTTGTGACCGGCTCCGCATCTATGCCATCGACCCCGGGCGCGCGAACGGACCGCTCTTCGATGTCACGGCGCGCACGGCGGAGCGCGTCTTTCCTTCGCGGTATGTGCAGCCTTCTCCCTTCCAGCCCACGGGAGAGCCGGTGGGCTCGCAACCGAATCCGCTGGATGACCAGAACACGGCCTACGGACTCGGGCTCTACCACGACCCGTCCGACCGCTTTCATGCGTTCGTGACGCAGCGCAGCCGCAGTGTGGTGGCCTGGCTCGAGTTGTACGAGGCCGGCGCGGAGCAGGTGGGCTACCGGAAGGTGCGCGAGTTCCGTTTCGACCCGCGCTTCTCCATTCCCAGGCCGTCCGGCGGCGGACACCTGTCGTGGTCGCCGTGCCGGGAGGAGCCGGCGGACGATCCGCAGTTCGAAGGGCTCGTGGTGGACCAGCAGGAGGGCATTCTCTACGCGGCGCAGGAGGTGGTGGGGCTGTGGAAGGTGCCGCTGAGCGCGTCGCTCCCGCGTGTGGTGGACGTCCCTCCGAGCCGCCTCATCGAGCCGGTGAAGTCGTTCGGGGCCTCGTACTGGGCCGTCCCGGATGATGGCGAATACGCCTGTGAGCTGGAGGCTCCGGCCCCAGCGCCCGAGGGAACCATCGCCGTGCCGGGCAACCCCGCCGTGGGTGGCAAGCACCTGGAGGCGGATGTCGAGGGGCTTGCGCTGTACTACGCGGAAGAAGAGGAGGGTTATCTCGTCGTCTCCAGCCAGGGCGACGACACGCTCCACCTCTATGACCGTGAGGGGGGATGGACGCGTGAGCGCGGCAACCGCCATCTCGGAAGCTTCCGTGTGGAGGGCGTGGGCGAGACGGATGGCCATGACGTGGTGAACGTCCCCATGGGCGCCTCCTTCCCGAGGGGGCTCGTGGTCCTCCAGACGGGCAAGGCCCCGCCACCGCCGAGCACCGAGCCGGCGAATGGTTATGAGTACGACGGCTCGACGCAGTTCAAGCTCGTGCGCTGGGACGACATCGCGGAGGCGGTCCCTCCTGGCTTCAAGGTGGACACGGACGATTACGACCCACGTGACCCGCACGACGATTGAGCGGTGATGAAGCCCGCTCTCCCGGCCGGAGAGCGGGCGCCGCGTTGCCAGGAAGCCCTCGCGCTCCGCGTCCGGTGGGTAGTTATCCACCAGGGAAGCCCGCATCACAGGACCGGGGGACGCGCGATGTCTGAGGTTCACATCCCGGAGGTCGAACAGCAGTTCCTTCCCGAGTACGACGCCTCCCTCGCGGACGAGGAGCACGAAGACTTCGAGGACTCGCTCCTGGGAGCGGTATCCCGGAGCGACGAATGGCCCTTGCGCGTGCCCGTTCCCGGACAGCGGTTGGGTGGCCCGGATGGCCAGCGATTCGAGATCATCGAGGAGCTGGGGGGAGGGGCGATGGGACGGGTGTTCCGCGCCTGGGACGAGGAGCTGCAGCGCGGGGTGGCGCTCAAGTTCCTGCTCCCGCGCGAGGCTCCGGCCGGGGAGGCGCCCGCCACGCGGCTGAAGCAGGAGGCCAGGGCCGTGGCGCGGCTCGACCACGAGAACATCGTCCGTGTCTTCGACGTGGCCGAGTGGAGTGGGGCGCCCTGGGAGCCGCGCGTCCCCTTCATTGTCATGGAGTGTCTGGAGGGCGAGTCCCTCTCCTCGCTGTTGGGGCGCGAGCGGCCGGACCTGCACCGCACCCTCGGCATCATGTCCGCCGTGGCCGCGGGTCTGGCGCATGCCCACGCGCACCAGGTCATCCACCGGGATCTCAAGCCCAGCAACGTCATCATCACGCGCGAGGGCTGCGTGAAGCTGCTCGACTTCGGGCTGGCGTACCTCGTGGCTCCGCGCTCACCGCTGGTGCCCTTCCTGCCCACGGCGGGCACGCCCGCGTACATGGCGCCGGAGCAGTGGCGCGGAGAGCCGCAGGACGAGCGCACCGACCTCTGGGCCGCGGGCGTCATGTTGTACGAGCTGCTCACCGGTGAGCTGCCCTTCGCCATGGTCTCGCTCGAGGAGATGCGCGCCCGGGTCCTCTCTGCCGAGCCGGTGCCTTCGGTGCGCACGCGGCGCCCCGAGGTGCCCGAGGAGGTGGCGCGGCTCGTGGCCTCCCTGCTGACCAAGGACCCCGGGCAACGGCTGCACAGCGCCGCCAGGCTCCGGGAGCGGCTGCACGCGCTGGAGGAGGAGCTCGGCCCCTGGCGCGAGCCCACCCGGCCCGTGCTCCCCCAGCGCCGGCACGTGACGCTGGTGTCCTTGCAGCTCTCGGGTCTCGCCGGGCAGCTCGATCCCGAAGACGCCGGTGAATTACAGGCGGCCTTCCATCAGGCGTGCGCGGAGCTGCTGCGCGAGCAGGAGGGCACCGTCGCGCTCTCCGTCGGAGACGAGGTGCTCGCCTGCTTCGGCTACCCCACGGCCCGCGAGGACGACTCGGTGCGCGCGGTGCACGCGGCGCTCCACCTCACCCAGGCCCTTCCGGAGCGGCTCCCGCAGCTGGCCCGCTTCGGACTCTCCGTGTCGGCGGGCATCCACACGGACCTGGTGGTGTTCGACGGCGGCTCGCTCCAGGGCGAGGCCCCACGCGTCGCCACCTGGCTGGCGCGGCGGGCCGGTCCCGGAGCCGTGGTGCTCGGCGATGCCACGTGGAAGCTGGTGCGAGGCGCCTTCGACACCGAGTCCCTCGGCCGTCACGCCGTCGAGGCGCTCTCGGGCAGCCTGTGCGTGGAGCCCCGCCGCGTGTTGCGAGAGCACAGGTCGGTGTGCCGGTTCGAGCGGGCCCTTTCGGCCGGCCTGAGTCCGCTCGTGGGACGCGAGCACGAGTTGGAGAAGCTGCGAGCCCTCTGGGAGCGGGCCCGGTGGGGAGCGGGGGCCTTCGTGCTGATCAGCGGCGAGGCGGGCGTCGGCAAATCCCGCCTCACGCAGGAGCTGCACGACGAGCTGCCCCTGGGGTCGAGCCACCGCCTGCTGTGCCAATGCTGGTCGCAGCTGAGCCATACCGCCTTCCATCCGCTCATCGAGATGCTGCGGCGCTTCTTCCAGCTCGAACCGGAGACCTCCGCCCCCGAGGGGCCACACGGATTGGAGGCTCGACTGGCGGGGCTCGGCGTGGAGCCGGAGCACGTGAAGCGGCTCGCGGAGTTGCTCGCACACCCCGTGGCGGAGAACACTCCGGTGGCCCTCGTGTCCGCGCTGGAGCAGCAACGCGAGCGCAAGCGGATGATGAACGAGGCCCTCCTGGCCCTGCTGCTGCGCCTGGCGGAGCCGCGGCCGGTGCTCCTCATCGTCGAGGATCTGCACTGGGCCGACCCTTCCACGCTGGAGCTGCTCGGCCTGCTGCGCGAGCACGTCCACGAAGCGAGGATGCTCGTCCTCCTCACCACCCGCCCCGAGCCGCTGCCCTCCTGGCCGCCGCGCCCGTGGTCGCACCGGCTCGTGCTCGACCGGTTGCGGACGGCCCACACGGAGACCCTGGTGCGGTGGATGGCCGGGAACCGGGAGCTGCCGGAGGAGACGGTCCACCAGCTCGCGGCCAGGACGGACGGCGTTCCGCTCTTCGTGGAGGAGCTGACGCGCATGGTGCTCGAGCAGGGCGCCTCGACGAGCCTGTCCTCCATCCCCGCCACCCTGCACGAGTTGCTGCTGGCCCGGCTGGATGCGCTCCCGCCCCGGCAGAAGTCCCTGGCGCAGCTCTGTGCCGTGGTGGGACGCGACTTCGACCTGGCCCTGCTCTCGCGCGTCTCGGCCCGGGACGAGGACTCGTTGCGGCGGGGTCTCGAGGAGCTGGTCTCGGCGAGGCTGCTCCGGCGGCGCGAGGAAGGAGACGGGGCCGGGTACCAGTTCCGGCACGCGCTCCTCCAGGAGGCCGCGTACCAGTCCCTGCCACGTGGCCTGCGGCGGCAGCACCACCGACGCATCGCCCAGGCGCTGCTGGAGCACTTCCCCGCGCGCGTGGAGTCCCGGCCCGAGGTGCTGGCCCACCACCGCACGGAGGCGGGTGACACCGTGGCGGCCATCCAGGCCTGGAAGCAGGCCGCGCAGCTCGCCATCCTGCGCCCGGCCAGCGCGGAGGCACTCTCACACCTCAAGCAGGCCATGCGGCTGATACAGGGCCTTCCGGACACGCCCGAGCGCCGGGCTGGGGAGCTGGAGCTGCTCAATGCGCTCGGCATGATGTTGATCGACACCCAGGGATTCGGCTCCCCCGAGTTGGAGCGGACCTATGCCCGGGGACTGGAGTTGCACCGGCAGATGGAGCAGGAGACTCCCCAGCACGTCATCCTCTGGATGGGGCTGTGCAACTACTTCCTCATCCGGGCGGAGTACCAGAAGGCAGCGGAGCTGGCCGAGCAGCTCGTGGCCCCGGGTCCCTCGCGGAGGGAGCCCCTGCTGCTCGCGCAGGGCCACCGGGCGCTGGGGCTCACGGCCATGCTGCGGGGCATCACCCATGTGGCCCTGGAGCACTTCGGGCGGCAGAAGCAGCTCCTGGAATCCAGTGAGGGGCTGCGTGTGGACTTCATCCAGGACATCTGGGTCGACCAGAAGGTGGATGCCTGGCTCCAGCTGTCCCTCACCCATGCACTCCGGGGTGAGCTGCGCGAGTCCCGGCGGTACGGCCACGAGGTCCTCGAGCTGACACGGGAGGGACGGTGCCCCTCCACCACCGTGGCCTATGGGTTGACCATGATGGCCGTCATCTGTCAGTGGCGCCGGGAGACGCGGAGCGCGTTGGAGCTGGCCGAGAAGGGGTTCGCCATCCTCGGAGTCAACGCGTTCAGACCCATGCATGCCTTCGCAAAGGGTGCTCGAGGCTGGGCGCTGACCCGGATGGGGCGGGAACAGGAAGGATTCGAGGAGCTGCGAAGGAGTGTGGAGCTCGCACGCGTCGTGGGGGTGAGGGTCATCCTGCCCTACGTCCTTGGCCTGCTCACCGAGGCCCACCTGCGCCAGGGGCAGCCACGGGAGGGTCTGGCCACCGTGGACGAGGCATTCCGGGAGGTGGAGGAGATAGGCGAACACTTCTTCGCGCCCGAACTGCACCGGCTCCGAGGGGAGCTGCTGAGGGCCTCGGGCCGGGAGGACGAGGCGTTGCGCTGCTTCCTCCGGGCAAGGGCGCTGGCCCACCGGCACGAGGCGGGTCTGAGACTGTTCGAGCTGCGGGCCACGGTGAGCCTGGGACGGCAGATGAGGGAGCTGGGCTGCCCGGAGCGGGCCCGGAGGAGACTGGCGCGAATCCTCGCCCACCTCGAACCGGACCCCGACTCGGTGGACCAGCGGGAAGCGCGGGAGCTTCTCGGCGCGCCCTGACCCGCGACCGCGCGCAGGGCGCACTTCCAGCCGCGGGCTCGGGATGTCTGGAGACGTTGCCCCGGATGCTCAGGAGCCCCTCCGGGCATGCTCACGATGCTCGTGATCATGGCGATTCTCTCCACGTTCATCGCGAATCTTCTCATCCGATGGTTGCTTCGAGGGGAGGAACCGAGTGCGCCCGTTGTCCCCCTGGAAGCGAGGCAGTGAATGCTGGCCGAGCGTGAATGCGGGCGTGTATCCTCCATGCGCTGTCGGGGCCGGTTTTCTGTGAGCGCGGGCCCGTCCCGCGCCTGATGAGTGAGGAGGGACTTCAATCCATGCACGCCAAGCGGAATTTTCTGGGTGTCCTGCTGGTGGGCGCCGTGGGTGGAGTGTTCGCCACGGGCTGCCAGACCTATGACTTCGAACCGGTGGAGCCGCTCGCCATCACCCAGACGACGGAGGCGCGGCGGATCGAAGCGCGAGAGCGCAAGCCGAACCTGATGCTGCTGGTAGACACGTCCGGCTCGATGACGGCGCCAGCGGATCCGAGCGTCGCCGCCTGCAAGAGGAACGGCGTGACTTGTGGCAACGACACGTTCCAGTGCCCCATCTCGAGCGGCTGCGACACGCGTTGGAGCGCGCTGCAGAATGCGATGGAGGACTTCCTGGTGAGCAGCGGGACGGTTGCCCGCATCGGGCTTGCCACCTACCCGTCGGATAACTACTGCGGAGCCACGGCGTCGATCGCGATTCCGCTGCCCGACGCGGACAAGGAAGATGAGGCCACGCTCAAGGCCAATGCCGACAAGGTGTTGGCGGAGCTCCAGAGCATCACCTCCTACGCGACCCCGACGAACGCCCGGGTCCCCGACGGTGGAACGCCCACGAGTCGGAGCCTCGCGGAAGTAGGCAAGCGGCAGGAGCTGGGGACGGCGGAGCGCTCCGACTTCGTGGTGCTGCTGACGGACGGTCTGCCCAACTGCGACGAGCAGTTCCCGACGCCGTACCCGAACGCCGGGTGCTTCTGCACCCTCGAAGCGGGTTGTCTGGACGGCGAGACGGCGGGCTGCCTCGACAAGAACGCCTCGGTGGCGGCGGTGGAGATGCTGCGCGCCAAGGAGATCCAGACCATCGTCATCGGCTTCGGCGCGGACTTCAATGCCTCCACCGAAATGGGGCGTCAGGGCGCGGCGACCCTTGATGCCATGGCCCGGGCGGGTGGCTTCGAACGCAAGTGCAAGGTGGACCTGGATTGTGGCACGGGTGATTCGTGCGACAAGGCCGTGGGGCTGTGCAACCGCCGCTTCTTCCAGGCGGGCAACAGGGCCGAGCTGGTGAAGGCACTGCGGGAGATCAGCAAGAAGCTCGAGTCGGATCCCTGCCTGCTGACCTTCGATCCCGAGGAGCTTCCGACCACGGATGATCTGGTGGTGGTGTACCTGAACGGCGAGCGTGTCGATCAGGGCCCGGACACCTGGACGCTGTCGGGCGATACCATCAAGTTCACGGGTGCCGTATGCGCGCTCCTCGAGGAGTCCACGCCGGCCAACCCGGCGGACATCGAGGTGCGCGCCGTCCGGACCCGGTAGCCCATTGCCAGACGCCTTGTCTCAACCCGGGTCAGTGTTCTCCGTACTATAGTCCCAGGTGGCATTCACGGCCCATGAGGCCTCGAGGGAATGGGTGAGCATGCAGCAGACCCGGAGTCTCTACGAGCAGCTCGGCGGTGAGGAGATGGTGTCGAAGGCGGTCACCATCTTCTACCGGAAGGTGCTGGCGGATCCCCTCTTGAAGCCTTTCTTCGAGAACATGGATATGGTCCGCCTGGAGGCCATGCAGAGGGCCTTCCTGGTCACTGCGTTTGGCGGCCCTGGCTCGTACAGCGGCCGGGACATGCGCCGCGCCCATACCCGGTTGGTGGTGCGGGGGATGGGTGATGTCCACTTCGATGCTGTGATCACCCACCTGGACGACACCCTGGCGGAGCTCAACGTGGTCAAGCCACTCAGGGATTGGGCCCGGGCCATCACCGAGAGCCAGCGCAAGGACATCCTCGGCCGCTGAACCGGTACCGCCAGGCTTGGACGCGGCCGCGTGGATGCGCGAGCCGCGTCCAGGCCTTTATCACCACCAGGCCTCGGCCTGGAGACCCACCGAGGTGCCCGACCGCTGGTCGCCAAAGACCTGACGCAGACGCGAAGTCGCGTCGAAGCTGGCGCGGGCCGCCTCGTCCCAGATGGCGTGCGTGACGAACAGACGGATCGTCGGGCGGGAGCCGGCCTCCTGGCCCGCGGACACCGCCGTCGCCAGGGTGAACTTGGTCATGTTGCGCGTGTGCCCACCGTTATCCGGCTTGACCATGTCATGGCCTGCCTCGGCCAGCACGCGGAAGGGACCGACGAGGTGGGTGTCGGTGCGGACTCCCATGCCAAACCACTTGTTGCCGGCATTGCCAGCTGCCTTGTTGATGCGGTACTCGGCCAGACCTTCGACGACGGTTCCGCCAAACGAGGTGGGTTCACCGAAAACGGCTGACTGCTGAAGCACCACGCGGCTGTTTCGCGTGGTCCCGAACCAATCCATCTTCACGCCAACGAGCGTGTTGCCACCGAGCAGGACGCCGTTCAGGGTCTGGTACAGACCCACGGCCAGTCCATTGGCCTCCGTGGCCGGCGTGGTGGCGTTCACCTGGTCGTCGCTCTTGAGCTGCACGGACGGAGTGACGTACAGGGCAAGTTGGCCATTGGGCAGGTCATTGATGCCAGTCAGCCGTACCGGCACGCTGATGCGGTTGTTGTTGGCGCTCCCGCGTGGGTTCAGCATGGCGGCCACGCTGAGCTTTCCAATACCTACGTTGATGTCCTCGATGCCCGCGCCATCGCCATCGTTGATTTCCAGGAACTGGTCGTTGATGCCGGTCTGAAGGCGGTTGTAGAAGCGCCGACCCACCCAGACCTTGCCATTGCCGAGCGCCGCGATGTTGGTCCCATATGCAAAGACCTGACCGAAGCGGGCCACCAGCTCGTCGGTACCGCTTTCAGGAAGGAGCTGACCACCAGGCGAGGAGTAGGTTTGAAACTCCCTGCCGCCCCAGGCGCGATAGATTCCGGGCATGAAGTGCACATGCCAGTCAGAGCCTTCGAGGGAGACGAGCTTGGCGTTGAGGCTCGGCTCGACCACGTAGTCGCACTCGTTGCCCAAGCGCCACTTGGTGTCGGCACCGGGGAGACCGACGCACACTTGCGTGCCACCTCGGACGTTGATGCCAGTTCCGGCGCGCATGTAGCCCGAAAAGATGATGGGGAGTGGGTCGGCATGGGCGGTCACGGCAACACAGGAGGTGGTGATGGCCGCGAGCAGTGCTTTGTTCTTCATCAGGCTTCTCTTCACTGGAAGTTGGGGGGGTGGAACGACGGATCACCGCCAAAAAGGCGGAAGAGCTGGAGATGAAATGAGATTCCGAGACAGGACTTAGTAGCGTGGTTGAAGACCCGACAGTAGCAAGGGGCGAGCGTCATTCGTCAAGTAGTCGATGTGCTGTTGCGAGGATGGGCGGGTTGACTCCATGCGTCACCCAGGAATTGAGAGTTTGCGTTCCGGGGGAGATTGAAATTTCCAACGTGCACGCTCCAGTGTGCTCCGGCGGGGCCGAGAGCGCTTCGAACCGGGAACCGCCTCTCGATTCTGTGCTTCTCAAACGAATTGCTGATGCGCTGAGTCGGGGAGGAGCGCGTAGGCGTCGAGCGTCACAATCCTGTCTCACGACGCGGAGTGACCCACGCCGTGCCCCGGCGGCCTGGGGGTCCTGATTCCTGGGCGCAGGCTTGAAGACAATCACGAGTCGGGAATCGTCAAGGCTGCTTGTCTTCAATGGCTTTCAAATTCTTGAAAGAGGCCATGAAACAGACATGGATGGGTCTCGATATCCACATCGATGGTCTTCGGGATTCGGCACGGCCCCCACCACCACCTCCTCCGCCTGCCGCCCGTATCTCAAGGGGGCCTCCGAGTCGGCGGCCCGTCCTGGGGAGGGCCGCCCGTGTCCGTTCGAAGTCGCATCTTGTTGTAACGGTGTTGCAATAGAGTCTAGAGTGCGATAATTGAGGTGTCTCTCTCGCCTTGGATCTCGCATGCTGGAAAGTGCCCTGAGCCTCGGGTTGGTACTCGGGCTTCGCCACGCCTCGGACGCCGACCACGTCTGCGCCATTGCTTCGCTGTTGAGGTCCGGGCAGGGGTTCCGGTCGGCCGTGCGCACGGCGCTTCTCTGGAGCCTGGGCCACTCGTTCGCCTTCTTCGCGGTCGGGGCGGTGCTCGTCGGCGGGCGGTTGTCGGTGCCAGGTGCCTGGGAGCCAGTGATGGAGCTCTTCGTCGCCGCCCTGCTGGTGACGCTGGGGACCGTGCAGTGGGGCCACGCGGACTGCCCGTTGCCCTCGGAGCCCGAGCCCGTGAGGCCGCACTCCTGGCGCGTGCTGCTGGTGGGCATCGTTCACGGCCTGGCGGGCTCCGCGGGCATCGCGCTCCTCGCGCTCGCCACCGTCCATGAGCGGCTCCCCGCCCTCCTGTTCCTCCTTTCGTTCGGCCTGGGCGTCTCTGGAGGCATGGTGCTGCTCACCGTCCTCCTGTCCCTGCCCCTGGGCTTCGTCGTCCGGAACTCGGAGCGCTGGCGTGCCCGCATTCTCAAAGCGACCAGCGCGCTCGGCATCGGGCTCGGCGTGTGGATGGGTCTGTCGGGGCTGCGGGCCCTCGTGGGCTGAGAGGATGGTCATGGCATCCACCCCAAGGAAGCGAAACGAGGCCCGCGGGCCCATGAGGCTCTTCGACATCGAGCTGCCGGACGGGGTCAGCTCGGTGGCCTTTTCGCCAGAGGGGCTCCGCATCGCGGCGGCCACCTTCGGCGGTCCGGTGCTCCTCGTCGACGCGAAGTCCGGTGCGGTGCTCCGGGAGCTGCCTGGACACGCGGGCGGAACGCTCTCGGTGTGCTTCTCTCCGGACGGAGAGCAGCTCGTGACGGGAGGACAGGACGGCCAGGTCCGTGTTCATGCCTCGGAGTCGGGGCAGGAGCTCAACGCCTGGGAGGCCGGGGGAGCCTGGGTGGAGCACGTCCTGTGGTCTCCCTCGGGAAGCTACCTCGCCGCGGCGGCAGGGCGCTCCGTCCGCATCTGGTCTCGCCGGGGTACCCTGAAGGGCGGCTACGAGCAGCACGCCAGCACCGTCACCTCCATCCAATGGAGCGCGAGCGGCACGGGCATCATCTCTTCGTGCAATGGCGGGATTCATCGGCTCGAGGCGGGCAGGAAGCGGCCCCTGCAGACGCTCGACGCGGAGAGCGCGGTCCTCTCCGTCGCCATCAGCCCGGATCGCCAGTACATCGCCGCGGGCAGGCAGGACCCGAGCATCCGGCTCTGGGTCGTGCGCTCCGCCGAGGCCGTCTCCTATGACATGCCGGGTTACCGGGCCAAGGTCCGCACGCTGGCGTGGAACTCCGCCAGCAGTCTCCTGGCCACCGGCGACGGCGAGGAGGTCGCCGTCTGGGAGTTGGGCTCCCGCATGCGCGAGCGGCAGCGCGCGCTTGCCCTGAAGGCCCACTCGGAGCGGGTCACGGGGCTCGCCTTCCTCGCGGACGGCACGGGCACCGAGCTGCTGCTCTCCACCGGGCAGGACGGGCGGCTCTGCGGCTGGAACCCCACCCGGGGACAGCGCCCGGTCTGGACACTCCAGGCGGACGTGGCCCTGGAGGGGCTGACCCTCTCGCCGGACAGGTCCGTGGCGGTGGCCATCGGGGCCGGCGGACGCCTGCTGGCGTGGAGCCTGGCGCGGCCCGTGCGGCACTGACCCCCTCTCCTGGCTGTACCTGGATTCACGGAGGCAACACCTTGGCGACTTCGGAGAAGAAGATTCCCGTCACCGTCCTGACCGGGTTTCTGGGCTCGGGCAAGACGACGCTCCTCAACCGCATCCTGACGGAGCAGCACGGCAAGCGCATCGCCGTCATCGAGAACGAGTTCGGGGAGATCGGTATCGACCAGGCGCTCGTCATCAACGCGGACGAGGAAGTCTTCGAGATGAACAACGGGTGCATCTGCTGCACGGTGCGAGGGGACCTCATCCGCATCCTCGGCAACCTCATGCGCCGCAAGGACCGGTTCGACCATGTCCTCGTGGAGACCACGGGCATGGCGGACCCGAGCCCGGTGGCCCAGACGTTCTTCGTGGATGACGAGATCGGCTCCCAGTTCAAGCTCGACGGCATCGTCACCCTGGTGGACGCGAAGCACGTCTCCCTGCACATCGACGAGAGCGAGGAGTGCCAGGAGCAGATCGCCTTCGCCGACGTCATCATCATCAACAAAATCGACCTGGTGACACCGGAGGAGGTCGAGCGGGTGGAGCGCCGCATCCGGAGCATGAACGCCATGGCCCGCGTCCAGCGGACCGTGAGGGGGCAGGTTTCCCTCGAGAGCGTCCTCGACGTGGGAGGCTTCGACCTGGGGCGGGCGCTGCGGCAGAAGCCCGCCTTCCTCGAGCCCGAGTACCCCTTCGAGTGGGGCGGCGTCCATGCGCTCCGGCCGGGTCTGGCCAGTCTCGTCCTCGCGGAGGGTCCGGATGCGACGATGGACGTCGCCCTCGTGCCGGTGGACTCCGCTGACGAGGCGGGGCTGAAGGCGGGCGCGGAGAAGGCCGTCCGCTTCTGGTCGCGCTCGCCCTCGCGCCGCGTCTCTGGCGATGCCCTCTCCGCAGGGGACACCCACTTCCAGCTCGACTTCGCGAAGAACCGGGGCCGCAAGGTGTACCCGCTGAAGGTTCCTCGCGAGGGGTTCTACGCACTCTTCACGGAGCATCGTCCGGAGGAGTACGCGCTGGGGGTGGAGGATGCCGCGGGCAATGTCCTGGCGCGCCGGGCGGAGCGGTACTTCGGCGCCGGCCACTCGCACGACGAGACGGTGACGTCTGTCGGCATCCACCTGGAAGGAGAGGTCGACCAGCACCGGCTGAACGCCTGGCTGTCCAAGGTGCTTCAGGAGCAGGGCACGGACATCTTCCGGATGAAGGGCATCCTCGCCATCGCGGGCCAGAAGAACCGCTACGTCTTCCAGGGGGTACACATGCTCTTCGACGGGCAGCCCGACAAGCCCTGGGGCAACACGCCCCGGGCCAACGACCTCGTCTTCATCGGCCGGAACCTGGACCGGGAGGCACTCACGGAAGGGTTCCGCCAGTGCCTCATGAGGAAAGGCGGCCCCGGGGCTCAGGCCCGCTCCCCGGGGCACGGTGGAATCACTCGCTCCAGTAGGTCTCGGTCATCACGCTGAAGCCGTTCACGGTGTCGACGAAGATGGCGACGTTGTTCCCGCTCCAGGGGTCATCCGCGTAGCTGAAGTAGCAACCCTTGAACGAGCGCCCCGCGGTCAGTGCGTCGAGATTCGCCAGGCCGGCGGAGATCACGCTGCTGGAGATCTGGTTGTTCTGGTTGGCGGCGGACAGGGTGTCCACGATCTCGGCACGCACCTCGGCGGCGTCGGCCAGGTTCGGCCGGACGGTCGCGCCATACGGGACGCTGCTCGGCTCGAGCCCGAAGCACTCCAGCCTCCCGACACGGTAGGTGCCGCGCGTCGTCACGACCTCCCACCAGTCGAAGTGGCGGGCCATGTTCGCGCCGTAGAGGCCATTCTGCGGCACCGCGTTCACCGCGTCGATGAGCGCCTCGAGGGGCCGGCTCAGCGTGGCCGCGTTCCGGATGTTCCGCAGGGCCACGTCACCGATACCCGCGACGTTGGAGATGGCCTGGACCGACGTGAACGGGCGCAGGTTGAGGAGGTTGGAGGCGCCATTCCACGCGTCCGGCAGGACGTCATGCAGCTCGGAGTCGCTGATGGTGTTCACCAGGGACACGATCGCGGCGGCGTCATCGGTGGAAACCGCGAGGCCGTCCAGGATGCCGATGCAGCTGGACCCGATGAAGCCCTCGTTCCGGGCACCACTCGCGAGCTGCTCGAGACGGGTCGGACCGACCAGCCGGACCGAGGAGATGTCCGCCAGGGACACGAAGGGCGCCGCCGCGCGCCGGGTGACGAGGTTGGTGGCGACGTCGCTCGGGAGGTACACGTCCAGCGTCTGGAACGACGCCGTGTTCACGAAGCCGAGGATGCCCTGGCACTCCGGGGCAACGTCCACGTTTGTCTGGGTGAGTGACGACTGCCGCTGCTCGATGGACTCGGAGGACGGATCGATTTCAGTACCACCGCAACCGGCGAACAGGCTCACTGCGAGAAGGGCTTGGCCAATACGACGCATCAGGGGCTCCTCATGGGGGGATACAACGAGGGGAGGGGGTCCCATACACCAAATCCTCCCCGCCCACAGGTGTCATTCCCGCCAATTCAGCCATGAGAGGCAGCCCACCACGTTCCATCACCGGGTGAGCGCGCGCAGGGGTGCATCACGGCCCAGGACGATGAACGGGGCCCAGAAGGTGGGATGGGGATGAGACTGACGTAGGGCGAGCATGGCATCGCGCATGGCGGAGGAACGCCCCCTGCCCGCGAGGAGGTTGCGGTAGTACCCCTCCATGAGCACCCGTGTGGTGTCGTCGTTCACCTTCCAAAGGCTCATCACCACGGCTTCGGCCCCCGCGATGACGAAGGCCCGGCGGAGTCCGTAGACGCCCTGTCCGGGCTTGACGTCCCCGCGGCCGGTATCACAGGCCGAGAGGACGACGAGCTCGGTGCCCCACAGGTCGAGACCGGTGAGCTCGAGGGCGGTCACCAGGGAGCCTTCGGGCCGGAGCAGGGTGTTCTCGCCAGCGTTCGCCGCCGGGCTCCGTGCACCCGCGAGGACGAGACCGGAGCGCAGCAACGGGTCGGGCGGGTACTGTCCAGGGCCCTCATTGCCAGACGTGCCCAGGTCTACGAGCGCGCGGGAACCCGCGGGCGCGGCGCTGGCATCCTCGAGGAAGAAGCCGTGGGTGGCGATGTGGAGGACCCTGGGCGCCGGGAGTTTCAGGAGCCGCTCCTTCGTCGCTTCCCCTCCCAGGAAGAGCTGCGCCTGGGGAATGAGGCGCTGGAGGGCCTTGGCTTCCTCGAGGGTGCCGGGCAATGGAACCCAGGGCCGCTCGGCGAGGCCGGCTCCCCGCGTGGAGAAGAAGCGCTCGATGGAGGAGCCCCAGGCGGGTGTTTCTTCCTGGGAAGGAGAGGGGCGTGCGGGTGGGACGCCGAAGTCCGGGTCGGCGAAGACGACGACCGAACGTGGCCCAACGGCCCGTTGGGAGCGAGGCAGGAGGTCCTTGCCCGAGGTGAGGTAGGTGAAATCGAAGGTGTCGATGAGGAAGTGGTTGCCGTCGTGGAGCGCGGCGAAGGGGACGAGGCCGAGCTGTCCGTCGGGCGAGAGGTAGAGGCGGCGGGCGTCACCGAGCAACGGCAGGAGGGGCTGGAAGGCGAGGGAATGGAGTTCCCTGGAGAGGCCCAGGTAGGCGGCGTCACGGTCGGCGAGGCCATCCCGCAGGCGCGAGGCGGCGAGGTCGATGGGCGCGGCGGGCCCCAGGTCGATGACGCGGCTGCTTCCATCCGGAAGGAGCACCAGGGCCAGGTAGCGGAGCGTGCCTGGGTGTCGTGACCGTTCCGTGACTTCGGACGTGAGGACGAGCGGGCGGTCCGTGTAGAGGATGAGCTCGACGAGAGCGCCATCGGGGGGAAGCGTGGCCGCGACGCGGTCGACGATCTCGTCAGGAGACGGCAGTTCCGCGAGCGCGCGAAGGGCCACGGAACGCGAGGCGAGGTCGGCTTCGAGGGCATCCCCCCGTGCGGTGAGCTCCTTCAGGCGGTGCAGGTAGTCGGCGGGAGCGAGGTTGCCGGGGCCCTCGAGCGACAGCCTGGCGAGCTGGGTGCGCAGGTAGCGCAGCCGCTCGAAGGTGTCGCGATCCTGGGCACCCAGGCTGTGGTAGACGGCGCGGGAGGTGCCGGCGGTCTCCTCGACGGAGCGGCCCTTGCGCAGCAGCGCGGCGGCGAGCGCCAGGCGCCGCACGCGGGCGTCGTCTGGATACGCCCGGGCCAGGGAATAGAGGCGATCCTCATCGGTGCGGATGAATTGGAGGAAGCCCGCCAGATGCGCCTCGGAGAAGTCGAGCGCCTCCTGGCGGAGGAGCCTCTCGGAAATGTCGAAGGCCCGCGTGAGGAGGGGCAGGGCTTCGGCGAGGCGATTCTGGGCGAGGCGGAGTTGGGCGAACGTGTTGAGCGTGAGGGCGACATCGGGGTGTGTCTTTCCGAGCGCCACTTCCTGAATGGCGAGTGCGCGCTGGAAGAGCAGGGCCGACCGTTCGTAGTGCCGCTGGTGCTGAAGGACACTGGCGAGGCTGTTGAGTGTGAGGGCGACATCGGGGTGTGTCTTTCCGAGCGCCGCTTCCTGAGTGGCCAGCGCGCGCTGAAGGAGCGGCTCCGCCCGTTTGTAGCGTCCCTCGTTCCGATAGACACTGGCGAGCTCGGTGAGTAGCCAGGCGATGTCTGGATGATTCTTGCCGAGCGCCGACTCCCAGATGACGAGCGCGCGCTGGAGGAGCGGCTCCGCCCGTGTGTACAATCCTTGTTTCCGATAACCGAAAGCCAGCTTGTTGAGCGCCGCGGCAACCCGCAGATGTTTCTTGCCGCAGGTTGCCTCGTAGATGGCGAGTGCTCGCCGCAGGAGAGACTCCGCCCGGCCGTACATCCCCATGTCCTGATAGTGGGCGGCGGATTTGACGAGCAGGTCGGCGACCTCGAGATGGTTCTTGCCGAAGGCCTCTTCGTAGATGGCGATTCCACGCGCGTAGAGCTTCTCCCACCGGTAGAAGAGCGCCTGGTTGTAGAGGAAGGCGAGATTGTTGAAGGGGACGGCGATGTGGGGATGCGTCTTGCCGAGAGCGGATTCTTCGCTGATCGCGAGCGCGCGTTCATAGAGCGGCTCGAGCCGGCCACCGACGTTGATGAGCAAATGGGTGGCTTCGGAGGGATGCTTGTCGAAGGTCTCCTCGAAGATGAAGATCGCGCGCGCATAGAGTGGCTCGCCATGCCCGTACAATCCCTGCTCGTCATAGAGTTGCGCGAGGTTCAAGAGGGCGTCGGCGACCTTGGGATGGTTCTCTCCGAGGGCTGCCTCGTAGACGGCGAGCGCACGCACGTAGAGCGTCTCGGCCCGGGCATACAACCCCTTTTCCTGATAGAGGAAGGCAAGATTGCTGAGCGAATAGGCGACGAGGAGGTGTTTCTCTCCAAGAACTGTTTCTTGGATGGCGAGCGCGCGCGTGTAGAGCGCCTCGGCCTGGCTGTATCGCCCCTGAATCTGATGGAGGGTCGCGAGGCCGTTGAGAGAGGATGCGACGTCGGGATGGTCCTTGCCGAGGGCCGCTTCGCGAATGGCGAGCGCGCGTTCGTGGAGCGGTACCGCACGGCCGTACCGCCCCTGGAACTGGTAGAGGCGAGCGAGGTTGTTGAGAGAGGCGGCGACGTCGGGATGGTCCTTGCCGAGGGCCGCTTCGCGAATGGCGAGCGCACGCTCGTGGAGCGGAGCCGCACGGTCGTAGTAACCCAGGTCCGCGTAGAGGTTGGCGAGGGTGTCGAGAGAAGAAGCGACGTCGGGATGGTTCTTGCCGAGGGCCGCTTCCCGGATGGAAAGCGCGCGCAGGAGGAGCGGCTCCGCGCGGGCGTACTTCCCCTGCTTCCAGGTGTGCTTGCCCGCGTCCTCGAGCCTCGTGCCCTCTTCAACGGCAGACCGCGCCTCCTCCAGGAGCGTGTTCGTTCCCTGCTGCCCCATGGCCGCGCCAGCCGCGCAGCACAAGACAGCCATGACCATCCACCCGAGCATTCGCTGCATATGAATGCCGCATCATGCAGCATGCATGGGACGGAGCCCATGCCACTGGCCTCCGCTGGGGAGCCCTGGGACGGAATGCCCTCGGACGGGCCGCGTGTAGTGGCTCAAGGGAGGGTTCCACCATGGGCCCGAGTGTCATCGCCGTCGTGCTCGCCGCCTCCTTGCTGGGGTGGGAGGGCCTCTGGTTCCTCCGTCGCTCGGTACAGAACCACCACCATCGCGCCTGGGGGCTGCTCCTGCTCGTCACCGCGGGGTGGGCGTTGCTCTGGGCCCGCCTCTTCTACCTGGGGCGGTTGGTGGTCAGCCCCGACCTGGGCGTGGTGCTGGTGCAGGGGGGGGCACTCACCCGGCTCGGGATGATTCTATTCCTCGCGGGAATCTCCCTGGGGGCCGGACTGGCCTGGACCGCGTGTCACGAATACCCGCCCGAGAGACAGCTTCATCACCTGGCATGGCGGCTGGGCCTCGCCGGGGGTGTCGCGGTGCTGGCTGCCTTCCAACTCCGGTTGCTTGGCCTGGGTGAGCCGGAATTGCCTCCCGTCTATTCCTATGATCTCTGGTCACCGCCCCTGTTGCTCTGGTCGTGCTTCTGTCTCGCCGGGTGCGTGCTCGGCCTGCTTCGGGTTCGTTCCCTTCGAAGCCTCTTCGGGTTGGCGGCACTCCTCATCTCCGTGCTGGCGCTCTTCAGTCTGGGCCGGGCGGAGTTCACGGAGTCGCCGTTCGCCAGGGTGTGGCAGCAGGCCTGGCTCGCCTGCCTGATATTGGCGTTTCCCTTCAGCCTGGCCTTCTGGACCTCGCGCTTTCTTCGGGAGCTCCAGACCCGTTGGAAGTGGCTCGGCGAGGGACGCTACCGGGCGCTGGTGGTGGCCGCGGGCGGGGTGGGGGTGGGGCTCGTCGTGCTCTCCCAGTGGGGGGATGGCTCCCTGATCTGGCCCTCCTGGGTGGTCCTCGCGGGCCCGCTCGCCGTGGCCCTGACCGCCGCCGCCCGCCGGATGAAGAGCGTCAACCTGCCCGGGCTGACGCTGCCGTGCCGGCGCATCGTCCTGTTCTCGCTGCTCGCCCTGCCCTGGGTCATCGCCGTGCCGCTCTTCTCCTCGGAGCTCGAGATGCTCTTCGGCCTCGCCGGGGTGCTTCTCATCGCGGCCGTGCTGGCGGAAACGCTCCTGGATGGGCCCTTGCGCCGGGGCCTGCGGGCGTGGCGCTCGTCCATCTCCGAGGCCTCGCCGGATTCGGGCAGGCTCGAGCCCCTGCGCGGATGGATCGCCCGGGGTGGCAAGGGGTTGAAGCGCGGATACGACTGGTTGATTGCTCGCAAGCCCCTCCGCCTCATTCTGACGACGCTCCCCCTGGCCCTCATCCTCCTGATCGCCGCCAATGAGGTGCCCAATGCTGGCAAGACGATCATCCAGCCCTTCATGGTCACGGGACTCGCGACTCCCCGGGATCGGGAACAGGCGCAGGAGCTTGGGCAGACCCTCTCCGAGGGCCTCACGGGTGCGCTCGGGAGCCTCCAGCGGGTGCTCCGGTCGGGGGTCGTGCTCCAGCAGCCCGTGAACAACAACAAGCAGATGGATCAGCTCGGCTATGCCGCGGATATGTCCGGAGCCTCGAGCGCATCCGCCCAGAACCTGGTCCTGGAGTTCGGTGGAGGCGTCAAGGTGCCCTTCCGCATGCTGGCCGCGCCCATCCAGGCTCCGGTGCGCGCGCTGCTGGGCGTGAAGGTCATCCACGGAACCCTCTATGAGGATCAGAGCCGGTACATCCTGCTCGCCCGGAGCAGCACCGGAGAGGCCTGGCAGGTCGAGTTGAACAAGCAGCCGCTCTCTCAAGAGCTGTCGTCGAACCCGCGGTCCCGGGTCGAGCCGAAGCTCGCGGACGCCGTCTCGCGCCTCACCCGGAGCCTGGCCTTCGAGATCATCAGCGCGGACCCCCGGCTGGCGGACACCAGCATCACCCGTTCCTGGGAGGCCTTCGAGTCCTTCCGCAAGGGGGTGGAGCGCTGGGACGTGTCCGAGCGTACGGAGGACTATGTCTCCCTGGGCCAGGCCATCCAGTCGTTCCGCGAGGCGATCCAAGCGGACCCCGGGTTCACCCTGGCCTACTACCGCCTGGGGCTCGCGCTGCAGAAGGAGGGGCAGACGGACGCGGCCATCAAGGCGTTCCGCACCAGCATCCTGCTCAACCCCGGGTTCGTTCCCGGTCAGGTGGCCCTGGCTTCCGTGTTCCTCGAACCCGGCACCACGGGAGCCATCCAACGGACGACGGTCGCTACTTCTCCGAGGCTGTCGTCGTGGGGCTCGGCGAAGGAGGATGCGAGGCGGAGCGAGGCGCTCAGGCTGTGGCAGCGGATCATCCAGGTCCCGGGCCATCCACTGGAGAAGACCCAGGCCTACTATGGGCTCTGTCTGATGGGCTCCGATGAGGCCAGGACGGAAGGCCGCTCGGACCTTGACTCCCAGAATCGTCTTCGGGCCTATTTCTATTGCAAGCGTGCGGAGCGGATGTACTGGCAACTGCCCCATGTCTGGCATGCCGCCACGGCCCTCCGGGAGAGTGAAGCCCACGTGCAGGGCACGCTCGGGAGGCTCCTCGAGCAACCCTCGGAGGATGGGGATCCGCGAAATGCCTGTCCGTTGACGAACGGCGAGCAACCTCCACCCCGGAAGTCGCCCTCATGGCAGACGCGGCCCCGGCTGCTGCAGTTCCGGGCGGCCTCGCGGTACTACCAGCGTGCCGCGGAGCTCGTCGAGGATCCTTCTCAGAACATCTCGTTCCGGTGCAGCGCGGCCCGGGTCGCCTTTCTGCTCGGCGACGAGCAACCGATGGCGGTCCTGAGCAAGGATGCCAGCGCTCACGTCCTCCGGGCGGACATGTATGGTGACCTCGTCTGGAGTTGGGAGGGTATCCAGTACAAGAGGGACCGGGATGAGAAGATCTCCAGCGCCTACCGCAAGGCGCTCATGGAATACGAGCAGGCGTTCAATCTCGATCCAACCCATGCCCAGGCGTTGATTCGCTATGCCTACAACTTCTGGGAGTGGCGGTTCCGTTATCCCGAGGAGCAGCCTCCCTTGGGTCCGACCCAGGAGCATGGCGAGCGGGCGCGGGAGTTCGCCCAACGCGCGAGCCGGTTGAGCAGTGTGATGGAGTCCCGGCTCCGGGAGGCGTTGGCCCTCTCCGCGCTGGGGGAGGTCCTCCTCGGTCAGGCCCGCCCTGGCGAAGCCATCCCGGTGCTCGAGGATGCGGTGCGGCTCGCTTCCGACAATGCCATCTTCGACGAGCTCCGATGGGACCTCTCCCAGGCCTACCTGTGCCAGGCCGAGCGATTGGAGAAGGACGGCTTCCACGAGGGACGGAGCCGGGTCCTGAGGCGGAAGGCCGGTGCTCTCCTGGCACGGATCCGCCAGCACGACCAGGAGCGGGAGGACAAGATCTTCTCCAAAGATCCGGCACCGACCAGGGCCGAGAAGGTGTGCCTGGAATGGAAGGGGTCCGGCTCCCCACGCGAGAGGAAGGGGGCCTGAGCCGCCTCAGGGTTGTCCGCTGTCCGATGCCGCGCCGGGGTCCGGAGCTTCCGTCGGCAAGCGGATGGTGAAGCGGGCGCCCCCTCCGGGCGGGTTCTCGGCGGAGATGGTCCCTCCATGGGCCTGGACGATTTCCCGGCACACGTACAGCCCCAGGCCCAGCCCGCCATAGTGGTTGATCGACGCGGCGCGCTCGAACCTGCCGAACAGCCGTGGCATGTCCTTCTCCGGCAGGCCGGGCCCACTGTCGGTGACGATGAGGAGGGCCTCGGACCCCTCTCGCCCCATCGAGAGCTCGACCGGACCTCCGGCCGCGTATTTGAAGGCATTGGCCAACAGGTTGGTGAGCACCTGCTCGATGCGGAGGCGATCCCAGGTCCCCTCGATGGGCTGTCCATCCCGGATCAGGAGCGTACAGCCGGCCGCGGACGCCGCCTCACGGAGGCGCTCGGCCACGTCCTTCACCATGGCGGTCAGGTCGAACCGCTCCGGGTGGAGGGTGAGCCGGCCGGTGGAGATCCGGGAGACATCGAGCAACGTCTCGATGAGATCCGACAGCCGTCCCGTGCTGTGAAGCGCGCGGCCGAGCCTGGTGGCGATGTTCGGCTCGAGCGATGCCACGCGATTCCTCAGGCTCTGGAGCTGGAGCAGGAGTGCCGTGAGTGGCGTCTTCAGCTCGTGCGCGGCGATGGAGAGGAACTCGTCGCGCAGCCGGACCGCCTCCTGGGTCTGGGCGAGCCGGAGGCGTTCCTCTTCCACCCGCTTGTGGTCGGTGAGGTCGCGCGTCACCTTCGCGAACCCCAGGAGCGTGCCGGCCGGGTCATGCATCGCGGTGATGAGCACGTTGGCCCAGAAGGTCGTGCCGTCCTTGCGCAGACGCCATCCTTCCTCCTCGAAGCGGCCATCCCGCCTGGCGAGCTCGAGATCCCTGGCGGGCTTGTTCTTCGCCAGCTCCTCGGGTGGGTAGAAGCGGGAGAAGTGCTCGCCGACGATCTCCCTGGCCGAGTAGCCCTTGAGTCGGGCCGCTCCGCTGTTCCAGGTCACCACGCGCCCTTCGGGGTCCAACATGAAGATGGCGTAGTCCTTCACGCTGGAGACCAGCAGCCGGAACCGCTCCTCGCTGCGCCGCATCAGCTCCTCGCTCTTGCGGCGCTCGGTGAGATCCTTCGTGATCTTGGCGTAGCCTCGCAGCACTCCTTTCTCATCGCGCACGGCGGTGATGACCACGTTCGCCCAGAAGACGGACCCGTCCTTGCGGACGCGCCAGCCCTCGTCCTCGACGTGGCCGTGCTCGGTGGCCTGGCGCAGCAGATCCCACGGCTTGCCCTTGGCCACGTCCTCCTCCCTGTAGAAGCGGGTGAGGGGTTGACCGAGAATCTCCTCGGGCTTGTAGCCCTTGAGGCGTTGGGCACCGGGGTTCCAGCTTTCCACCCGCCCCTCGGGGTCCAACATGAAGATGGCGTAGTCCTTGATGCTCGAGACGAGCAGCCGGAAGCGCTCCTCACTCTGCCGGAGCAGCTCCTGGGCCGTGCGGCGCTCGGTGAGATCCTTCGTGACCTTGGCGAAGCCCAGCAGCTTGCCGGTGGGGTCGCGCATGACGGTGAGGATCACATTGGCCCAGTAGAGCTCGCCGTTCTTGCGGACACGCCAGCCCTCCTCTTCGAAGCGGCCCTCGGCCGTGGCGATCCGCAGCTCGCGCTCACACTTGCCGGCGACGATGTCCGCCGGAGGGTAGAAGAGGGAGAAGTGCCGCCCCTGGATCTCCCCCAGGGTGTAGCCGGTGAGCCGCTCCGCGCCCGTGTTCCAGGTCTTCACGTGCCCGGAAGGATCGAGCATGAAGATGGCGTAATCCTTGATGTTGTCGAGGAGCATCCGCGCCCGCTCTTCTTGAAGCGTCGCGATATCCAGGACGGCCGACGCGCTCTGGTCACGCATCTCGCCTCCCACGGCTCGACGCGGAGGCGAGGCGCACGCCGCGGCCACTGAGCTCAGGATGCGGGTCGAAGGTGCTGCCGGGCTGGGGGAGAGGTTCGTGCATGGTGCAGTTCTTGGCTCCAGCGTCGCCCGGGACAAGGTCCAATCCGGGGCGATGCCGCATGTTCAACGGCCGCTCGTGAAGCGGTGCGCCAGCATGGGCACCCGCACGCGACAGGTACATCGTCGCGGGAACGGATGGAACGCTATACGTAAAGCTTTTCGCTGGCCCCAAAAAACCACGGGGGAGCCCTTCCCCCATTCGCAAGCCCGCCAGGCGAGCGAGCCCTGGCGCTCCCGGGCGCGGGGCACGCCATGCCTCAGGCTGGGAAGAGGTGCCCGCGCAACTGCTCGAGCCCCAAGGGCGAGCAGAGCTCGTTCGAGAAGAGCACGTCGAGCGCACGCTGGGCGAGCGCGGCGGAGGGCGCGGCGACGAGTACCCGGCCGCACTCCTCGAGCTGCTCACGCACCAGTCCGATGTCACCGTAGAGCTCGGCGAGCTTCATGCGATCCTCGACCGACAGCTCGCGCTTGAGCTCCGCGGTGAGCTGGCGCAACTGCACCGAAGTCCCATCCGAGCGCTGCACCATGGGTTCGAGCGAGTCCTCGTCGTCCTCCTCCGACAGGAGCGGCCAGATATCCGTCAGTGACGAGGGCGCCTCCACCAGCAGGTGGCCCACGCGCCGCGCACAGTCCTCGCAGGAGGAGCCGCCGAAACGCGGCAGGTCCAGCGCGGGAGAGGCTTCCGCGCCACAGAGCAGGCAGGTGGCCACGGCTGAGGAGGGAGTGGATTCCATGGAGATCACCCGTAACGCCCCGGCCGTGCGGAGGCCAGCATTCCCGTCCGGCTCCTGTCGTCTGCCCGACTGGCCCGCGGACGACCGGAGCCCTCGCTTCAGCGGCGGCTGAAGCGCAGGCGTGAGCGCTCGCGCGCTTTGTTGGCTTCGACCTCGCGATCCCGTGGCTGGGCGGTCGTGGACAGCGACGCCAGCAGTACACGGGCGGCGGCCGCGACGTCGTCAACGGCTTTCGCGAAGGCCGCTTCGTTGGCCTGCGAGGGTTTGTTGAAGCCGCTCAACTTGCGCACGAACTGCAAGGACGCCGCCCGGATCTCCTCTTCAGTGGCTGGCGGCTCGAAGTTGAACAGCGTCTTGATGTTCCGGCACATGGTGGTCTCCAAGGCTCGACGTGAACGGAAGAGGGGCCTATTGCGAAGGCCCACGAGCGGCGCGGGCACACGCCTCGGCGCGCTCGAGCAGAAGGTGTTGCTCGCGTGCGTTGCGCGTGAGCGATGCCGCGCGCTCGAGCTCCGCGCGGGCCTCGTCGAAGCGCCCGAGCTTCGTGAGGAAGTCGCCGCGCACGCTCGGCAACAGGTGGTAGCCCTGGAGCGAGCGCTCCGAGGCCAGTGCATCGACGAGCTCGAGCCCCGCCGCGGGTCCGAACGCCATCCCGACGGCGACCGCGCGATTCAGCTCCACGATGGGGGAGGGCATGCGCTGGGCGAGCGTCTCGTAGAGCCTGGCGATGCGCGCCCAGTCCGTCTCCGCCGCCGTCGGCGCCCGTGCGTGACAGGCGGCGATCGCGGCCTGCAACACGTAGGGACCCTGCTCGCCGCCGAGCGCCTCGGCACGCGCGAGCGCCGTGAGACCCCGGCGGATGAGGATTCGATCCCAGAGCGCGCGGTTCTGATCCAGCAACAGGACGGGCTCTCCCGACGGACCGACCCGCGCCCTCAGCCGCGACGCCTGGATCTCCATGAGCGCCACGAGGCCGTGGACCTCCGGCTCCTTCGGGACGAGCTCGGCCAGGATACGGCCGAGACGAAGTGCGTCCTCGCAGAGCCCGGGGCGGATCCAATCGTCACCGGCGGTCGCCGAGTAGCCCTCGTTGAAGATGAGGTAGATGACCTCGAGCACCGACGACAGCCGGGCGATGAGCTCGTCCCCTCGCGGGACCTCGAAGGGGACGTGCGCCTCGGCGAGGGTCCGCTTGGCCCGGACGATGCGTTGGGCGACGGTCGGCTCCGCGACGAGGAACGCGCGGGCGATCTCCTCGGTCGTCAGGCCTCCGAGCAGGCGGAGCGTGAGCGCGACACGCGCCTCGGTCGAGAGGACCGGATGACAGGCGATGAGCATGAGGCGCAGCAGATCATCGCCGACGTCATTGTCGATCGCCTCGTCGAGATCCGGCACGGCCCTGTCCTGCTCGGCGTCGTGACCGAGCTCCTCGTGCTTACGCTCGATCCTCTTGCCTCGGCGCAAGAGGTCGATCGCACGGTGCTTCGCGGTGGCCGTGAGCCAGGCACCCGGGTTGTCCGGGACGCCCGACTTCGGCCACTGCTCGAGCGCGGCGACGAGCGCGTCCTGCGCGAGCTCCTCGGCGAGGCCGACGTCGCGCACCATTCGGGTGAGACCGGCGATGAGCCTGGCCGACTCGATTCTCCAGACCGCGTGGATGGCGCGATGTGTCGTGGAATCCGTCACGGTGATGAATCAGAGCATCTCCATCCGCCGATGCAAGCGGAGGCGCCACACGACTACTGCTTCGCGCCTGGCTCACGCCGCCTGCCGTGAGCTCGCGCGGTGCTCCTCCATGGTCTTGTGGCGCCCGAGGTAGTGCCCGAACGCGCGGACCATCCCGTCCGCGTCCCGCAGCTTGCTCAGGCAGATGGAGCGCTTGCCCTTGAACAGGCCGCCCCCCTCGAGCTGCAGGTCCAGGTACTTCTTGAACAGCCGCTCATCCGTGGTGGCGGACTTCACCTGCTCGAGACGGATGGGCTCGTCCCACTCCGTGCAGCTCACCTGGGCGTAATCCAGCCGGACCTCCAGCCCGGCCTCCTTGCCCTCGAAGGTGAGGGGAGGGAAGTGCTTCTCCACGTGGCGCCGTTCCGCCTCGGTGGAGGGCACGTAGCGGTAGGCGAGCGCCACGTCGTGCGCCTCCGCGAAGCGCGCCTCGTACTCGCCCCACATCCGCGCCTCGATGGCCTCCGCCTCCAGGATGGCGCTCGCCCAGGAGGAGGTGGTGGGCTCGAGCAGCACCCGCACCACGTCGGCCGGCGTGAGCGCCTCCCCGACATTCTCCAGGCGCGCGGCGAGCGGGGGATGGGAGTCGAACGGATGCGGCGTCACCACGCCGTGCAGGTCGCCATGCACGGCCTCGGAGTTGGCGTACTCCGCGAAGCCGAGCGCGACCCGCTGCGCGATGGCCACGGTCTGTTGCTGCTCTCCGCGGGCGAAGAGGTCGGCCTCCACGCGATCGCGGAAGCTCGCGTACGCGCCGACCTTCACGAGCGAGCGGGCGATGTCCCGGCCCGACGTGATGCTCGCGGCGAGCTCGCTCGCGCGCCGGCTGCGCCCCAGAGACAGCTCGAACAGCCCGCGGTAGGCCAGCATGAAGTGGAAGATGGGCCGCGTGAGCACGCCGTCGCGGAGCGCCTGGAGGTACTGCCCGAAGCGCGCGAGCATGGGCGCGAGCCGCTTGCCATGGCCCGTGTCCCCTCCGAGCAGGTGCCCCATCTCGTGCGCGAGCACCGCGTCGGCCTCGGAGCGCTCGAGCAGGCGCAGCAGGGACAGGCTCACGTAGAGCGTCCGGCCGGTGAGCTTCCTCTCTCCGACGCTCACCTCGCTCTCGGTGACGAAGAAGTTGGTGTCGATGCCCGCGAGGATGTGGTCCGGCGGCGGGGTCCCCAGCCGCTCGCACAGCTGGCGCACATGGGCCCAGAGCTCCGGCGCCTGAGCCTGCTCGAGCACCTCCGCCTCCACCTCGAAGTCCATGGGTGGGCGGCGGAAGATGGCGGACACCACGAGGAAGAGGGCGGCGGCGGCCATCACGCCGACCAGCAGGATGAGCTTCGGGTAGTAGCTGTCGAACCACACCGCGGTCATCCAGTAGGACAGCCACACGGCCAGCGCCCCCTGCGCGAGCGCCTGCAACGCCCCGGTGACCCGGAGCACGTTCCAGCCCACCACGAAGCCGCCGTACTGGAAGGGCCGGGAGATGAACGCCGCCAGGGCGCACAGCAGGGCGATGACGGCGGAGACGATCCCCAGCACGACCGAGGCGAGCGCCAGGAGGCTCATCCAGTTGAACTGCCGCAGGTCCGAGCACACCTCGCCGAGGCTGTTGCGAAACCCCTCCAGCTCCTCGCCCGTGGAGAGGCAGGCCATCGAGGCCGGGACGGCACGGAAGAACTCCAGTGTCTGCTGCCGCCGCTCCTCGTCGAGCCCGGTATCCTGGGCGATCTGACCCTCGACGGTGGTGAGGAGGTCCCGGTCGAACCGGTCGGTGGCATGGCCGGCGAACCACAGACCGAAGAGCGGGAGCGCGAAGACCCAGAGCGCGGGTAGCGCGTAGGTGCGGAGGAAGCCGGGGAGTGTCAGGGTGGAGTTCATGGCGGACGGAGGGCCGGAGAGAGGGCAGACCCTAGCGTGTGCGATGGCTTCAGGGGGAGCCCCCCCGTCCGGCAGCCACCTCGTATGATGGACGGAACGATGAAACGACTCCTGTTGTGGCCACTCGTGGCCGTCCTGGCCTCGGCGTGCCGATGTCCCCAGCCGAAGCCGCTGGCCGATGTGCCCCAGGCCCGCACCGCTCTGTCCCTTCAGTGGCGGCCCGTGGACAACCTCGTGGGGCGCGGGAGGTTCTTCCGCTCCGCGCTGACGCTCGAGAATCAGGGGCCCGTCGCATTGGGCTCCAGCGGATGGAAGCTCTACTTCACTTTCTCCCGGCGTTTCCTGAAGGACGGCGATGGGAATTTCTCCGCGCTCCAGGCGCTCGAGAAGCAGGGGATCCGCATCTCGAAGGCGGACCGGGCCGGAAGCGGCGACTACCACGTGCTCGAACCCCTCGCGGGCTTCCAACCCCTCCTCCCGGGAGAGCGGCGCACGTTCGAGCTGCTCGCCAACTACCAGGCCATCCTGAAGACGGACGCGCCCGCCGGGTTCCATGTCGTGTTCTCCGGTGAGCCGTCCCAGAAGGGCGTCGCCTTCGCCGTGCCGTTGAGCGTCGCGTTCGATGTCTCCGATCCGAAGCAGACCACGCGCTTCGGAGGCGACGTGCTGCCGGTCCCGACGCCCGAGCTGCGCCATGCCGAGAACCCGGCCTTCCAGTCCCTGGATCTCGCGGCCCGGCTCCTGCCGGTTCCCCGGCGGGTGAAGGAGGGCTCGGGAAGGGTGACGCTTCGGGGTGGCGTCGCCATCGGCCATGCACCGGCCCTGGCGGGTGAGGCCGCCTATCTGGCCTCCGCGCTGCGGGACGTGCTGGCCGCATCCATCACGACCCGTGCGGATGAGGGGGACGCGCGGATCTCCCTTCGGCTCGATGCCACTCTCGACATCGACGGAGATGGGGCGCGAGACGCGGAGGGCTACCTCCTCGAGGTGAAGAACGGACGGGTGAGCATCACCGGCGCGGATGCGGCGGGCGTGTTCTACGGCATCCAGACACTCCGCCAGCTGGTGCCCACGGAGACCTACTCCGCGGCGGTACGGCCTGAAGGCCGCCACACGGAGCTCTCCCTGCCGGAGGTGTCCATCGCCGATGCGCCCGGGTTCGTCTACCGCGGCATGCACCTGGACGTGGCACGTCACTTCCAGTCCAAGGAGACGATCAAGAAGCTGCTCGACGTGCTGGCGCACTTCAAGATCAACACCTTCCACTTCCACCTGACCGATGACGAGGGCTGGCGGATCGAAATCCCCGGCATCCCGGAGCTCACGCACTACGGCGCGCGCCGTGGCTTCGACCCGGACGAGACCAGGATGCTCCACATGGCGATGGGGTCCGGAAACAACCGCGAGGGAGGGGACCACCTCGACGTAGAGCCCGTCCGGCGAGCGGAGGCGAGCCGTGCGCTGCCTCCGGCGTATCAAGGGTTCGAGCCGGAGATGCTCAACCTCGTCGGCAAGGGGAGCGGGTTCTACACGGTCAAGGACTTCGAGGAGATCCTTGCCTACGCCACGGAGCGGCACATCGACGTGATTCCGGAGATCGACGTCCCCGGGCACTCCCGTGCCGCCGTCCGGGCCATGGAGTATCGCCATCGCGTGTTCCAGGGCTCGGACCCGGCCCGGGCCTCCGAGTACCGTCTGGCCGACCCGGAGGACACGTCCCAGCACTTGAGCGTCCAGAGCTACACGGACAACTTCCTCAATCCCTGTCTGGAGAGCACGTACGTCTTCCTGGACAAGGTCGTCCGGGAGCTGAAGGCGCGCTACGACGCGGTACCGGGCGCCAGGCTCGTGGCCATCCATGGTGGGGGAGACGAGCTGCCCCCGCTGAGCTCCAACGTGTGGTGGCAGGACTCTCCCCAGTGCAAGCGGAACCCCGCCACCCGCGACCTGTCCGATGTCCAGCTCTACAACCATTTCTTCACCCGCTGGCATCGCATCATCACCTCGACCGGCGCGCGGATGACGGGCTGGGATGATGTCCTCCACCACGGCCTGACGCTCCAAGGCTTCATCCCCATGCCGTGGAGCAACGTGTGGGGCTGGGGCCGCGAGGGCGATGCCTACACCTATGCCAACCAGGGCTACCAGGTCGTCCTCGCCCACGCGACGAACCTCTACCTGGACTTCGCGTACGACAAGGACCCCGACGAGCCGGGCGCCGCCTGGGCCAACTTCGTCGATGACCAGCGGACGTTCGAGTACCGGCCCTTCGACGTCTTCGCCAACGCCACCGAGGACGGTCTGGGCAGGCCCATCGCGCCGTCCACCTGGAAGGACAAGGAGCGCCTGTCGGCCGCCGGGAAGAAGAACATCCTCGGCATGCAGGGCCTGCTCTGGGGAGAGAACGTCAAGACGCCCCAGGTGCTCGAGTACCTCGCCTTCCCGAGGATGCTCGGTGTCGCGGAGCGCGCCTGGAACCCCGAGCTCCCCCCCGTGAGCGAGATGCCCGCGCTCTGGGCGCGCTACACCAACAGCCTGGGCCAGTACGTGCTGCCACGGTTGGGCGTCTACCGGGCCGTGGACGTGCGCGGCGAGCTTCCGGAGCGCCTGGGCTTCAACTACCGCATCCCCCTGCCCGGCGCGCGGCGGATCGAGGGCCGCCTGGAGGCGAGCGTGCTCTTCCCCGGACTCGTCATCGAATATTCGACCGACGCGGGAAGGACGTGGAGCGTGTACTCGGGGCCTGTCCCCGTGCCCGGCAAGGTGCTCCTCAGAACCCGCGCGAGCGATGGCCGGTTCAGCCGCACCACCGAGCTGAACTGAGTCACCGGAGCCTCCCTGGCAGGCTGCTGGGGTGCGGACCGGGCACCCCGGGGCGCATTCCCGCTGTCGGGGTCGGACCGGCCTGTTACAAACCCTACCCGTGGACGAGGCCGAACGAGCACAGGAGCGGAAGCCGAAAGGGGCGCAGAAGCAGCCCCGGAAGGTGTCTCCGCGCTATCTGGAGAACGCCGCACTCCACTACCTGAAGCGGTACGCGGCGTCGGTGAGCCAGCTCAAGCGCGTGCTCGTCCGCAGGGTGGACCGATCCCTCCGTGTCCACGGTGGGGAGCGCGCCGAGGCACTCGGCTGGGTGGATGCGCTCGTGGACAAGCTCATCCGCAACGGGCTCATCAATGACAGCGCCTACGCCGGGATGAAGGCGCATGCGCTGCGCTCCTCGGGCCGCAGTGCCAGGGTGATTGCCCAGAAGCTGCGGATGAAGGGCGTCTCCGCCGAGCTCGCCCAGCAGAAGCTCGCCGAGGTTACCGCGGAGCTCTCCGAGGAGGAGGCTGCCCGCATCTGGGCGCGGAAGAAGCGCCTCGGACCCTTCCGGCGCGATGCGCGGACCCGCGAGGAGAACCGGCAGAGGGATCTCGCCGCCCTGGCGCGGGCTGGCTTCTCCTTCGGGATCGCGAAGAAGATCATCGACGCCGCACCCGAGTAGCTCCTCTCGCGTTCGCTTCACTCCTGATGGAGGTTGACCTCGAGGATCGTGGTCTTTCCGGGCTCCACCTCGATGTCCTTTTGCACGATCTTCGAGAGTGTGTGGCTGACGAGCGTCACGATGTGAGGCCCCGCAGACAGCTCTATTGGCGCGGTCGTGTATCCCAACTCCTCCCCGTCCACTGCGACGGTGGCTGGCGGCCGGATTCGCAGCTTGAGGGTGCCATTGAGCTTGGGATCGGGAGAAGCCAATGCAGTGCGATTGAGCTTGGGAGCACTGCCCACCCGGGACGGAGGACGCACGTTCTTGGACGTGACGGGGTCCTGAGGAATGGCGTTCGGCGCGGCTGGCTTCTGCTTCTGCTCCTGGGGTGTGGCGTTCTTGGGATGCAGCGACGCCGATGGAGCACTGGGATTTGCTTGGGCCCGTTCTCCAGTATTGTCCGTGGACGGAGCGGGAACTGAGGGAAGGGAAGGAGATGGCTGGTTCTCAGCCACGGGCACCGACTCCTGAGGCTTGGGCTCGGGGGCTGTCCGCCACAGCACGATGCCGCCTCCCGCCGCGAGCAGCACGCATGCCACGAGGGTCAGTTCCCTCCTGCGAGATCGCCAACGCTTCACGAGCTCTTCTTGCTGCCGTATCTCCAGATCCTCAAGAGGATGGGGCTCCTTCAGCCGTTGAGGGCGATTTGGTATGGTCAAGGGTTCGGAGGATTTCTCGGGCCTCTTCACCGTCACTGGCGTGCTGAAAGCCTCCGGGTCCGTTCTCGTGGCGGTGGGCGCTGGCGTGTGGACTGGCGTGGTCGTGTAACGTGACCCATGGGGCGTCGTGCCCGGCTGGGCCACCGGAATCTCGGTGCTCGAAGTGGCCCGCGTGATGAGCTGAGCGATCTGCTGAGTCACCACTGGCTTACCGGCCAGGAGGATGAACTCCTCTAGATCCGCCTGGAAGGAATGGCAGTCCGGATAGCGCTGCTCACGCTCCATGGAAAGCGCCCGTGCGAGGATTCGCTGCAGGGGCTCAGGCAGGTCTGGCCGGACCTGCGCCGCGGGCACGGGGGTCGAAAAGAGGATGGCCTGCATCAGGCCAGCATCCGTGCTCGATGCAAACGGCCGGCGGGCGGTGAGCAGCTCGTAGAGGACCACGCCCAGCGCATACACGTCCGCCCTCCGGTCCAACGCCTGGCCTCGGAGCTGCTCGGGCGGCATGTACGCCAGCTTGCCCTTGATGACTCCGCTCTCCGTCCGGGTCCCATGTCCGGCGGCCTTGGCGATGCCGAAGTCCACTACCTTCACTGCTCCCTGTCTGGACAGCAGGATGTTGTCCGGACTGATGTCTCGGTGGATGACGTCCAGTGCCTCACCGGTCTCCGGATCGGTGAAATCATGGGCGAAGGCCAGCCCCTCGCACGCATGGGAGACGAGCCGGGCACACATATCGGGCGGCAGCAACAGTCCCTGCGCCGACGCGCGCTTGATGAGCGTACGCAGACTGGGCCCGTCGATGTACTCCATGGCCAGGAAGTACGCGCCGTCGGCCTCTCCGAAATCGAAGATCTGTGCGATGTGCGGGTGGGTGAGCCGCGCGGCCAGCTTCGCCTCGGAGAGGAACATCTGTACGAAGGCGGGTTCCTCGGCCAGGTGCGGCAGGATGCGCTTGAGCACCAGCGTCTTCTCGAAGCCCATGGGACCAGCGGCCTTGGCGAGGAACACCTCGGCCATGCCTCCAGTGGCGAGCTTGCGGATCAGCTGGTACTTGCCGACTTGCTGCATCACGACCCGTCTCCTCGTCCAGTCGAGCCCAGCGCTCCTTCAGGAAGTCAGCGGGCTCATGCCATCGGGCGGACGTGACGGTGACACAGCTTTCAATCTCAAGGAAATCTGCCGTGGTCGCTGGCCCATGAATGGGCCAAGGAGATTGCTGGGGATGGTCGCTTTGAGGTCAACACAACGACCGTGATGTCGGCCTTCACGTGGGGCCAGCCGTGGAGGCTTCACAGCTCATGGGGTGTGGCGCCACGAAAAAAGCCGGGTCCCGCCTCCCAGGAAGGGGAGGGGAGCCCGGCTCGAATCACGGCCTGTGCGCCCTTAGTTGCGGCGCCGGCGGCGGGCCAGCGCGGCGAACGCGCCCAGGCCCATCAGGACCAACGAGGTGTCCCGCCCCGTGCTCGAGCAGCCGTAACCACTGCCCAGCAGGGAGAGGTCGGCCTCGGTGATGCGGAAGGTCCGAGTGGCCGGGGTTTCGTCCACGTTGCCCGCTGCATCTCGGGCTCGCACCTCCAAGGTGTGCGCCCCCACGGTCAGGTTGCTGAAGGTGACAGGCGAGGGGCACGTGGTGAAGGAGGTCGCCCCATCCAGGCGGCACTCGTAGGTTACGTTCTGCTCATTCGATCTGAATTCGAATGTCGCGTTCAGCTCCCGGGTGAAGCCTGACGGGCCGGAGACGATCTCGGTTTCCGGCGGTGCTGTGTCCACGGTGAAGGTGTTGGTGGTGCTCTTGAGACTCCGCAGTGCCTCCACCTCCGCGACGGCATACACCGTGTGGCTGCCGTCGGCCAGGTCCGTGGTCGGAGTGAAGGTATAATTGCCGGCGGCATTGGACGTCGTCCGGCCGATCTCGTTCCCGTCGAGGTAGATGATCACCTCGACGTTGGCAGTAGCCGTGCCCGTGATGGGGGGACGGCGGTTGCTGGTGATGCTGCCGTTGGCCGGCGTGACCACCGTGGGGGGAGTCGGCACGATCAACCCGGTCGGTATCACCGTGGTGGCGCCGATGCTGCCCGGCTGAGCGCCGTAGGACTGTTCCACAGGATCCTGTTGGATGCCGGGTGCGGCACCGTTAGCGAAGACGTTGCAGGTGCCTCCCGGAGCGGCCTGGATCAGCACCCGCCCTCCTCCGCCACCACCACCAGGACCCACCCGTGGGGCGTTCACGTTGCCACCGATGCCGCCAGTGGCGAGAACCGAACCGCAATCGGCTGTCCTGACGAAGCGCAGGTAGATAGCTCCACCCGCGCCACCACCACCGCCTCCATCCGAGGCCGAGGTACCGCCCAGGTTACCCGAGGCGCTGATGCTGCCCGTACCCGTGAGTTGATTGGCCCGGATGAAGATGGCGCCACCCCCAGACCCTCCGGCCACGCCCGTGTTGGTGGAGCCATGGCCGGCTCCACCACCTCCTCCGAAGGTGAAGTGGGTCAATGCCGAGTAGGTCAGCGCCGCGCCCCCTCTTCCTCCAACCTCGGCTCCGCTCTCCGAGCGTCCTCCCTGACCGCCCGCCCCGCCATTGCCACCACCTCCTCCTCCCGACTTGAGGCAGATGCCGCCTCCAGCACCATTGGCCACGTTACTGCGCCCGGTCTGTGTGGGGCCGAACCGCGAGCTTCCGATGCCCTCGCCCTTCTGTGCACCCGAGGGGGCTGGCTCATCCTCTGTTGTGCAGCCTCGCGACCCGGAGGGATCGATGACGTACTGGCCTCCACGAAAACCGAGGCCGCTGGCGGCGATCTGCCCACTGTTGTTCACGGAGCCATTGGCCAGGAACGCGACGATACCGCCCGTGCTCCCATTCCATGCAGGGGCCGTGATGCTCTGGCCGGAGTTGATGGTGACGTTGCTGTACTCGGGCACCCGGATGACCTGGGTCACGTTCGCCGCGTACGCGTAGACGAGCGGTGCCGTCAGCTCCAGGGTCGATCCCGTTGCCGAGGCCAGCCTCGCGAATTCCCAACGCCCCACCGGGCTGTTGCCGAGGTCGACGGGAGGCACCTGCTCGAGGCTGGCCGTCTGGTACACCATCACCAGATCTCCGGCCGTGAAGCACGGGGACACTCCGGTGCAGGCTCCGATCGTGATGGAGGTGTTCCCCACCGCCAGCGCCGCCGTCACCGGGGCATAGCTGTTGATGAAGGTGCCGCTCGTCGACACCACGAGCGCCCCGTCTCTTCCCGTGCCGATCCCGAACGTGTCGTGTTCGGCCCGTGCCGCCGTCGCTCCGAGGGCCAGCACGCACAGCGCGGCCGCGAGCCACTTCTTCATGAATGGAGTTTTCATGGCCTTTGCTTCCTTGGGCTACTGCTCGCTGTCGGGGTTGACGATGGTGAACGCCACGCGGCGGTTGGCCGCACGGCCCCTGGACGTCTTGTTCGGCAGGAGGGGACGATCGGGCCCGTAGCCCCTCGCCTCCAGACGCGAGGGCTCCACGCCCTTCTTCACCAGGTAGTCCCTCACCGACTCCGCACGCGCCAGCGACAGCTTGCGGTTGACGTCCGCGTTGCCGACGTTGTCGGTGTGGCCCTCGATGATGATCTTGTCGATCTCCGGGTGCTGCTGGATGACCCGGGCGATCTGATCCAGCATCTTGAAGGAGCGGCGCTGGATGATCGCCTTGTTGGTGGCGAAGAACACCGCCTGCTTGATCTCCAGCTTGCCCTTCTGGATGGCCACGAGCTGCTCCTGCTGCGGCGGGCAGCCGTGGTTGCTTTCCACGCCCTTCTCCTTGGGGCAGTTGTCCAGGTGGTCCGACACGTTGTCGCCGTCCGTGTCCCTCGGCGGGCAGCCGCGGAGCTCCACCAGACCGGCCTCCGTCGGGCAGAGGTCACGCTCATCCACGACGCCGTCGCCATCCGTGTCCTTCACCGGGCAGCCCTGACGCGCGGCCGGGCCCGCTTCCCGGGGGCACTTGTCCGCGGCGTCGTCGATGCCGTCGCCATCCCGGTCCTTCACCGGGCAGCCCTGGTCCGCGGCCAGACCCGGCTCCTTGGGGCACTTGTCCTCAGAGTCCGCGACGCCATCCCCGTCCGTGTCCTTCTCCCCGGCGCAGCCCTGGTTCTCGGCCGGGCCCGGCTCCCGCGGGCACCTGTCCACGGAGTCGTCGAGGCCGTCGCCATCCGTGTCCTTCACCGGGCAGCCCTTGCGCTCGGCCGGGCCCGGCTCGTTGGGGCACTTGTCCTCGCTATTCGGCACGCCGTCGCCGTCGTCATCGCGCGGCCCGGAGTCCGGGGGCTCGGAGCCGCCAAAGGCCACGCCGAGCAGCACGCGGAACGAGGGCGTGCCCGGCGTATCACCGAAGCCGGGTCCTCCCAGCGCGTAGGCCTCCATCAGGCTGCTCAGCGGCAGCCGTACGCCGGCCAGCACCTCCAGGGACTTCGGCTGACGGGTGAGCGGCAGCGTGCCGCGCACGTTGAGCTCTCCGCGCAGCCCGCTACCCGTGGTGGCGAGGACCGCGCCCAGGCGCACCTCGTTGCCCACCTCGTCCTGGACGGTCTCGTCATTGATGAGCGTGACCGTGGGCCGCACCATCGCGCCCGCCTCCACACCGGCCCGGATCAGACCGAAACGCCGGCCCAGCATCACCTTGGGAGAGAACCGGAAGGTGCTGTCCCGCGAGAGCGTCTCCACGCTGCCCACGGGCAGCCCCACGCCCAGGTCGACCGCCAGGTCCAATGGAGCCTCCCGCCGCTGCGAGAGCAGCCCCACCCGCACGTTCACCGAGGGCGTGGAGAGACCCGTCTGGGCCGGAGCGGAGATGCCCTGGGCGCTGAGGTCGTCTCCCCGCTGCCAGACCACCAGGGGCACCTGGAGGCCCAGCTCCAGCCACCGGAGCGGAGCCCAGGCCACCAGCAGGTGCGCCATGGCGCGGTCGCCCACCACCGCTCCCACCGGATTCTCATCCGCGTAGAGAACGAGGGGATCCTTCTCGTAGTGCCCCAGGAGCGAGAGGCGGAATCCTCCCGCGGGCAGCAACTCGCCAGTTCCCATCACCAGCGAGCCCCGGCCGTTGGGGTTCAGCTCCAGGCGCTCCAGCTCGAATTGCGGTACGCCCGTGGGTTGGGCGAGCGCCGCCGAGGTGAGCAACAAGGCGGCAAGGGCGGACAGACGCACGTACCCCGCCGAACGCATCGGCGGGCGCGGCTTCGTGTAGCTCATGGGTTCTCCGGCAGGGAAAGCAGGGTCACCCGTGCATTCGGGGAGCCGCGGTTTCGGCATCCCGGTGCTGGTCTCTCTCGTCTTCCCTGTCATTCGATCAATCCGCCCACTCCTACCGCCACTGTCTCGCCGGGGCAATGAAACGTTGCTGGAAGACAGGGGGGAACGTCCCGAGCATCTACCCGTGGACCTTCAGGCGCGGAGGATCGATCCGCTCATATCGGATTTGTGAAGGATCCCATGTGCGGAACCCCCAACGGGGACCCCCACGCGGTGGAACACGTCCACCGCGTGCGGGGGCTCACTCAGGGCGCCGGGCTGGGCGCATCCTGAACGCTGGCCTCGGGGGCGCTGGCGGGCTCGGACTTCTCGGTGTTCGAGGTCCGTTTGGCGCTCAACGCGGCCTGCCGTGCCAGCTCGCGGGCCCGCTGGGCGACCTTGGGCGTGGGCGCGAGGATCATGAACATCAGACGCCCTTCCATGCGGGGCGCCTGTTCGATCACCGCCACATCCTTCAGGTCCTTCGCCACGTCCTCCAGGATGGCGGTGCCCTGCTCCCGGTGCGTGATTTCCCGGCCGCGGAACTGGATGACGACCTTCGCCTTGTTCCCGTCCTCGATGAACCGGCGCATGTTGCGGACCTTGAACTCGTAGTCGTGCTCCTCCGTCTTCGGCCGGAGCTTCACTTCCTTGAGCTCGACCTTGAGCTGCGCACGCTTCGATTCCGAGGCCTTCTTCTTCTCCTCGTACTTGAACTTGCCGTAGTCCATCAGCTTGCAGACCGGGGGACTGGCCATGGGGCTGATCTCGACGAGGTCGAGTCCCTCGCTCCGGGCCCGCTCCAGGGCCGCCTCGAGGGGCATGACTCCGAGCTGCGAGCCATCGGCTCCCACGACGCGAACCTCGCGAGCGCGGATACGGCGGTTGGTTCTCTGGTCGCGGCTACCGCCGCGGCTGCTTCTCTGGTCGCGAATGATGTGACTCTCCTCCGAAATGGGTTTCAGGTCTGTCCCCACAAAGGTGGGACAGCCCCCGCCGGTATGACAGGGGACCGGATACGGCTGGGTGGCAGTCCGCTCTTCTCTCGTCCCCCGCCTGACAAGGGGGCCTCCGGACGTAGGAGTGCCTCCCGGCGCTTGCTCGCCCGGTAGGAAGGGGAGTGGATGATGCGTTCCCCCCGGCCCTGGACGGGCAAGGGAGGGTCATAACACCTGGCCCGGGCTCCCGCCGAGGAACCTCGTGGCCAGTGTGCTGAAGGATACGGACCCCGCTGCCTGCCCGCCTGCCCTTAGAGGAGATCCACGGACAGGAGCAACCGGCGCTCGGAGCCGGGCGGGGAGCGGTGGACCACGCCATACCCCTCGTTGTCGGGCCAGGCCTCGCCCTTGAGAAGCCCCACGGCGAAAGGAGCGAGGTGCCGCGTCACCGCGCCCGGCCGGGCGATGCCGTCCGTCTCCCCGTTGCCCTCCGCGGGGGCGCCCAGACGCGCCCGCCGTGCGTCACGCTCCTCGAGGTACTCGGTGCCCGGGCCCGCGTAGGTGCACAACATACGCACACCCACCCGGTCCACATGGAAGCGGGGACACATGGGCGCATCGAGCGTGCCCAGCCGCAGCCCCACGCGTTCCGCGCCGAAGAGGTCCGCGTACAACTCCACGAGTCCGGCCAGCTCCTGCTGGAAGCGTGCGCGGCCGGGCGACTCGGACAGCGGCGACAGCAGACCTCCCAGCTCCGCGTCTTCCACCTGCGCCTGTCTCACCTCGAGGAAGTCATGGGTGGCGCAGACCTCTCTCAGCCACTGGGCGAGCGTTTCGTCCACGGGGCGCTCCCAGACGCAGAGGTTGACGTGCTTTTCGAAGATGACGACCAGGTCGGCCGCTTCACTCACGGTGACGCAGGAGTCCAGGGTGGGGCGGGGGGCGGACAGAGGCATGGGGTAGCTCCGGCAACAGGGGGCATTCCGCGGGAGCGGAGGAGAATGACTTAATGCAACCGTGTTGCGAAAGAAAGGGTGCCCAGGGTATTGGATGCAACGGAGTTGCATCTTGCAGGAGAGGACACCATGCCCAAGGGCAATCGCACCATCATCCATCTCGTCTCGACCGCGGGAACCGGCTACGCCTACACGACGACGAAGAACAAGCGGAAGTCGCAGGAGAAGCTCCAGCTCAAGAAGTACGACCCGCGCATCCGCAAGCACGTGTTGTTCGTGGAAGGCAAGCCATGAGCGCCTCTGCTGGGATTCCTCATGGGAGGCGCCCATGCGTCACCGGCGTGGGTTGATGCCACATGGCAAGTCCGTCGCGCGGCCGCTCTGTGCCCGGCCGCGCGAGCGCTTCCGGGAGTTCGCTCCGCCCGAGCTCATCGCGGTGGAGCCGGCGGAGGACGCCGAAGACGGAGCTTCCTCCAGGCTGCCGGAGCACCTGCGCCTGGTGCATCCCTCGGAGTCCTCGTCCGGACCCCAGGCTTGACGTGACGACAGCCAGAGGGGACGCGCGAGCGGGATGACTCGTGCTTCCCCTCCGTCATTTCAGCTCAGAGCTTCTCGCCCCGCTGGAGCATCTCCGCGACCACGCGATCGATGCCCCGCTTGTTGATGATGCGGATGCCATGAGCGCTGACGCGCAGCCGCACGAAGCGGTTGAGGCTCGGCACCCAGTAGCGGTGGCTCTGGATGTTCGGCAGCGAGCGCGTCTTCGTCTTGTTGTTCGCGTGGCTGACGTTGTTGCCCACCAGTGGGCGCTTCCCGGTGACCTGACAGACCTTGGACATGTGCGTGCTCCTCACCAGCTCGACTTGGTGACGCCGACGATTTCCCCCGCCAGTGCCTTGTCGCGGAAGGCGATGCGCGACATGCCGAAGCGGCGCAGGAATCCACGGGGGCGGCCCGTGAAGGCGCACCGGTTGACCACCCGGTTGGGGTTGGCGTCGCGCGGCAGCTTCGCCAGCTCCGTCTGCGCCCGCACCCGCGTCTCGAGGTCGCCCGCCGTGCGGATGAGCTCCTTCAGTGCGGCCCTCTTCGCCGCGTACTTCGCGACCAGCGCCTTGCGCTGTTCGTTCTTCGCCACCTTGCTCGTCTTCGCCATCTTCTTCCTGCCTCCTCCAAGCGCATTCCCAGTACCCTGGTCCGGACGTAGATGCAATCGTGTTGCATGTGAACGGACCCGGCTCTTGATTTATTCGCAATAGGGTTGCATCTACTGGGGCGTGGAATGAATCCCGGAAGCAGGGGCGGAGGCCCCCGCTGCGACAAGGAGGCTCACGGTGGCGAAAATCGTGTGGATGGGAGTTGGAGGGGTGGCGCTGGCGCTCCTCGTGTCTCCGTGGCTGAGCGAGCCCTCGTCGCGGCCCGCGGCCGAGCCGCCACGGGAGAGCCTGGCTCCGAGCGCCGCCCCCGAGCCGCTCGCGCCCGTCCCCTTCGAGCCCACCCGTAGCCCGGTGGTGGTGGCTCCCCCCGTGCCGGGTGGCCCGTCCATCGCACCCGTCTCCGAGCCCGGAGCTGGCGAGGCTCCCAGGCCCTGGCCCCGGTCCACCCAGGCGCGCCGGAAGCTGCCCGAACAGCGCCAGCGAATCGTGGACGCGCTACGCGCCGACTACTCCACCCCGCTGGCGCGCCGCGATGCCGTCCTCACCGCGTTCCTCGCCTCCGGGGACAGCCAGGCGCCCTGGACGGAGCAGGCGCGCACGGCGCTCGCGTCCTGGCGCACCACCATCGAGACGGAGGTGCTGCCCGTGCGGGCCGAGCCGCCTCGCTGTTATGCCGCCGGCTGCGTGAGCCACGTCACCTTCCCGGACGCGGCCTCTTATGAGGTGGCCCGGCAACGCGTTGCCGGCCTGGCGCTCTCCGGAGTGGGGCCCCACCTGCAATTGCCGCCCGAGTACCTGCCCTCGGGCGAGGTTGCCGTGTCCTGGGCCGTGCTGCCTCCAGAGCCCATGTGAGTGCCGTGCCAGGGATGTAGCCAGAAGGCGGAGTGCCGAGCGCTCGTGTGTCGATTCCGACCGTGCCCGGCCGGGCCGTGGCCTAACATGCGGAGCGGAGGTGTGCACCTTGAGTGGACGCATCAATCTGCTGGCTCCCGAGTTCCTGGCCAATCCCTATCCCGTCTTCGCCGCGATGCGGCGCGACACCCCGGTGTGTCAGGTGGAGCCGGGAGGGCTGTGGGCCGTCACCCGCTACGCGGATGTCGTGCACGTGCTCAAGAACCCCCACCTCTTCTCCTCCGAGGGGCTCGCGCGCTCCATGGAGCCACCCTGGCTGGGATACAACCCGCTGGCCCGCTCCCTGCTGGTGATGGACCCGCCCCGGCACGGACGGTCCAGGTCGCTCGTCAGCCGCGCCTTCACTCCCGCGGCCATCGCCCAGCTCGAGCCCTTCCTCCGCACCACTGCAGAGCGGCTCGTCGACGAGATGCTGGAGCGCCAGGAGGTGGATTTCATGCGGGCACTGGCCCTTCCCCTGCCCGCGGCCGCCATCGGTTATCTGCTGGGGCTGGATGCTTCGATCCATTCGCACTTGAAGGTCTGGTCCGATCATCTCGCCATCATCAGCGCCATCTCCACGACGGACCTCGAGCGGCAGCAGCAGGTCCAGCACTCCATCCAGGAGATGGAGGGCTACCTGAAGGAGGTCGTGGAGCGACGCCGCCGTCAGCCCGGCAACGACCTGGTGAGCGCGCTGCTCGAGGCCCGGGTGGAGGGCGAGGCGCTCTCGGAAGCGGAGCTGATGAACTTCCTCTTCGCGCTCCTGGCGGCAGGCCTGGAGACGACCACCAACCTGCTGGGCAACGTGGCCCTCCTCCTGGCGGATCGCCCCGAAATCCTGGAGCGTCTGCGGGCCGAGCCGGGCCTGTTCGCCTCCTTCATCGAGGAGGTGCTGCGCTACGAGTCTCCGGCCCAATCCACCTTCCGGTTGACGACGACGGAAGTGGAGCTGGGCGGCGTGAAGCTGCCTCCGTATTCCGTGCTCATCCTGCTGCTGAACTCGGCCTGCCGGGACGAGCAGTACCTCCCAGACGGGGATCGCTTCGTGCTCGGACGCCAGGAACTGGTCAACATCCCCTTCGGGCACGGCATCCATTTCTGCCTGGGTGCGCCCCTGGCCCGGTTGGAGGCACGCGTGGCGTTGGAGGCGCTGCTGCCGCGCATCCGGGGTCTGTCTCGCGGGCCAGAGGCGCCGCGGTGGCAGACGTCCATCCAGGTTCGCGGGCTCGTGCAACTGCCCGTGCGGGTGGTTCCGGCCTGAGCCTCCTGGAGGGGCCGGGATCGTCGTTTGGGCGTCATCGGAGCCACATCTCCCTGGTGCTCGCCCCATGGCGCCATTACGACGGGACCCCTCACCTCCAAGGAGACGCTTTCATGGCCAAGATCACCCTGAAGGGCAACCCGGTCCAGACCGAGGGCAACCTGCCCGCCGTGGGCAGCACGGCGCCGGACGTCACGCTCACGGGTCTCGACCTCACCGACAAGAAGCTCTCGTCCATTCCCGGCAAGCGCGTGCTCAACATCTTCCCCAGCGTCGATACCGGTGTCTGCGCGACGTCGGTGCGCACGTTCAACAAGCGCGCGACCGAGAAGCCGAACGTCACCGTGATCAACGTCTCGATGGACCTGCCGTTCGCGCTCAAGCGCTTCTGCGGCGCCGAGGGCATCGAGAAGGCGCTGAGCTTCTCGGGCTTCCGTAGCGACTTCGGCAAGCAGTTCGGCGTGACCCTCAAGGAGGGAGGGCTGGCGGGCCTCTATTCGCGCGCGGTCGTCGTGCTCGATGAGAGCGGCAAGATCCTCTACACCGAACAGGTGCCCGAGATCGGCCAGGAGCCCAACTACGACGCGGCCCTCGCGAAGCTGTAGCCCCGGAGGGCCGCTCAGGGCCCCTCGCCGCGAGCCAGCGCCAGGACGAGCAGGAGCGCGCATTCGCCCACCTGCTGCGTGGCCCCGAGGAAGTCCCCGGTGATGCCGCCCGCCCGCACCCGGAACCGCCAGCCGCACACGAGCGCGGTGAGGCCGGCGGCCGCCAGGAGCGCCCACGCGGTGGTTACCTCCAGCCAGTCCTTCCACAGGAACGCCCCCATCAGCAGGACGGGACAGGCCGTGGCCAGCATCGCCTGGGCTCCGGTGATGCGTGCCACCGTCCGGCTGCGCGAGGTCGCCTCGCTCGTCACGTAGGGGAGGGTCATCATCAGCCAGATGGGTGGTGTCCGGGCCAGGCACCCGGTGAGCACGAGGGCCAGGGGGGCGATCGTCTGGAGTCGCGCCAGCAGCGCGATGCGCAGCACCAGCACGACGATCAGCGCCGACGCGCCGAAGGAGCCGATGCGGCTGTCCTTGAGGATCTCGAAGAGGCGCGTGCGCTCGTAGGCCCCCCCGAGCGCATCGGCGGTATCCGCCAGGCCGTCTTCGTGGAAGGCCCCCGTGAGAAGCATCCCCACCCCCACCACCAGCGCAGCGGCTGCGAGAGGACCGGCGCGCTCGACGGCCAGCCACACCAGGGCCAGCAGCCCACCGAGGCAGGTGCCCACGAGGGGAAACCACCCCGAGGCCCACTGCCAGTCGGCCGGCTCATAGGGAAAACCCCCGACGGGAATGCGGGTGTAGAAGGCGAACGCCGCGCGGGCTCCCCGAAGCACGGGAGGAAATCGCATCAGCCCCGCCCCTTGTCTGGTACCCCGGCTTCCTCGAAGGTGGCCATGTTCGCGTGCAGCGCGCACGCGGCGTCCACCAGTGGCAATGCCGTCAGTGCGCCACTGCCCTCACCAAGCCGCAACCCCAGGTCCAGCAGGGGGCGTGCGCCCAGTGCCTCCAGCACGCGCTGGTGGCCCGCTTCGGCCGAGCGATGGGCGAACACCATCCATTCCCTCGCCCCTGGGGCCATCCGCTCCAGGGCCAGCATGGCCACCGAGACGATGAAGCCGTCCACCAGCACGGCCATGCGCCGCTCGATGGCCCGCCCCGCCGCGCCCACCAGGGCCGCGATGTCCCTTCCTCCGGCGGACTGGACGGCTCGCTCGGGACCCGCGCCCTCGAGCCGCCGTACCGCATCGCGCACCACCTCCACCTTGCGCGTCAGGCCCGCGTCGTCCACCCCCGTGCCCCGGCCCACCATCTCCTCCGCCTTCCGTCCGAGCAGGAGCGCCGCCACTGCCGCCGCCACCGTGGTGTTGCCGATGCCCATCTCTCCCAGCACCACCAGCCGGACATCGTCCGGGAGCGCGTCCACCTCCACGGCCCCCGCCGCCAGCGCACGCCGGAAGGTGGCCTCGCTCATCGCATCCTCCACCCGCAGGTCTCCCCCTGGCTCGTCCGCCACCGGATCACGCCGGAAGGAGATGCCCTTGTCGGAGAGGAACGCGGGCGGCCGCGTCACTCCCACGTCCACCACGCGCAGCGGTACCCCCAGTTGCCGGCACAGGACGCTGGACGCCGCGCCTCCCCGCAGGAAGTTCTCCACCATGGCCGCGGTGACGGCCGAGGGGTAGGGCGAGACGCCGTGACGGGTGACGGCATGATCGGCGGCGAAGAGGAGCGCCGCCGCGGGCCGGCTCCGGGGCAGCGGTGTGCCCTGCAGGCCGGCCAGCTTCACCGCCACCTCCTCCAACATCCCCAGGCTGCCCGCGGGCTTGGTGAGGCGGGACTGCCTGTCCCGCGCACGCTGCGCCGCCACCAGGTCCAGCCCCGGAATCCGAGCACCCATCCTGTTCTCCTGTCCGCTCATAGCCCCGCCATCCGATCCAGGTAGTCGAGGTCCAATGCACTCGCGAAGTGGTCGGCGAGCACCTCGTACGGGTCGGCCCGTGGCGCCCCCGCCGTCACGCCGAGCTCCGACAGCAAAGCCTTCCGCACCGCCTCGTTCTCGAAGAGGCCGTGCACGAGGGTGCCGGCCACCCTCCCGTCAGCCGCCACGCAGCCCTCGGGCAGCTGGCAGGATTCGCTCCCTCGCCGCAGCCACGTGCCGAAGGGCCGTGCGCCCGGCGCCACCGTCACCCGGCCACAATGGATTTCGTATCCCCGCACCTCGGCCCCTCCGGCGGTGCGCATCCCCGGCAGTCCTTCCCCGAGCCGCAGCGACACCGGCGAGGTGGCCTTCTCCTTCTCGAAGCGCGTCACCACCGGCAGCAGGCCCAGTCCCGCCACGTCCGGCTCCGGTGACTCCACGCCCAGTGGGTCGAGGATGCGCTCGCCCAGCATCTGATAGCCGCCGCAGATGCCCAGCACCGGCTGGCCCGCGTGCACCCGCTGCGCCAGCGCCCCCGCCATCCCGGTGCGCCGCAGCCAGGCCAGGTCGTTCGCCGTGCACTTGGTTCCCGGGAGGATGACGAGCCGCGCCCCCTCCAACTCCTCGGGCCGCTCGCACCAGCGCACCTCCACCCCCGGCTCGCGCGCCAGGGGCTCGAACTCATCGAAGTTGGACAGGCGCGGCAGCTTCACGATGCACACGAGCGCCCCGCCATTCGCCTCTCCGGGCCGCAGGTCCAGCGAGTCCTCACTGGCGATGCCCGTGTCCCCCAGATGCGGGATGACCCCCGCCACGCGGATGCCGCACCGCTGCTCGAGGAAGCTCACCCCTCCCTGGAAGAGGGAAGGGTCGCCCCGGAACTTGTTCACCACCAGGGCGCGTACCCGCTCCCGCTCGGAGGGCTCGAGCAGCTCCAGTGTGCCCACCAGCGCCGCCATCGCTCCGCCCCGCTCGATGTCCGTCACCAGCACCACCGGGGCGTCGGCACGCTCGGCCACCCACATGTTCACGATGTCGCGGTCCTTGAGGTTCACCTCCGCCGGGCTGCCCGCTCCCTCGATGATGACCAGCTCATGGCGCTCGCGCAGGGAGTCCAGCGCCTGCCCCACCACCTCGCGCAGCTCGGGCTTGCGCCGGTGGTAGTCACGGAAGTGCATGCTCCCCAGCACCTTACCCATCACCACCACCTGCGAGCCGGACGTCGTCTCCGGTTTGAGGAGGATGGGGTTCATCTCCGCGCACGGCACCGCCCGCGCCGCCTCGGCCTGGGCATATTGCGCCCGGCCAATCTCCGCTCCATCCGGCGTCACCGCGGAGTTGAGGGCCATGTTCTGCGACTTGAAGGGCGCCACCTTGAACCCCCGCCGCGCGTAGATGCGGCAGAGGGCCGTCACCAGCAGGCTCTTGCCCACGCTGGAGGCGGTGCCTTGGACCATCAGGGTACGGGCCTTCATTCGAGCGTCTCCCGGACGCGCCTCCAGGCGGCGCGCAGAAGGGGATGATCCACCTCGGGTCTCACCCCGATGCGGATGTGTTGGGGGAGTCCGAGGCTGGTGCAGTCGCGCACCCGGATGCCCGCGTGGACGGCGGCGGCGGCGAAGGTGCGTGCCTCGGGCACCCGGCACAGGAGGAACGTGCCCCCGGCGGCCTCTACCCGGGCGCCGGCCTCGGTGAGGGCTTCCTCCTGCGACTTCCGCAGCCGGGCCACCTCCGTCCTCACCGCTTCCACCTGCCCGAGGCACTCGAGCGCCACTCGTCCCGCCGCCAATGCCGGGGCCGACACGTTCCAGGGCGGGAGGGCCGCGCGTACCGCGCGCACGAGCCGCGGATCTCCGAAGAGATAGCCGAGCCGCAATCCCGGTATGGCGAACACCTTGGTGAGCGAGCGCAGCACGACGACGTTGCCTTCCGGATGAACGGGAGGCACTGCCTCGAAGAGGGGCTGATAGGCCTCGTCCACCACCACCAGCGTCTCGGGCGCGGCGGCCGCGGCGGCCCAGATGGTCTCCACCGGGAAGACGGAGAGGCAGGGATTGCTCGGCCGGCAGATGAAGAGGAGGGACGGCTTCTGACGGCGGAGCGTGGCGAGCAACTCCTCGGGGCTCCACTCGAAGGGAGGCCCCTTCGCGGCCAGCGCTTCCACCGTGGCTCCGCTGGCGCGTACCGCCTGCGCGTACTCCGCGAAGGCCGGTGTGAGCACCAGCGCGCTACGCCCCGGGCCGGCGAAGGCTCGGGCCAGGGCCCAGATGAGCTCCACCGAGCCATTGCCCACCACCACGCCGTCGAGTGGCACCCCGTGCAGCGCGGCCAGGCGCTCCCGCAGGGGCAGGGCGGTGGGGTGGGGGTAGCGCCGCACGTCGGCGGCTCGGAAGGCGTCGAGCACCGCCTCCGGTGGAGGCAGCGGAGAGACTCCCGTGCTGAAGTCCACGCACCCGGGTGCCGCATCCCCTCCGTGCGGAGTGGGCTCCAGGTGCTCCAGCTCAGGGCGAGGCGAGGGCAACACGGAACCCCTCCCCGCCGACATAGGCGGCCGTCAACGCCGCGGCCAGGAGCGAGGCCGCCACCATGAGGAAGACCGCCCGGCGGATGTCCTCCGCTCGCGGCTGGCGCCCTCCGGTGCCCAGCCGGTAGTGCCCCACCTTTTCCAACTCCACTCCCAGTCCTCCGGCCACCGCCGCCATGGGACGGCCGGCGTTGGGGCTCTCGGTGGAGGCCCCATCGCGCCACCAGGAGAGCACCGCCCGGACCGGAGAGGCACCACACAGCGCGCACGCCAGCACGAGGAGCGCCGCGGACAGCCGCGCTGGCACCAGGTTGAGGACATCGTCCAGCCGGGCGGCGGCCTTGCCCAGCCACTCCAGCTCTCCGCGGTATCCGATCATCGCGTCCAGGGTGTTGGCCGCACGGTAGGCGAGGGCTCCAGGCACTCCCGCCACCGCGTAGAAGAGGAGGGGCGCCACCACCGAGTCCGAGGTGTTCTCCGCCACGGATTCCACCGCCGCCGCCGCGAGCAGCGGGGGCTCGAGGTCCGACGTGTCGCGCGACACGAGGCTGCGCAAGGCCAGCCGCGCCGCGGGTGCATCCTGCTGGTGCAGGGCGCGGAAGACGGCCAGGCCCGCCTCGGCCAGGGCCCGCACCGCGAAGGCACTCTTGAGCAGGTACACCTCGAGCGCCAGTTGCACGAGGGGCCAGCCGGAGACGAGGCGGAGCAGCGCCCAGCTTCCGAGCCCGAAGACGAGGGGCCCGGCCATGGCCATTCCCAGCCCGTGGAGGAAGGCGGGAAGGGGTGCACGGGGCGCCAGCTTGCGCAAGCGCCGCTGCAGGCGTCCCATCCACACCACGGGGTGTACCGGCGTGGGGGGTTCGCCCCAGGCGAGGTCCACCACGAGCGCGGCTCCCAGCACCACGGCCGCGTGCGTTCCTCCGTCCATCATCCGGCCGCTCCCACCACCAGGTTCCCCGGCTTCAGCCGCAGCAGCAGCCCGAGCGCGCCGAAGTACACCTCGTCCGCCGCGGCCGCCAGGCGTTGGTGGGCTCCGCCGCTCACGTCGCGGAACATGCGTCCCAGCGGGGTCTCGGGGACGAGCCCCATGCCCACCTCGTTCGTCACCAGGATGGTGGCGCCCCTCCTTCGTTGGAGCACTCCCACCAGCCGATCCACCTCGCGGAGGATGGCTTCCGGTTCATCCCCTCGAAGCAGCAGGTTGGACAGCCACAGCGTCACGCAGTCCACCACCGCCACGTCCGCCGTGTCCTCTTCCAGGACCTCGCACAGGCGGCGCGGCTCCTCCACCGTCTCGAAGCGGCCCGTCCGCTCCTCGCGGTGGCGCCGTGCGCGCTCGCGCATCTCGTCGTCGAAGGGCTCGGAGGTGGCGATGAAGGTGCGCCGCGTTCCCATCTTCTGCGCCAGCTCGAGGGCGAAGCGGCTCTTTCCACAGCGCACGCCGCCTCCCACCAGGATGATTTTCGCGCTCACCGGAGACCTCGCTCTTCCAACCACCGGCGCACGCCGCGCGCCGTGGCCTCTCGCACCGCGCCACCCAGCAGGCTGCCGAACCGGGTGTGCTTGCCTACGTATGCCTCGCCTCCGGGCCCCTCTGGCGCCGCCACCACGATGCAGTCGGTGCCCGTCCCGGTGGCCACCCGCAGCGAACGGCGGCTGGGCACACGCGCTTCCATGAGGGCCGCTGTCCGGGCCTCGGCCGCCAGCGCCACCGCCTCCACCAGCGCTCCCTCCGAGAGGGGACGGGACAGCTGACACAGCAGGTTGATGGTGCCCACGCGCCGCAGCGGTCCGGGCTCGTCTCCGGCCGCCAGCGCGTTGCCCAGCCCCACGGTGGCCACGCAGCGCGCCGAGAGCCCACCGGACTCGAGGCGCACGTCGTCGAAGGTGGACACGTCTCGCGAGGTGAGCAGGCCCACCGTCTCCTCCGGCGACTCCTCTCCGAGGCTGGCCGCGAGGAGTGCCACCGGGTCCACTCCCGGAACCAGCTCCTCATCGCGCACCTGCCGCCACACCACCGCCCGGGCTCGCCGGCGGCCCCCGTTGATGACGGCCCAGGAGAGCACCGCGTGCGGACGGGCGAAGCGCACCACCAGCAGTCGCCCGCCGCCCTCCAGCGAGGGTGCTTCCACCTCCGGCGCGGCGAGAGCGGCCGTCATGAACGCTGCTCCTTGAAGGCGCGCGCTGAATTCACGAGCCCCTCGGCGATCAGGGGATTGGAGGCCCAGTGCGCGTGGACGTAGGAGGCCAGCACGTTGGGCGGGCCAAAGCCCTCGACATGGGTGGTGCCGCCGCGCCGCTTGCGGATGCGCAGGGCTCCACCCTGGGCGGGGACTCCCTCCAGCGTGGAGTAGCGGAACTGGTGCCCGCGGAAGCGCAGGCCCGCTCCGCCCAGCACGGTACGCACCGTCGTCTCCACCTCCACGTAGCCGAGCGCCTGGAGCTTGGGGGCCATCACCGCCACCCCGGGCACCAGCCCGACCATGGGGAAGTCCTGGCCGTCGAGGGTGCGCACGGCCTGGGCGAGGTACATCATCCCTCCGCACTCGGCGTAGATGGGGCCGCCGCGCGAGGCGAAGTCGGTGATGGCACGCCGCAGGGACTGGTTGTCGGCGAGCTGCCGCGCATGCAGCTCCGGGTAGCCTCCCCCGAGGTAGAGGGCATGCACATCCGGCGGGAGGGCCGTGTCCGAGAGCGGCGAGAAGGGCACGCATTGCGCGCCGAGCCGCTCGAGCCGCCTCAGGTTGTCCGCGTAATAGAAGTGGAAGGCGGCATCCTGGGCCACCGCGATGCGGCAGGTGACGGGGGCGTCGGGGCGCTGCTCGTCCGGGGCCTCCGGCAGAGCGGGGGCCTCGCGTGCGAGCCGCAGGAAGGTGGCCGCGTCGTTCCATTCGGACAGGAGCGCGCCCCAGGCGTCGAGGCGCTGCGTGGGGATGCTGTCCTCGGAGGCGGTGAGGAGGCCCAGGTGGCGAGCGGGGAAGGCGAGTGCCTCCTGCTCGGGGAGCCCGCCCACCACGGGCACCGCCGTGCCGAGCGCCGCGCGCTGGAGCAGCTCCAGGTGGCCCCGGCTGCCCACGCGGTTGGCGAAGAGGCCCGCCACCTTGAGCGCCGGGTCGAAGGCCGCCAGCCCGGTGCCGATGGCGGCGATGGTGCGCGCCATGCCCGAGGCATCCACCACCGCGAGCACGGGCGCCGCGAGCCACTTCGCCACCTGTGCCGCCGAGCCCTCCTCCGAGTCCGGTGAGGCCCCGTCGTAGAGCCCCATCACGCCCTCGATGAGGGCCACGTCGCAGCCCTGGCTGGCATGCCGGAAGGTGGAGACGACGGCATCACGGCCCATCAGCCAGCCGTCGAGGTTGTGGCACGGCGCCTGGGTGGTGCGTGCGTGGTAGCTCGGGTCGAGGTAGTCCGGGCCGCACTTGAAGGTGGCCACCTTCAAACCGCGCGACTGGAGCGCCCGGGTGAGGGCCACCATGACGGTCGTCTTGCCCACGCCGCTGGAGGTGCCCGCCACCACCAGCCGGGGGATGAGGGGAGTGGCGTCCATCAGAAGTCGAGCCCCATCTGGGCGGGAATGCCCTTCTCGAAGGGATGGCGCACGCACCGCATCTCGGTGACGAGCTCCGCGGCGGCCATCAGGGGCTCCGGGGCGGAGCGGCCGGTGACGATGACGTGCACGTGGGGAGGACGCGCCGCCAGGGCCTCCAGCACCTCCTCCATGGGGACGAAGCCGTAGTTGATGACGTACGTCAGCTCGTCGAGCACCACCACCTCGTGCTCGCCACTCGTCATCAGGCGCCGGGCCTCGGCCCAGGCCTCCTGGGCGGCCCTCTTGTCCCGGGACAGATCCTCGCTCTCCCAGGTGAAGCCCCGGCCCATGGTGAGGAAGACGAGACCGGGCAGGCTCTCCGCGAAGGTGCGCTCGCCCGTCTTCCACTTGCCCTTGATGAACTGCACCACCGCGGGCTTCATGCCCCGGCCGAGCGCGCGGAACACCACCCCGAGCGCGGCGGTGGTCTTCCCCTTGCCATCTCCCGTGTAGACGACCAGCAGGCCCTTCGGTTGCTTCGCGCTCATGTTCCACTCCCGCGTGCGTGCCGCTCGAACCAGGCGAGGCGCTCGCGCAGCCGCACCACCTCGCCCACCACCACCAGGGCCGGCGGTCCCAGGGCGTTGCGCTCCCGCACCTGGGCGGCGAGCGTCTCCAGGGTTCCCACCACCACCAGCTGCTCGGGCGTGGTGGCCGCGGCGATATAGGCGGCCGGTGTCTGGGGCGCGCGCCCGCACTCCACCAGCCGGGCCAGGTTGGCCTCCAGCTTCCGGGTGGCCATGAAGAGCACCAGCGTGCCTCCGGCCGCGCCGAGCTTCTCCCAGCAGGTGTGGCTCCGGGGCCCCTCGATGTCATGCCCGGTGACGAAGGAGACGTCGGAGGCGTGCTCCCGGTGCGTGAGCGGGATGCCGGCGTAGGCGGCGGCCCCGAGCGCGGCGGAGACGCCAGGAACCACCTCGTAGGGAATCCCCGCCTCGAGCAGCTCCTCCGCCTCTTCTCCGCCCCGGCCGAAGATGAACGGATCTCCCTGCTTCAACCGCACCACGTGCCGCCCGGCGCGGGCCAGCTCGAGCACCGCCGGGTGCAGCCGGTAGCCGGCCTGCGTGGCGCCCTGGTTGCGGTGGCCCACGAGGATGCGCTCCGCCCGGGGGCCGATCTCCGCGAGCACCGCTGGCGGGATGAGGGCGTCATAGGCCACGACCTCCGCCTCTTGCAGCAGCGCCTTCGCGCGCACGGTGAGCAGCCCCGGGTCTCCTGGCCCCGCTCCGACCAGGGACACGAAGCCTCCCCGGCGCCCGGCTCCCGGGTACCCGAGGCGCTCCTGGCAGAAGCGCACCCGCTCCTCCACCGTGGTGAGGGAGTCCGGGACGAAGTGCAACCGCGAGGCGGGGACGGAGCGGCGCAGGAGCGACTCGAGGACGAGCTGGTAGCGCAGCTCGTCCGTCGCACTGTCTCCGCGGACACCGTCCCGCTCATAGGGGATGACGCCCCAGGGGAGGACGAAGACGGCATCGTAGCTCCGCACCGCGGCGGCCGAGCCCTCGAGCAGCTCCGGGACGAGCTCCGCGCACCCATGCTGGAGCGCATAGGCGGCGAAGTCCGCGAGGCAGTTGTCCGCGACGAAGCCCTCGCGCTGTTCCTCCTCGCGCTGCCGGCGCACGGCCCACAGCTCCCGGAGCGCCTTGGCTCGCTCGGGGACGGGCAGCTGCTCCAGGCGCTTCCCGGTGCGCACGACGTGCTCCCGGGTCTCCTCGGGGACGAGGGGCAGCCCGAGGCGGCTTCCCAGCGCGTTCACCAGCGTCGTCTTCCCCACGCTGGCCGAGCCGGTGATGGCGATGCGCGGCGGCCGGTCAGCTTGCATTGTCCGTTCCCCTTCGGAAGCGGTGGGTGAAGGAGGGGTCGTACAGGCGCGAGTTGGCGAAGTCCTTCGCCTCCAGCACCTCGCCCACGAGGATCATCGCGGTCGCGTTGATGCGCTCGGCGCGCACCTTGTCACCGATGTCCGCGAGGGTTCCGCGGACGATCTTCTGGTCCGGCCAGGTGGCCTTCTGCACCACCGCGACCGGGCAGTCCGGCCCGTAGGAGGGCAGCAGCCGCTCCACCACGTCGCGGATGAGGCCCGCGCTGAGGAAGAGCGCCAGGGTGGCCCGGTGACGCGCCAGGTCCTCCAGCTTCTCTCCCTCCGGCATGAGGGTGCGTCCCTCGGCGCGGGAGATGATGACCGTCTGCGACAGCTCCGGCAGCGTCAGCTCCTTGCCCAGCACCGCGGCCGCGGCCGTGAAGGAGGAGACGCCTGGAATGATCTCGTAGGGGATGCCCAGCTCCTCGAGCCTGCGGAGCTGCTCCGCGGTGGAGCCGAAGATGGACGGGTCTCCCGTGTGGACGCGCGCCACGTCCTGGTCCGCCGCCTGGGCCTCCTTGAAGACGTCGATGATCTGATCGAGCGTCATCGACGAGGAGTCGAGCACCCGGGCCTCCGGATGGGCCCGCGCGATGACGGCCTTCGGAACGAGCGAGCCGGTATAGAGGACCACGGGGCACTGCTCGACGAGCTCCGCGCCGCGCAGGGTGATGAGCTTCGGATCTCCGGGTCCGGCACCGATGATGTAGACCTTCATTGTCTTCTCCTCAGGAGCAGCGCAGCACCGCGTCACGGACCAGGTCCCAGACGTGTCCTGGCACCTGCGCCAGCCAGCGCGCGTCCGTCTCCGGCTTTGCCTCGTGCTCGGTGACGAGCCGCCACAGCCGCTCCGACACCGAGCCATTGCGGCGGATGACCAGGCGCTCGGAGAGCAGCCGCGCCAGGGCCTCGCCCTCGAGCTCCATCACCAACAACGGCCGGGCCACCTCGACCGCGCGCACCGGGGAGAGGCGCACGTAGGGCACTTCCACCCCTGGAACCTGGGCAGGGGGCTCGAAGCCCGCCGCCGCCCAGTTACACGGCTCCTTGAGGTCTCCCACCAGGAAGAACTCCCCCTCGGTGGAGGCAAGCAGCGCTCCGGCCAGACGTCCGACGAAGGCCATGGCTCAGACCTCCTCTCCGCGCAGGACGAGGGAACGGCCCGGCTGCTGTCCCGGCAGCACGTCTCCCTCCAGGGTGTACTTCCGCGTGTAGCCTCGTGGCGTGACCATGTAGCCCTCGAAGAGGAAGGTGTGCGAGTTGCCCACGATGACGGTGGTGAGCATGCCGATCTCGTAGTCCAGGAAGTGGTCGAGGTCGGTCATCACGATCTTCTCCGCCTCGCGGTAGGCGCCCTTCACCAGCGCCACCGGGGTGGAGCCCTCGCGGTAGCGGCGGATGATGGAGTGGGCCTCGACGATCTGCCGGGTGCGCCGTCCGCTCGCGGGGTTGTAGAGCGAGATGACGAAGTCGGCCGACGCGGCGGCCTCGATGCGCTTCGCGATGACCGGCCAGGGGGTGAGCAGGTCCGACAGGGAGATGGTGCAGCTGTCGTGGACCAGCGGGGCTCCCACGCGCGAGGCGCAGGAGTTGGCCGCGGTGATGCCGGGGATGAGCTGAAGGGTCGGGGCGTCCCCGCGCTTCCAGCCCAGGTCTCGCAGCACCTCGAAGACGAGCCCCGCCATGCCGTAGACGCCAGCGTCTCCGGAGGAGATGAGCGCCACGTTGGCGCCGGCCCGGGCGCGCTCCACCGCCGAGCGGGCGCGGCCGATCTCCTCCGTCATGCCCGTCTGCACCACTTCCTTGCCCTCGATCAGGTGGCGCACGAGCTTCACGTAGGTGCGGTAGCCCACCACCACCTGCGCCGCGCGGATGGCCTCCAGGGCGGCGGGCGTGGCGTGGGCTCCATCACCGGGTCCGATACCGACGACGGACAGGACTCCTCCGCTAGACATGGACGAGCTCCTTTCGAGGCGAATGAGGGATGCGCGCGGCGGCGAACGTCATGGAGCGTCCGGCGCCGGGCTCGGTGTAGATCTGCTTGCGGACGAGCAGCTCGGTGGTCCCGGAGGCGAGCAGCGCCGCCGGCTCGGCGACGCCACGGGTGCCCACGTGCCGCTTCACCGTCTCCGAGGGGGTGGGGACGGGCACCGCGTCCAGCTCGGCGGCCGTGTACGTCTGGAGCGCCCAGCCATGCTTCTGGCACAGCGCCAGCAGTGCCGGCTCGTCCGCCTTCAAGTCCACGGTGGCCACGGCCTTCACGGATGCGGGTGACAGCAGGGCCTGGGCGAGCATCTGCGTCACGCCCCGCTCGACCAGCTCCTCCGGGGTGCCCCGGTCACAACCGATCCCCAACACCAGGCTGCGGGGCCGGTAGATGACGGCCTTCTCCCAGTGGGCGCGGTGGGTCTCCCGGATGTCCCGGTCGGTGGCGATGAGGAGCATCTCCCACGCTCCTGGGTCCACCCCGTCGAGGCTCCGCGCGTACCGCACGCCGGGAGGCAGCGGCTTGTCCTCGGGCCACCAGGAGGGCTCGCCCGCCTCCTGGACGAAGAGCACCGGGGTCTCGTTCACCACGGCGGCGCAGCCGCGCGTGACGTTGCGCTCCAGGTCATCCAGCTTCCAGCCGAGCTCCCGGCCGAGGATGTCCACCGTGAGGGTGCCCCGTACGTCCGAGGCGGTGGTGACCACCGGGGTGGAGCCGAGCACTCCGGCGACGCGCTCGGTGAAGGCATTGCCCCGGCCCACGTGCCCCGACAGCACGCAGATGGAGAAGCGGGCGGCGTCGTCGACGCACACCACGGCCGGGTCCACCTTCTTGTCGTGAAGGAGCGGGGCGATCATCCGCACCACGGCTCCCACGCTGATGATGAAGACGTGGCAGTCGTAGGCGGTGAAGGTGCGCGACAGGGTGGGCCCCATGGGCAGCGGCATGGGCAGGGCTCCAGCGGGGGCACGGGCCATGAGCTTCTCGGAGACGTACAGCTCCGCGCCGGGCAGCCCCGCGAGGATCCGCTCGGCGATGGCCAGCCCGTGCAGGGTGATGGCGTAGACGGCGAAGGGCTTGCGTGCCGCGGGGAGACTCACCGGGCCACCTCCGCCGGCTGGTGGGCCACGCGGCCGGCGAGCACGCCACTGCGATCCTTCTTCGCCACCACCACCATGGAGAAGTAGTCGCACTTGTCATTGCGGATGGTGCGCAGGTCGCGCACCACCTTCTCCTGGCCCGTGGACGCGCGCGACACGTAGACGGCGCGGTCGAGCAGGTTCTCGCGCTCGAGCGCTTCCACCACCTGCGCCATGACGGAGCTCACCTTCATCAGCAGCACGGTGTCGAAGTCGCGCAGCACGCGGGTGAGGTCCTCCACGCCATAGGTGGCGGGCAGGACGGCGATGCGCTCCTGTCCGTCGGCCACCGGCACCTGCACCGACGCGGGCACGGCCGTGATCGACGAGACCGCGGGCACCACCTCGGTGCGTGCCCCGGGGAAACGGTGGGGGGCCTCCGACAGCAGGTAGATGAAGGTGCTGTAGATGAGCGGATCGCCCTCCGTGATGAAGGCCACCCGCTTGCCCGCCGCCAGACGCGGGGCGAGCTGCGCATAGGCCTCTTCCCAGGCGGGCCGCAGCCGCTCCGGATCCTTGGTCATCGGGAAGGTGAGGAAGAGGCGCTCCTGCCCGGGCACCTCGCCCACGTTCTCCTTGGCGATGCGCCAGGCGAACGACTCGTCATAGGCCGAGCGCCGGGGAATCGCGATGACGTCCGCCGTCCGGAGCGTGTTCACCGCCCGGAGCGTCATCAGGTCGGGAGCTCCGGGTCCCACACCCACGCCAATCAACACGCCACTCATGACTCGTCTCCCTTTGCCGCCGCCGGCCGCGTGGCCGCGAAGATGTGGATGGGGTTCTGCGCCTCGTACCGGAGGTAGTGCGCGAGCGGCTCGCCGCGGGACACGTTGAGCAGCGTCACCTCCGGTGTCACTCCGTGCGCACGCAAGGCCGCATAGGCTTCGGCCACGTTGTCCAGGGTGATGGCGTTGACCACCAGCCTGCCGCCCTCGCGCAAGCGGGCGAAGGCCACGTCGATGATGTCGCGCATGCTGCCCTTGCTGCCGCCGACGAAGACTGCGTCCGGCGTTTCCAGTCCCTCGAGGGCCTCCGGGGCGCGTCCCTCGATGACGCGCAGGTTGTCCACGCCGTGGGCGAGCGCGTTCTCCCGGCAAATGGCCACGCCCTCCGGGTCCACCTCGATGGCATGGACGCGTCCCCTCGGGGCGAGCAGCGCCGCCTCGATGCCCACCGAGCCCGAGCCCGCGCCGATGTCCCAGACCACGCTGTCGGGCCGGATCTCCAACTGGGCCAGCGACAGCAGGCGCACCTCGCGCTTGGTGATGAGGCCCTTCTTGGGCATGCGCTTGGCGAAGGCGTCCTCGTGGAGGAAGGACAGGCGCGGCGGTGGGCGCCAGCTCGGATCCGTCCTCAGCAGCACGAGGACGTTGAGCGGCCCGATGTCCGTGCACTCCGCGAGCGCCTCCAGCGAGAAGCAGCGGACCCGCTCCCCCGGATTGCCGAGGCTCTCGCACACCCAGGCCGTGAAGCCGCGCTCGCCATGCTCCAGCAGGTGGCGCGCCAGCACCGGGGGCGTGTTCTCACCATCGGTGAGGACGGCCACCTTGGCGAGGGGACGCAGCCGCGTGCACAGCCCCTCGCGCGAGCGGCCGTGCACGGAGATGACCTCGGCATCCTCCCAGGCCACGCCGATGCGGCCGAAGGCCCACTGCACGGAGGAGGGGTGGGGGATGAACTCGACGTGCTCGGCGCCCACCTTCCGGGCCACCTGCGCGCCGATGCCGAAGAAGAGCGGATCCCCCGAGGCGAGGACGCACACCTGGTTCTCCTGGGCGAGCTCGGCCACCCGCTCCAGCGTGGGACCGATGCCCCCGCTGAAGGAGAGGCGCTCCCCGGAGAACTGGGGGAAGAACTCCAGGTGGCGCTTGCCGCCGACCAGCACCCGCGCCTGAGCCACCGCGTTGGCCGCGCGCGCCGACAGGCCGAGGCAACCATCATCCCCGATGCCCACCACCACCACCGGCTTCATGTCCGCTCTCCGTCGGCGCTGAGCATCAGCAGCGCGTGGATGATGGACACGGCGATGGTGCTTCCTCCCTTGCGCCCCCGCACCACGATGTAGGGCACCGGCAGCTCGAGCACGGCCTCCTTCGACTCCACCGCCGACACGAAGCCCACCGGCACACCCACCACCAGCGCGGGACGGGCCCCTTCCTCCTTCACCAGCCGCGCCACCTCCAGGAGGGCCGTGGGTGCGTTGCCCACCGCCACGATGGCCCCGTTCAGCAGCCCCAGCCGGTGCGCCTTGCGGATGGACTCGATGGCGCGGGTGGAGCCCGCCTCGCGGGCCGCGCTGATGACGTCCGCGTCGGAGATGAAGCAGTGCGTCCGGCAGCCATAGGCGGCGAGCCGCTCCTCGTTGAGCCCGGCGAGGATCATCTTCACGTCGGCCAGGATCGGGCTGCCAGCACGCAGGGCCTGGATGCCCGCGGAGATGGCATCGGGAGAGAAGCGGGCCAGCTCCTTGAACTCGAAGTCCGCGGTGGCGTGGATGACGCGCCGGACCACCTGCCACTCGCCCGGAGCGTAGGAATGCGGACCGGCCTCGCTGTCGATGATGGAAAAGCTCTCGTCTTCGATGCGACGCCCGAGCGTCGTCATCTGGCGCATGTCGTTCATGCCGCGTTTCTCCTCTCGTCCGGGTACTGCCCGAGCAGGGTTCCGTTGAAGTCGACCAGGGTGGCGCGCACCTCGAGCGGTCCCCCAGCGTGGCGGGTGCACTGCTCGACGACGCGCTGGCACACCAGGCCGGTGATGTGGGTGAGGCCGTTGGCGGCGCACAGCTCGAGCACGTGGCGGGCGGTGTTGGCGGCCCGGATGTCGGCCACCAGCGTCTCCGGCGCACCTGCCTCGGCGGCCAGGTTGGCCAGCAGCTCCATGTTCACCTCGGAGCCGGCCGCATGCGTCTGCATGCGCCCATCGGCCATCTTGGACAGCTTGCCCATCATTCCCACCACGTGGACGCGGGCCGCCTGCTTCCTGGCCGCATGGCGGATGGCCACGCCGATGAAGTCGCCCACCTGGATGAAGCACTCCTCCGCGAGGTGGGGCAGGAGGCCCATCGCGTACTTCTCCGACTTGCCTCCGGTGGTGAAGGCGAGCTCGTCATGGCCGCGCGCCCGGGCCACGTCGATGGCCTGCACCACGCTCGCCTTGTAGGCGGCGGTGGAGTAGGGCCGGACGATGCCGCTGGTCCCCAGGATGGAGATGCCTCCGAGGATGCCCAGACGCGCGTTGAGCGTCTGAAGGGCCATCTCCTCCCCTCGGGGAACGTGGATGGTGACGACGGCGCCCCGGCCCTCGGGCAGCTCCTCCAGCACCATGTCGGTGATGTTGCGGCGCGGCACCGGGTTGATGGCCGGGCTGCCCACCTCCAGTCCCAGCCCGTCCTTGGTGACGATTCCCACTCCCTCGCCCCGCTCGAGCACCACCCGCCCGTCGTCCGTCAGCCGCACCTCGGCGATCAGCTCGGCGCCGTGCGTGCAGTCCGGATCATCCCCGGCGTCCTTGATGATGCCGCAGCGGGCCTTCTCCCCGTCCCATTCGCAGCGGTGCAGTTCGAATGTCACCTGCTGCCGATTGGGCAGCGTCGTCTCCACGTGCGTGAGACGCTCGCCGCGCACCAGCACGCGCGTGGCGGCCTTGGCGGCCGCGGCGGCACAGGCCCCGGTGGTGAAACCGGTGCGAGTGCCGCGCTTGTCCCGGGCGGGAGGCGCCTCGCTCATGCCGCTGCCTTCCGGGCCGGGTTGTTGAAGAAGGACTCCAGCCGGATGGCACCCGCATCCAGCCCGGACTCCACCAGGGACTGCCGCAGCGGGTGCAACACCGCGCCATCTCCGGCGAGGTAGACGCGCTCGGGCGCATGGGCCCGCGCGGCCTCCAGGGCCAGATTGAGGGCCAGCGTGGTGCGCTCCGGATGTCCCGGCGGTGGACAGTCGTGGTGCTGGAAGCGGCCTCCCAGCGCCTCCACCTCCTCGCGGACCTGGTCGGCCGGCAGGAACACCGAGGGAGACTCGGAGAACCACAGCAGCCGCGTGCGCGTCCGCTGCGGGGCGAAGGCGCGGCCGTGCAGGAGCCCCAGCGCGGCGGTGATGCCGCTGTCGGTGGCCACCACCAACGTGCTCCGGGGCGTGGCGTCGTCCGGGAGGAAGCTGCCCCAGGGTCCGCTGAACGGCAGCTCCGTCCCCACCGGCGCCTCGTGCAGCATGGCCGAGCCGGGCCCCTGGACCAGCCGGTAGACACAGATGCTGAAGGTGCGCTGGTCCTCGTCGCTCGACACCACCGAGTAGGCGCGCTTGTGCGCCTTGCCATCGGCGCGCGGCACGCCGGTGTTGAAGATGAGGTACTGGCCGCCGGTGAAGCCGAGCTCCTCCTCGCCCTGCAATTGCAATTGGAGGAGCCGTCCGCGCTCGCCGACGGGCACGGAGGAGAGGATGCGCGCGGTGCGGGAGACGGCCATGACGCTAGTCCCTCGGGTAGATCTCGTGGGTGAAGTCGTGCACCTCCTCGAGGTCGCGCCACAGCTTCTGGAGCGACTCGTTCTGGCGCCGCAGGTCCAGCTCCACCGACTTGGTCAGCACGAGGAGCGAGCGCAGGTAGGGCATCTTCGGATCATCCGCGCGGGTGGCGGAGACGCGCTCCTGCAGCTCCACCAGCGAGGCCTCGAAGAAGCGCAGCACGCCCGCCAGGTCGCGCGCCTGCATCAGCGAGCGCACCGGCCCCGGCTTCTCCGCCGCGCTCCCCAGCTCGGCGAGCTCGTGTTGCCGCTCGGCCGCATCGTCCACTCCCAGAACGTTCATCAGCGCCAGACGCAGCGCCGCCAGCTCATGACAGGCCATGGTTTCTCCCTCACTGCATGATGTTGTCGACAAGGCGGGACACGAGGCGGTCGCCCACCAGGTGCTCTTCCACGAGCTCCCGGGCGTCCGCCTCCGTCACCCCGCGGTACCAGATGCCATCCGGATAGACGGCCACGGTGGGTCCCTCGCCGCAGCGGCCCATGCAGGCGGTCCGGGTGATGCGCACCGTGCGCCCCTTGCCCGTCTCCTTGAGCTTGCGGCGCAGGGCCTCGATCAGCGCCACGCTGCCGCGATCGGCGCAGTCGGCGTTGCCGCAGACCAGCACGTGCTTCTCCAACGCGCGGTGGGCATGCGGGTGGGGCGCGGCCTGGGTGTGCGTCTCGCGGTGGCGGATGCTCCAGAGCAGCGCCTTGAGGCCTCCCACGTTCTTCTGCAGGCCCGCGAGCGGAACGCGGTACTGGCAGCCGTCGCACGGCAGCGGCACTCCGCCCGCGAGTGCCTCCTCGATGCGCCGGTCCACGTGCTGGACGAGCGGGGCCATGCTGCCGTCGGCCAGGTGCGGTGCCACCTCGGAGCGGAGCCAGGGGTAGCGCTCGGCGAAGAGGGCCACCTGGGCGTGGATCTTCTGCAACAGCACCCCCGTGAACAGGAGGTAGGGCACCACCAGGATGCGCTCCGGCCTCGCCCGGGCCACCCACTCCAGCGCCTCCTCCAGCGAGGGCTTCGCGATGCCGACGAAGGCCGGCTGCACCTGGGCGAAGCCCCGTCCCTCCGCGTAGAGGCGGGTCAGCTTGCAGAAGTCGCCATTCGCGTCCGGGTCCGACGAGCCGCGCCCCAGCATCACCACCACCGTGCGCGCGGCCTCTTGGGGGGAGAGGGGGCCGGTGCGGACCTCGGTGCGCTCGAAGGCCAGCTGGGCGAGATCCGGATGGACGCCAAAGGCCTTCACCGCGAGGAAACGCACGCCCGGGTGCTTCTCCCGCGCCGTGGCGAGCGCCAGCGGGATGTCGTTCTTCACGTGCTTCGCGGTGAAGAGGAAGAGCGGAACGACGAGCACCTCCTTCACCTCGGAGGCGAGCGCGTCCAGCGCCTCGGGGAGCGCCGGTGCGGTGAGCTCCACGAAGCCCAGGCCCACGCGCCGCTCCGGGTGGGCCTCGCGGTAGGCGTCCACGAAGCGGTGCACCTCGGCGATGGCCTGCGGATCCCGGCTGCCGTGTCCGATGAAGAGGATGCCGCGCTCGTGACGAAGGGAGCTCACGGATGCACTTCCTGATGGGAGGGAACGAGGAGGGGAAGGAGACGGCTGGCGGCCTCGGCGACCGTGAGGGGCGGGGCCGTTCCCAGCGCGGGAAGCAGGGGCGCCAGCTGGGCCCAGAGCTCGGCGACGGCCGGTGCGCGCAGACGCGCCCGCGCCAGCAGCGCGGCATCCCGGAAGACGTCGGCGGGGGTGCCAAAGGCGAGCAGCCGCCCCTCTCCGAGGATGGCCACCCGGTCGGCGAAGAAGGGCACTTCGTCGGTGGCATGCGTGGAGACGAGCAGGGCCACTTCACGCTCGCGGGCGAGGCGCCTCAGCAGGCCCGCTGTCTCGCGCTCGCCCACCGGATCCAACCCGGCGGTGGGCTCGTCGAGGAGCAGCACCGCCGGATGCATCGCCAGCACGCCCGCGAGACAGGCCCGCTTCTTCTCCCCGAAGCTGAGCGCCTCGATGGAGCGTCCCGCCAGGTGCGACAGGCCGGTGGCCGCGAGCGCCTCGTCCACCCGCGCCCGCACCACGCCCGGGGCGAGGCCCTGGTGCAGCGGACCCGTGGCCACGTCCTCACCCACCGTCGTGCCGAACAGCTGGTCATCCGGATTCTGGAAGGCGAGCGCCAGCCCCGCTTCTGCCCGGGCCACGGCCCCACGCGGTGCGGGCTGGCCGAGCAATCGCACCCCACCGGAAAGCGCCGGCACCAGGCCCGCGATGCTCCGCAGCAGCGTCGTCTTGCCACACCCGTTGGCGCCGAGCAGCGCGACCACCTCTCCCGGCCGCACCTCGAAGGAGAGGGCGGAGAGGATGGCGGCGCCGCCGGGGTTTCCCACCGAGAGCGCTTCGAGCGTAAGCGCCGCCTTCATGGGTGCTCTCCCGGAGGGGGGACGATGGTGCCCCGGCAGCCGCGGGCGGCCATGGCCTCGGCGGTGGCATGGGCCTGATCGAAGGCGCGCACCAGGGTGAGGCCGCCGAGTGCTCCAAGTGAACGCAGGCTGCGGCGCACGTCCCGGTAGCCGAGGCGGAGGACCTGGGCCTCGCGCGCGCTGTGTGCCGACCGTTCGAGGACGGTGGCGTAGCGCACCGCGAGCGCGAGCACATCGGCGAGCGCGGCCGGCACCCGCCACGCGCGCAGTGCGCCCACCAGGGCCCAGGGCGGGGTGAGCGAGGTGAGGAGTCCGAAGACGGCGGCACCCGCGGCCACTCGCGTTCCCAGGACCAGCGCGGGTGCCCAGGTTCCGGTTGCCTCCGGTTGCGACACCCAGTGCAGGGCCCAGACGGCCAGACCGCTGAAGAGGGCCAGCCCCAGGCGGCGCATCAACACCCGGACCGGCTCGCCCACCGCGAGGGAGGCGAGGAGGGCCAACGCCGCGATCCCCGAGGCGGTGTGAGGCGCGGGCCCGGCGAGCGTCACCAGCAGGGCGAGCAGGGCGCTCCCCAGCTTGATGCGCGCATCGAGCCCGCTCACCCACTCGCGCAGCGGGGAGGTACGACTCACGCCTGTCCCCCCGTCTCGACGAACAGCGAGCGGTAGAGGTAGCCGAGCAAGAAGCCCCCTACGAGTCCGGCACAGAGGAAGGCGAAGAGGAGGACATCCCCTTCGATCGGGATGAGGGGCGGCTGGGGGGAGCGTCCCGCGGCCTCGGCGAACGGGAGCACGACGTGCTCGTCGACGCCGGGCCAGCCCTCGGCGGAGGCGAGAAGTGGCGTCATGGCGTGGAGGCGGCGGGGAGGGCGTGGAAGTTCAGGAGGGCGGGCCGGCGGCGGGAGATGAAGACGACGGCGCCGGCGGTGAGGGCCCCCTCGAGGATGCCCAGGGGAAGCTGGGTGGGGAGGAAGGCGAGCAGCAGTGTCCCCAGCGTGCCGCCCAGGGGCTGGGACCCGTGCAGCGCCGAGGCCAGCTCGAAGGCCGTCATGGCGTAGGTGGCCCAGTCGGACAGCATGCCGGCGGCGAAGGCCCCCACGCCGAGTGGTGCGCGCACCGCGCGCAGACCGTGGAAGACACCGTAGCCGACGAAGCCACCCACCACGCCCATGGACCAGATGTCGGCGCCCAGGGTGGTGAGCCCGCCATGGGCGAGGAAGAGCGCCTGGAGCAGCAGCGCGACGAACGTCACCAGCACGGTCATCACCGGGCCGATGAGCACGGCCGCGAGCCCCGTGCCGCACGGGTGCGAACAGGTGCCGGTGATGGGGACGGGCACTGGCATGCAGGAGATGACGAAGACGGCGGCGGCGAGCATCGCCACGAAGGGCGAGTAGAGCGGGCTCTGGGCCACGCGCTCCCGCAGCCTCATGACACCGAGCGCGAGCAGGGGCAGGACGGAGACGGTCCAGCCCGCGGCCCATCCGAACGGAAGGAGACCTTCCGCCAGGTGCATGGCGTGCGCCGGGTAGGGCAGGAGGAGGAGGGCCGCGAGCAGCCACGTCTCCTGACGGAGGGAGACGGACGCTGTCTGTACGAGGGCTTGGAGGCGATGCCGCAGGGCGGCACCACACCCACGCCCGGAGATACCCGGCATGGAAAACCTCGCTCTCAGTCCACGGAGAGGTGGGGTTGCAAGGCCTGGGTAGGTCTCCTGGCTCGTGGATTCAGAACGCCCGAGGGCGTTCAGCGCCGCCTCCACCTTCCCCGACACGTAGGCGTCGAGTGGTTACTTCGGAGGCGGCTCCCCACTTACAGTGGCGGGACCGCGCCGGATTCACACCGGCTTCCCTGTTATGCCCGTGCTGGCGGGCACCCATGGCTGGAATTCAGTTGTCTGGCGCCAAGTACCGGAGGTGATGGGACTCTGTCAACGGAATGCGCGCATTCCTCACGGTGCGTTCGGGCCGACATCCTCCAAAGACAGCGGCGCGTGGACGATGGCGGCGGTGGAGTACTCATCCGCGCCGACATCGTTGGTGGAGCGGATCTGCCCATCCATGTCTTCCGCGATGTAGGCGTACGTGCCCACCGCCGTGTTGATGGCGGGGCTCGTGGAGGACAGCTTCTGCAGCCCGTTGCTCGTGGTCAGCGACGGATTGACGTTGCGGATCTCACCGGACGTCCGCGACCTGTTGTTCAGGGTGGAGCCGTATCCGATGTTGCCCTGGAACAGCGTGTTGCTCGTCTTGGTCTCGTTGTAGAGCGTGCCCGTCGTGTTCCGGATGAGATTGTTGGCGACCTTCGAGTCCACCGGCGCGTACGTGTATTTCTTCCCGATGACGAGCCCCGTGGTGCTGTTGACGACCGTGTTGTTCACGACCTCGGTCCGGTAGACCCGCCAGTGCTTGCTCAGATCCGTGCTGGTGTAGTTGCTGGAGTCCGGCCCTCCGTCGAAGTCGCCTCCATCGATGAGGAGCGCATCGTCGGTCAGCTTCTCCAGGTAGTTGTTGTAGACCTTGTGGTCGGTTCCATAGATGCGGATGCCTCCCACGCCGGCCTTGGTGCCATCACCCAGGATGAAGTTGCCGTAGATGCTGTTGTGATTGCCGTGACGCGCGGTGAGCTGTCCCTGTGAGTTGACGACCGTGTTGTAGCGGATCGTGTTGTGGCCGCTCTTGATCGAGATGAACTCCGGGTCCCCGTCGCAGCGCTCGAACACGTTGTACTGCACGGTGGCGTAGGCATCGAGCATCGACACGGCGGACAGGCCCAGGCGGAGCGTCTCCAGCCCGTTACTGAGGCGCGGTCCGATGTCGTGGAAATAGTTGTATTCGATCACATCGTACTGGGTCATCTGGGTGGAGTAGTTCCCATCCATGGCGATGACCGGACCGGGGTCGCTCTTTCCCCCGAAGTCGTTGTGGTCGATCCGGTTGTGATGGCTTCCGCTCCCCTTGAGCATCAGCCACTTCACCTCGGTGCCGTTCTCGATCAGGTCGAAGGTGTTCCGGGTGACCCGGACGTTGTTGGAGCCATCGAGCACGATGGCGCTCGCGCCGGTGTTGGTGAACTTCAGGCCCTCGATGACGACGTAGGAGGAGCCGGACACGCTGAGGGAGGCACTACCGGAGATGATGGCCCGGCCCCGGTTCGCGGCCTTGAGCGTGATGGGATTGGAGGCGGTCCCATTCTTGTTCTGGATGCTGAAGGCACCGGTCTTCGTATAGGTGCCGTCCGCCAGGACGATGGTCGTGCCCGCGGTCGCGTTGGTGAGGGCCGTGGTGAGCTGGGCGGCGGTGGAGACGTTCACGACATTGCCCGGCGTCTCCGCGGCGCTGCCGTAGATCTCCACTTCCAGGTAGCTGTTCCAGGCATTGGAGGTATTGCCATACCCCACGAGCCTCACGTAGCGCGCGGACCCCACATCCGTGAAGTCGAACGTCTGGATGCTGCTCGACAGGCTGCTCGTCACGTTCGAGCGCACCGTGGAGAACGTGGTGCCATCCGTGGAGGTCTGGATGTCGAAGGTGAACGTCCGGGATGCGCCGTTCAGGAAGGCGATCTTCACATAGGCCACCTTCTTGTTGGCGCCCAGGTCGAACCGGATCCACTGCCCATCACCCTCCGCCGACCAGCGGGTGTTCAGATCCCCATCGACCGTATTGGCCGGGACGTTGCCGTCATCCGCGCTCGCGGTGACGGAGGTTCCCGGGATGGAGAACTTCTCATCCGCCGCGAATCCCAGGGAAGGGGCCAGTGTCAGGAGCAGGCTCGAGCCAATCACAAGCTTCCGATGTGCCATTCGCATTCCTCTCACCCTCTTTGGAGTTCCGTGAACCGCATTGCTCACGCTCGGGCGGCTATACCTCATTGTGCATGATTTCCAGCTTTGGATTCGATATTCCGTTTTCCTGATTTTGATAGGGTTGGATTTTGCGCCTGGAGGCTGCCGAGCTCGAGCAAGGGCTGGGCGGCCCGTGTGGCACTGGCCCTCGTCCCCTCCACGTCTCCATCTTCCTTCTGGAGCTGCTCGCGAGGAGGACGCGCATGACGCACGACGAACTCTTGTCCCATGTTTCCGCGCACGCCGGGCTCCCTGGCCCGGAGGCGGCGGAGCGGACCGTTCGCGCGGTGCTCGAGGTCATCGGCGAGCGCCTGGCCTGGCCCGTCGTCCAGTCGCTGGCGGAGGACCTTCCGGGCCCGCTGGCCGCGGGCCTGCGCGGAGTGACTCCCCATCAGGTCTTCAACCTCGCGGAGCTCCATGCGCGCGTCGCGAGCCGGCTCGAGGTGCGGCTCGGACTCGCCGTGGAGTACACCGGAGTCGTCTGTCAGTTCCTCGCGGAGAGCCTGTCCCCCGGGACGTTGCACCGGCTCCGCGAGGCACTGCCCGAGCAGATGAGCGCTCTCTTCGCTCCTCGTGAGCCTGGCGAGCCCTTCGAGCACGTCCATGTCGAGCCGGGCCACCGCACGCTGGCCGAGGGCCGGCCGGGAAGCCGGCACCCGTTGTCCGAGTCCCGTGCCGAGAGAGCGCACTCGCACTCCGTGGCACGGGAGGACAACCCGCACGGGGACACGAAGCTCTCCAGTGCCATCGGGCTCACCCAGGAGCGGGAGCAGGAGACGCTCGCGGCCGCACACCCGGGCTCGGAGGAGCATCCCTCACGCGAGTGAGACCGGAGCAGGCGCGCGAAAACAACCCCCGCGAGCCCCGGGTGCCTCTCCCAAGCACCCAGGGCCCGCGGGCCCGTCGACGACCGTTACGCTCCGCTCTCGCGGAGGGGCCATCGAGCCACGAGCACCGATGCCCGCCAGAGACCGGGCCCGTGGTGCGCCTGCCAACCGACGGTCTCATTCTGTTTATCTGATGGGTCTGACATGCCCGCGCGGCCCACTCCGTCCGGGGCTCGCCGACGGGCTGTCACCGCCCCAGGTATCGTTCCGGGCCGGGCCGCGGCACGGCGGCTCCTACTCACTCCACGAGGGAAGACACATGGGCATGTTGAAGGACAAGGTGGTTCTGGTGACGGGTGCGAGCTCGGGCATTGGCTGGGCGACGGCCATCGCGCTCGCGGCGGAGGGCGCCAGGGTCGTCGCGAGCGCGCGGCGCGAGGCCAGAGGCCATGAGCTCGTCTCGTTCATCCAGGAGCGCGGCGGAGAGGCCACCTGGGTCCGCGCCGACATGCAGGTGGAGCGGGATATCGAGGCGCTCGTCCAGACGGCCCTCTCGAAGTACGGCCGCATCGACGCCGCCTTCAACAACGCCGGGAGCGGCTTCATGAAGCCGCTCACCGAGGTGACCAACGAGGACTACGAGTCCCTCATGAACATCAACCTCCGCGGCACCTTCTGGTGCATGAAGCATCAAATCAACGCGATGCTCGCGAGCGGTGGAGGGTCCATCGTCAACTGCGCCTCGGTGGGGGCGGCGCGGGCCCTGCCGGGGCTCTCCGTCTACAGCGCGACCAAGGCCGGCATCGCGGCCCTGTCACGCGGCGCGGCGATCGACTACGCGCAGAAGGGCATCCGGGTGAACTCGGTGAGCCCCGGGGTCATCGAGTCGGAAATGGCCACCGAGGGCTGGCGCCTGAACGATCCCCAGGGCCGGGCCTTCGCCGCCTCGCTCCACCCGATGAACCGCGTGGGGATGCCCGACGAGGTGGCCTCGCTCATCGTCTTCCTGTGCAGCGACAAGTCCTCGTTCATCACCGGCGAGGACTTCGCGGTCGACGGCGGCATGTGCGCGTCGGGGATGCAGGCTGTCACGCTGCCGCGTGCGGGCTGACTCAGTACACGTTGTACTTGCGGCGAAGCGCCTCGTGCTCCTCCGCGTTGCGCGAGGGATGCAGGCGCCGCTCGGCATCGTGGAGGTAGTACCAGAACTCGCTCGGCTTGGGCTCGAGCGCGGCCTGGAGCGACTCGACCGAGGGGGCGCCGATGGGACCCGGCGGCAGCCCCTTGCGGTGGCGCGAGTTCCACGGGTCCGAGGTGTCACGCAGGCGCTGGAGGAACGCCAGCCGGTCGTTCCACTCGGCCAGCTCGTAGCGGGAGGTCGCGTCCACGCCCAGGGGGAAGCCCTTGTCCACGCGCTTCCAGAGGATGCCGGCCACCAGCGGACGCTGGGCGGGCACGGGCTCCTCGCGCTCCAGCATCGAGGCCATCACCACCAGCTCGTGGAGGCTGCGCCCGCTGCGCTCGATGGCCGCCTTCTGGGGGGCGTAGAAGCGCTCGGCGAAGGTGTCCAGCTGGCGCTGGATGAGCTCCTCCACCTTGAAGGCGCCGGGCACCACCCGGTAGGTCTCGGGGTAGAGGTAGCCCTCGAGCGTGGTCCGGGGCAGGGTGAAGGGCGCGGTGAACCGCTCGGGACGGCTGGCGGCGGCGATGTAGGCGCCGGGCTTGATGAGGCCCGCCGTGGCCAGGGCCGCGTCGGTGTCGCGCAGGCGCCAGCCCTCGACGATGACGAAGGGGACGTCATCGGGGATGGGGTTGCCCTCGAGCGCGGTGGCGATCTCCGCCATCGTCATTGACGGGCTCACCGCGTGGCGCCCCGCCTTGGGGGCGAACTGGCCGCGGCGGAAGAGGTGCCAGCGCCAGAGCCGGGCATCGCGAATCAGGCCCTGTGACGCGAGCTGGGGGCCCAGGCCGCGTCCGGTGACGCCCTTGGACACGGTGAACTCCACGGTGGGAGCACCCGGCGGGGCCGCGGCCTGCTTCACCTGGCTCTCCGCCCAGAAGAATGTACCGGCAACCGCGCCCGCTGCGAGGACGACGAGCACCAGGAGGACGAGAAGAATGCGCTTCATCACCGGTGCAGGTTAGCACCCGCGCGCTTCCGCGAGGCCCAAAGTCGACGGCTCACTTCGCCTGCCGGACAGGAGGCGGGCTGGGAGGGGCACGGACAAAGTGTCGCTGGGCTCGCCGACAACCGGACATTCCGGCGGGCCCGTGCGTCGTTCTCCCTGGACAGGCCGGCCCGACAGGCCCGGCATGCGGGTTGCTCGGAGGCTCGGCAGGAGGGAAATCTTGGGACTGGAATCCTTCATCCGGCTCGCCCGGGAGCAGGGGGCGAGCGACATCCACCTCGAGGGCGAGATGCCGGTGGCGCTCCGGGTGCGAGGCGCGCTGCGGCTCATCGGGGAGGCGGTGCCGTCCTCCGTGCTCACCGCCATGGCCCGCGACATCATCGGGGACGCCGGCTGGTCCGAGTTCATCGAGCGCTGCTCGCATGACGTCTCGCGCACGGTGATGGGCCAGCGCTGCCGCATCAACATCCTGCGCAGCGCGCGCGGCGTGGGCTTCGCCATCCGCCTCCTGGCTTCCTCCCAGGCGACGTTGAAGAAGCTCAACCTCCACCCCGATCTGCGCCGCTTCGTCGAGCCGACCCACGGCCTGCTCCTGGTGAGTGGTCCCACCGGCTCCGGCAAGACGTCCACGCTCGCGGCGCTGCTGCAGGAGATCAACCTGAGCGAGGCCCGCCACATCATCACGGTGGAGAGCCCCATCGAATACGCGCTGGTGCCGCGCCTGTCCTTCATCCGCCAGCGCGAGGTGGGCAGGGACACACCTTCCTTCGAGCAGGCGCTCGTCGACGCGCTCCGGGAGGATCCGGACGTCCTCATGGTGGGGGAGATGCGCGAGCCGGAGGTGATGCGCCTGACGCTGAGCGCGGCGGAGACGGGGCACCTCGTGCTCGCGACCGTGCACTCGGCGAGCGCCGCCGAGGCGCTCCAGCGCGTGGTGTTGGCCTTTCCTCCAGAGATACAGGGCGCGGTGTGCGCCCAGCTCGCGGACTGCCTGGTCGGCGTGGTGTGCCAGCGGTTGCGCTACCGCCCGGACCTCGGCATCCGTGTGCCCGAATGCGAGGTGCTTCCGGGCAGCACCCCGGTGAAGAGCCTCGTGCGCCAGGGGCACTTCTTCAAGCTCCCGTCGGCCATCGAGACGGGCGCGGCGGACGGCTCCTGGACGTTCACCCGCTACGCGGAGTGGCTGGAGCGGAAGACGGACTGGCACCAGCCATCCACCGCCGAGGAAGCCTCCGCCGAGCCGCATTCCGAGCCGGCTCCGCGGCTCCGTGTTCCGCCACCGGCCCGGCCCTCCGAGTCCCTCTCCCGGCCGCCGCCTCCCTCCAGGCCGAAGCGCGTCGCTCGGGAGGACACGCGACCCGTGTCTCCTCCGCCGTCCGAGGAGGGGGTCTTCGTCCTCGACGAGGAGGCGCAGGACGATCTGTCGGCGCTCGTCCGCGAGTTGGAGCGAGGTGGCTCCGGCTCCAAGAAGGAGTAGGCGCTCCTGCCTTCCCCTATGCGTTCAGGGGGAGGGGACGAAGCGCACGTCCACCCAGTAGTTGGCGTCCTTGTAGGAGGCCGAGGGGAAGCCTCCGCCCGTCCGGTAGACATAGACGCCATTGCCTCCCACGCTCGCGCTGCCCGGCGCCGTCAGGTTGCCGCTGACGACGGCATTCGCGAGCCCGGACACATCGCGCGCGAACTGCCCGTTCGACGAGTAGTAGGACGCCACGTAGGTGGTGCCGGCGGTGATGGCGACGGGCGTGGGGAGCGCCACCTCCTGCCAGCCGGGGATGCGGCCGTCCTTCACGGGCACCTCGGCCAGGAGTGCTCCACCGCTGGTCCACAGCCGGGCCACGTAGCCGCTGGCGTTGGCCTTTCCCCGGTAGAAGCGGAGCGCGGTGACGGTGCCGGCGACGTTGCTCCGGAACCTCACGCCGATCTCCACGGCCCGGGTGTCCGGCTCCACGGCGGCGCCCGGGACGCGGTCTCCGAAGAGGGTCTGGCTCCACGGGAGGGTGAGGGTGGCCACCACCGGGCGGTGATCCGACTGCGAGCTGGCGCCGACGACGCTCGCCGAGACGGGAGAGGTCCACGCGGAGCCGAGCATCACGTAGTCGATACGCCGCGTCGGGATGCTCGCGTCGTGGGTGTAGCCGCTGCCCGAGCCGCCGCGGGTCCAGGCATCGGTGAACTGCTGGCGCAGGCTCGTGATGCCGGACTCGGACGGCGAGGCGTTGAGGTCCCCCCCGAGCAGCGCCCACGGCTTGCCGGCGAGGGCGGCCTTGACGTCCTCGGCCTGGTTCAGCCGCTCGGTGGCGCCAGTGGTGCCGAAGTGGGTGATGGCCACGGGGATGACGTGTGCGGCGTCCAGCTCCACCTCCATCACCGCCAGGATGCGCTGCTCCGCGGCGGAGCGGAGGGGGATGCGTTGCGAGGTGCGGATGGGGTAGCGGGACAGCAGGGCCAGCCCGTACTGGCCTCCGTCGTAGCTGAGCAGCGAGGGCTGGAAGGCGGAGTACATCCCCGTGAGCGCGCCGAGCCTCGCGGGCTGGTCCACCTTGCCCGAGCGGTTGGTGAGGACGTCGACCTCCTGGAGCACCACCAGGTCCGGCGCCTGTGCGTTGATGACGCTCGCGATGCTCTCCAGGCCGCTCAGCTCGCCGTGTTTGATGTTGTAGGTCATGAACCGCAGACCCCCACCCGGAGTGAGGGCCTGGGTGCTCTCACCGGAGAGGGGTTGTGTGTCGGTGGAGGACTCGGGTGGTGCGCAGCGGGCGAGCGCGGCGGCCAGCGCGAGGGCGAGGACGAGAAGGGTGGGGCGGCGCATGAGGGGGCTCCTGGGGAAGGGCCGGAGGTTACCCCCGCCGGAGTGGTATACCCACCCTCCATGACGGGCCATGAGCCCGGGGAGGTTTCTTCCACATGTTTCGCATCGGAATCACCCTGGCCATCCTCCTGCTGGGAACGCGCGGCGCCGCCCAGCAGCATGAGCACGAGCATGAGCACCCGAAGGCTGCTCCTTCCAAGTCGGAGGCGTTCTTCGGCAAGGAGGAACTGTCCCGCCAGGTGGGGATCCACGAGAAGGGCTGCAAGAAGGGCGATGCCCAGGAGTGCTTCAACCTGGCCCTGGCCTACGCGCAAGGGCTCGCGGTGCCCAAGGACGATGCGCGCGCGGCCACCTTCTACAAGAAGGCGTGTGACAAGGCCTTCCTGGCCGCGTGCAACAACCTGGGCATCGCCTACATGGAAGGCGTGGGGGTGAAGAAGGATCCCAAGCAGGCGCTCTCCTTCTTCGAGAAGACGTGCAAGGCGGAGGATGCGAAGGGGTGCTTCAACGTCGGCATGGCCCACGCGTCGGGGTTCGGGGTCGCGAAGGATCCGGAGCGCGCCGCCACCTTCTTCGACAAGGCCTGCGGCAAGGGCCACGCGGATGGGTGCTTCAGCCTCGGCGTCGCCCACGCGCAGGGCAACGGCGCGAAGAAGGACCCGGAGCGCGCCGCCGCGCTCTTCACGAAGGCATGCGACGCGGGGAACATGACCGCCTGCAACACCCTCGGCGTGTCCTATCTGTCGGGGACCGGCGTGAAGCAGGACAAGAAGCAGGCCTTCGACCTCTTCTCGAAAGCGTGCGACGCGGAGCTGCCGGGAGGCTGTTTCAACCTCGGCCTCTCCTACCGGTACGGCAATGGCGTGGCGAAGGATCCGGCGCGCACCAAGGCCCTCTTCGAGAAGGCCTGCCAGCTCCAATTCCCACCCGCCTGCGAGGCGCTCGGGGCCTCTTCCCGAGCGCAGTAGCCGGGGCTCACGGCCCGCGGGGCAGGCCCCTGCCGGTGGCGAGGTACACGGCGAAGCTGCCCAGCCAATGTCCGCCCTCGTAGTGCGCACCCGTCACGGCCTGGAGCCCCGCCTCGCGGTGGAGCTTCGCCGTGGCCCGGAGCGAGCGCAGCCGCTTGTCCTGGGGCGGCAGGCCGGCGGCGATGCCCTCCAGCATCCACGCCCGGCTCAGGTTCAGTCCATCCAGGTGCGCCAGCTTCGGATCCGTCGGATCGGTCACCACCGCTGGCGCGAGCCAGGCCGTCGAGCCGTTGGAGGGAATGTCCGGCAGGAAGTCCCGCAGCCACGTGGCGAAGCGGTCCGGAGGGAGGATGCGTCTCATCAGGTCCGCCTCGGCGATGCACGGCGAGAGGAAGTCCTGGCCGCCGGGCTCGTACGCGAGCGGGCACCGGCGATCCTTCCCGTAGAACGCGTCCACCCGCGCCTTCAGCAGCTGCTCCATGTCGCTGTCCCGGGCCTGCCTCGCCCAGTCCAGGATGAGCCCGAAGGCGAAGGCCGTCTGGTCGTGCTCGCCCACGCGGATGGGCCGAGAGAGCTTGGGGAGCCACTCGCGGATCCTCCCGGCCGCGCGCTCCTCCAGGGGCTTCAGCGTGGCCGCCCATTCGCGTGCCTGGGGCTCATCCCACTCCCTCAGCTCCGCCGCGAGCTGGAGCAGCCAGGCCAGACCATAGGGCCGTTCGAAGGAGACCCGGCCCGGTCCGCTCAGGTAGCGCGTCTCCGCCTCGATGTTCGCGGGCGTCAGGCTCCTGGCCACCGCCGCCCGGGCGCGCGGAGTGAAGGGCGCCTCCGGGAACGTCCGCGCCAGCCGCACGAGCAGCCAGTGCCCGTGGACGGAGGAGTGCCAGTCATAGCAGCCGTAGAAGGCGGGGGTGAGCTCGCGGGGCGGGCGCGCATCCGCGTCCGTGCTCAGCACGTGAGCGATCTTGTTCGGGTATTCCCGATGGACGCACGTGAGCGCGAGCTCCGCGAAGCGCGCGGCGGCGTCGGCGCCGAAATCAGGAGGAGGGGGCGTGCTGGCGGTGACCATTCCGTAGCTCAGCAGCAGGGGGAGGAGCATGCGGCGACTGTAGCACCGCGCTTCCGGAGCCGGCCGTCTCCCGCGAGCTACCGCACCAGCCTGAGGCCGAGCGTGAGCGGCCACAGCGGGCCGGCCTCCCGCGCCTTCAAGGCATACGCCAGGAGATCCTCCCCCATGCCGGCGAAGTGGGTGTTGACCTCGTCCACGAGCGACAAGGCTCGCTGCTCCTCCTCTGGCGTCCACGTGTGCGAGGAGATCACCGCCCGGATTCCCTGCCCGCCCATCTTCTCGTGCGCGTCCTCCAGATCCTGGTGGGGCTGGCCGAAGTAGTAGAGCGGCTTGCCCGTCTGCGCCGTGAACTCCCGGCCCGCCTGCCGGAACCGGCTGAAGCCCACGTCCGAGGCGGCCTCGACGGCCTCCAGGATAACCAGGCGCAGGATGGGGGTGGCCTCGCGCACCATGCTCATGAGCTTGTTGATGAGCTGGCGCGTCTTCGCGCAGTGGTCTCCCCAGAGCAGGCTCAGGGAGTCCACCAGGTCCACGCGACCGTTCACCCCCAGGGTCTCCACGTCCCGCATGAAGTACTCCCAGTGCTGCTCGTCCACGGTGGTATGCGCGTTGAGGATCCGTTGAATCTCGTCCCGCGAGGAGAGATCCCTCAGGCCGAACCTCATGAGGTCCGAGAAGCCCATGGTCATGGGCGCCAGGCAGGGCGCGAAGCCGAGCCGCTGCCGGGGATCGATGCTGCGATCCTCGACGAAGGCGAACAGGGGCAACCGGGCCAGTTCCTGCTTCTTGGTGTCGATGTACTCCAGGACCCGATTCATGTGCGGCCTCGTCGTCGTGGCTCCGTATGCCTCTGGAGCCAGATAGAAGGTGGTGCGAGCCTGTCTCCGCTGGTGCCGCAGGGAGGCCCACTGGACGAGCCCCCGCCCCGCTTCGAGCGGGCGATCCGAGATGGCGGCCAGCACCTGTTCGAAGAGGCCCCGATCCCTTGGCTCGAGGATCTGGCGGATGGCTCGTACCGAGTGCAGATCATCCACCACATAGGCGCGCAGTGGGAAGTGGAGGGTGGAGCTGAAGGGGCGCGCGGCGTTGTCGGAGGTGAAGGCGAAGCAGGTCAGCGGCGGCCGGGCGGTGAAGGGCCCCTCTCCCCCGCTCAGTGCCCGGCAGAACGAGCGTGGCTCGCCCGGCATGTACTCTCCTCCCCGGGACAGCACCTCCTCGAGGTCCTCCACGGTGGCGTCCTGGTGCGCCACGTAGAGCTTCACGCGCGCCGCCGGGCCCGCCGACAGGTCCAGCGAGAAGTAGACGAGCCGGTCCTTCGGGCCGCGGCGCATCACCTCCTGGGAGATGAACCGCCAGGAGCCCGTGAAGCCGAGCCGGTCCAGTGCTTCCCGGGTGAGCTCCGACTCCTGCCCGGGCCCGCGTGCCAGCGGATTCAGGTACACCTTGAAATCCGGTTTGCCGCCTGCCTTCAGGCCGAACGCATGCCACAGGGAGAAGCTCGCCCCGGGGTTGCGCGGCTCGAAGAGCTCCCTCACACGCTCGAGCCGGTCCAGGGTGATGCCCGAGTGGCGGCGCAATCGCTCGCACAGCGCCAGCCCATCCACCCAGCTCGACTGAAGCGTGGTGGGCTCTCCCTGCGCCTCCACCAGGAAGCGCACCTCGGGGGTACGTCCATCCAGCGCGAGCGACAGCTCATAGGGCGAGTGGTCATCGGTGATGTCGGAAGCCCAGACCGGCTCCGTGCCGATGCGCCGTTGTCCCCAGGGGCTCGTCAGCAGCTCGAAGAACTTCAGGACCGTTCGCGTGTCCTCTTCCGTGAAGCCAACGGCGCGGCACATCGCCGTGAGCTTCGCCGAACCAAACGCATGGAAAGTCTGTGACGCAATGCGCGCGCGCGCCTGCATGGGTCACTCCCGGCGAACGACTTCGGAGAGGTAAGGCCCGCAACCGGACGCGGAGTATCCTTACATCAGAAATGGTTTTCGGGGAGTGGGTTCGTGCTCACACGTCCGGTCTACGTCTCCGAGCTCCCCGCGCGCATGCGGTTGAGCCGATCGTAGTGCCGGTAGCCCAGCTGGGAGAGTGCGCTCTCGGGCGCCAGCCCAATGTCCACCAGTGTCTTGATGTCGTAGGTGCCCGTGAGCACCGGCGGTGCGTAGTCACGGATTGCGGCAGGCGTACGGAACTTTTCCAATGGGAAGAGTATGTGACTGGTGTGCACGTGCATGAAGTGGGCGGCGGACTGACGCGACCAGCCTGGAACACCGGGGGCGGTGATGACGTGCGGTGTCGCGAGAAACGTACCGCCTGTGAGGATTTCCAACTGTTGACCCACCTGCGCGACGATGCAGCCGGCTGGAGCCGTGCCGCGCACCATGTGTCCCTTTGGGTCCTCCGGCGTCGCGCGCGTGCGGAGGTAGAGCCCGCTCTTGTCATCGGGCCGCGGGGCGGGGCGCCCGCTCGGATCGAGGAAGCGCCCACCGGGAAGGAGTGTGAGCAGGTTGAAGTCGGTGTGCTCCTCGCCCCAGACGATGTTTGTGTTCACCTGGGAGGCATTGAGGGGCAGGTAGTGCAGCGTGCGCGTGACGTGCGGGGCGCGTTGGCACAGGTCGGCGAGCGTGTGCTCCGGCAGCCCGAGCGCCACCGCCGCGCCGCGCAGCAGCTTCAGGCCCGCCTCGTGTAGGGAGCGGCCGAGCGTGAGGAAGCCTTCCTGGAAGTACGGAGGCGCGTCGGGGGGCCACACGTTCTCCGGGTAGAGCTGGGGGAACTCGAGCGCGGAGGTCTCGTCGGCCGGGTAGGGCGCGACGAAGTAGCACTCCTTGAAGTCCGGCTGACCACTGCCGGCGACGGCCACCTCGGTGTTCGGAGGCGTCCAGCCGCGCTGGTACCAGATGTCCGCGCGGCCATAGGGCCTCTTGGCCGCCTCCGGGCGGGCGATGAACGCGGTGAACGCGTCATAGAGGCGCTCGAGCGCCTGGGGGTCGATGCCGTGGTTCTTCACGTACACGAGGCCGAAGACGCCGAAGGCCTCGCGGAGCGCCGCCGCGCCGCGCTCGACGCGGGTGGGGTCGCCCGACGAGAGGTCGGCGAGGTCGACAGTGGGGATGTTCATCGGGGTCTCTGCCATGGGGGTGCTGGTGTACCTCGCCTTCCCCCTCGGGAGGAACATGCTCGCAGTGGAGCGGCCCCGCGACGGCCCCGGGCCCTCACTTCGGCCAGAACGTCACCGCTCGCGCGCCCTCCGAGCTCCAGACGAGCTTCCTGCCCCGGTAGAGGCGTGGATGCCCACCGGAGTCGGCGAGCGATATGAGCAGGAAGGGCCCTTGGACCTGGAGGCTGACCAGGTCGTTCTCGCGGAAGGTGTGGCCGGGGAGTGGGACGGCCTTGCCCTTCTCCACCCTCCGGAGCAGGCCGGTCGCCAGCAGCTCGTCACCGAAGGGCGTGCCCCAGAGCGCCAGCGTGTAGCCGCCGCGCTCGAGCGAGGTCCACTCGCCATCGGGTTGCTCCGGGGTGAGCTGGTACAGCTGGTCGAGCAGCACGTCGTCGTCGAGCTCCTTGGGGGCGAAGCGCGGATCGAGCACGCGGTTCGAGCGCTCGCCAAGCTGCTTGCGGAGCGCCAGCACGCCGGTTCCGGAGGACTCGTCGGTCGCCTTCGAGTCGAGCCGTGTCCACGCACCGTCCTGGAAGGCGAAGGCATGGGCCATCAGTGGAGGGCCCGCGCCGTCCGTGACCTTCTGCATGGAGAGCCCGAGCAGCCGGCCCCCGGCATCGAACCCGAACTCGATGAGCTCGCCCAGCGGGGGCAGGGGAAGCTCCTCGACGGCGCCCGTCGCGAGCTCCACGAGGAACAAGCGGTCCCGGAAGGCGGGGGAGGGGAACTTCTCGGGGAACGTGGGCCTGCCCACCACGGGCGCGCTGACGCCGCCGCGCCAGAACCGCGCCGCGCCTCGCTTGCCGTCCCGGCTCAGCGCCGTTGCTCCGCCCTGACAGTCCACCGCGAGCTTCGCGAGGACCTGGCGAGCGGCCGAGACGGGGTCGAACCGGGCCCACTCGCAGCCCTCACCCGCGGGTTCGAGCAACGAGACGGTGGACCCGGTCGCGCGGAAGACGGGGGCCGCCGGTTCCGTCCGGGAGGGGGGGCCTTCCTCGGCGTGGGCCGGAGTCAGGGGCACGAGCAGGAGCGAGGCGAGCAGCGGGAATCCTGGCGACATGTAGACTCGGGCGGATCGGATTTGAGCATTACCCTACAGTGATGAATCCGCGATGTGCAGGGGCGGGCCCCGCCGGTATGCTCCAGGCAGACGATACGTGAGGTCATCCATCCTCAGCGGAGTGAGAACGAGCACGGGCAGGAGGGCGCTGCTGTTCGCCGCGGTCCTTCCGCCGCTGACCTTGCTGGACGTGTTCGCCTTGCCCTCCTTGAGCCTGGGCGCGTTCCTGACGCGAGTGGCCTGGGGCCTGGGGCTGGTGGTCTTCACCCTGCTTTTCGAGCGGGGCTCCGAGACGCAGCGGCGCCTGCTCCTGTTGTGCAATGGCGCGATCGGCAGCCTGTTCTATCTGGCCCTCGTCTACTTCACGGGAGAGCTCGCGAGCCCGTATGTCCTGCTCGTGCCCACCCTGCCGCTGCTGGCGGCCTTCGTCTACCCGGAGGAGTCCGGTTCCGCCGTGGCCAGCGGTGTCGCATGCACGCTGGCCATCGTGGCGTATATGTGGATGGGCAAGGGCTCCGTCGAGCAGGCCGCCGGGTGGGCGGGCATGGTGGGAACGGCCACGTTCTTCGGATTGGTCGGCTCGGGCCAGTTCCGCAAGACCGCGGCGGCGCTGAACGAGGTGCGCGTGGAGCGGGCCCGCCGGGAGGCGCTGGAGAAGCTGGCCATGGCCGAGCTCCAGCGCGCCCAGTCCGAGAGGCTGGCCACCGTGGGCCGGCTGGCCGCCAGTGTGATGCATGAGATCAACAACCCGTTGGCCTTCGTTCGCGCCAACCTCCACTTCATCCAGGGCGAGGTGTTCACCCAGCCGCTGGCGCCCGGGCTCCGCCAGGAGTTGGAGGAGGCGTTCTCCGAGACGCACTCGGGCATGGAACGCATCCAACAGATCATCCTGGATCTGAAGGGCTTCTCCCACAGCATGGACGCCGAGGAGGCGCGCGAGTGCTCGCTGGCGGAGGTGGTGGAGGACGCGGCGCGGCTGGCGTCGATCCGGCTCAAGAGCGTAGGGGAGCTGAAGGTGGAGGTTCCCTCGGCGCTGCCCAAGGTGTTCATCACGCCCCGGCGGCTGGCGCAGGTGCTGCTCAACCTGCTCGTCAATGCCGGTGACTCGCTGGAGGATGCGAGGGTACCCCGGGGGGAGATCCGCGTGCACGGCGAGGTGCGGGGGCAGCGCGTGGTGCTGGTGGTGGAGGACAACGGCCCGGGCTTCCCGCCGGAGGTGCTGCCACGCCTCTTCGAGGCCTTCTTCACCACGAAGGGCCCGGAGAAGGGCACGGGCCTGGGGCTGTCCATCTCCCGCGAGCTGGTGGAGCGCTTCGGCGGAAGCCTCGTCGCGGAGAACCGCCAGGAGGGGGGCGCTCGCCTGCGCATCGAGCTGCCCATCTACGCTCCACCAGCAGGCTGAGGGCCAGGACCAACGGCCTGGCTCGGCCCGTCGCTCAGTCCACGTGGACGATCACGTCGGTGAAGTACTGGCTGGAGGAGGACGCGTCCTTGCAGTCCGTTCCGTTGATCTGATGTGAGCCCATGTCGAGCAGGAGCCGCACGTCCTTCGTGCCGGGATAGGGGATCACCCCCTCTGGAGAGGAGCTCGATGGCGCGGTCAGGTCCAGCACCTTCACCGGCGCGCTGCTCGCGTCGCCGCTCCACTTCCAGAGCGCGAACGGCCCGTTGCTGTCGTCATGGGGCCCGCTGAGGATCAGCACCGCCTGGTGGGACCCCGACCAAGCCATGCCCCGGATGCCATACCCACCCAGGTTCACCAGGAGGGCCTGGCCGAACTTCGCCCTGGCTCCTCCGACCACCTCGTCCGGATTGGTCAGCGTGACCATCAGGGCACTCGAACCGGATTTCGGGTTGCGGAAGCCGAGCACGAGCCCACCCGTGGGCAGCGCCGCCAGCCCCTCGATGTTGGTTCCATTCACCTTCGGGGCCAGGTCCGCGACCGTGGCCACCGTCAGCCGCGAGCGCTCGTTCAGCAGCGAGATGATGGAGGTATCCGGGTTGGCCCAGTTGGACGCATCCAACATGTCCTTCAGCAGGTTCGAGGAGGTCCCCGCGACCTGAAGTGAGACATTGGGTGCCGAGCCCGAGAGGTCCAGGGCGAAGAACTTGTAGCGGGAGGTCTCGAGTTCCCCGTCCTTGTTCCGGGCATGCGAGGTGGTCACGTAGATGCGGTTCCCCACGCGCGCGGCGTCCTCGAAGTCCGCCTCGTCCGAGGAGGAGAGGCCAATCGCGCCGCTCAGATCCTTGCTCTGGACCGGGGAGGCGCTCCTGCCCTGGGCGTAGATGCGCGCGGTCTGGGACTCATCGTTGAAGTTCAGGAAGTGGGCGTCGTCGAGCCTCACTCCGCCCGAGCCATCGCAGATGCCCCGGTACGTCCCCGCGAGCTGTGCTCCACCGTCCGTGCCCGCGTCGGTGCCACCATCCCCGCCGCCCGTACCCGCGTCCGTGCCGGGCAGCTCCCAGGTCACCGTCAGCTTCGGGCGGGAGGGCCGGGTCGAGTACTCGCTGGAGCGGATCTCCAGCCGGTTGTCATTGTCCTTGTTGGCGATGATGACACCGTGGTTGCTGGAGGGCGTGGTCAGCCACCTCCGCACCACCTCGAGCCCGTTCGCATTCAGCGTGACGGTGTACGTCCCCGTCGCGGTGGCCCGGATGGAGCCCAGCGAGGCCGTGTTCCGGTCGCCCGCGCCGTCCGCGCCATTCGAGGCCCAGTCGTTGCTGTCATCCGCCTGCTTCCACGTGACCTGGCCCTCGGTCCATGCGCGCGTCAGCTCGTAGAAGTCGTAGGTCTGATCCGCCTTGTCGGACACCGTGACGGTGATCGAGGCCGCGCGGACGAGCGCGTTCGCAGGGATGCTCGACACGTCCCACTTCAGCAGGATGTAGTTCTCGTTGCCGCTCCCGGAGGGCGTGTCGCCGCTCGCCGAGATGCTGGTGTCGCCGCCGTTGTTGGTGTCGGGGTTCTGCTCCTCGATCATCGAGTCACGGGTACCGGCGTAGCTCGAGGACGGAGACACCCCGTCCTGGAACGACGTGCTCTGCGTGCCCAGCAGCGCCTGGGTGTCGGTAGAGAACCCGGACTCCTCGCCGCTCTCGTCGGATTCCCGCGGTTCACACCCCGCGGCGAGCAGGAAGCCCACCGCCATTGCTCCGAGGACTGGAGCCTTCAATCCACGCATGTCTTCTCCCTCGCGCCAGCGGACGCGGGGGCGGACCGTCACCGATCCAGGTTCAGGCGCATCGTCACGATTGGGTCGAGATTTCGTGGCGTCTGTTTGGCGCTTCCCGCTTTTCTGTGTTCAATCCGCCCATGCGAGAGAGGAACTGGACACGCCGCGAGTTCATGCGGCTCACGGGGCTGGGCTCGGTGGCAATGAGTCTGGCATGCACCAGGAGCACATGGACCGGGGTTCCCCAGCCCCCCAAGGAACTCTGGGTCTACGTTGGCACGTACACCTCTGGTGGGAAGGGCGAGGGGATCTATCTCTGCCGGCTGGACCTGGCGACGGGGACCCTCCATCGGGTGGGTGTCACCCGGGGCGTGGCCGAGCCGTCCTTCCTGGCCATGGACCGGGAGGGACGCTACCTCTATGCCGTCAATGAGCTGACGGAGCTCGATGGCAAGCCCGGTGGCGCAGTGAGTGCCTTCCGCATCCATCCCCAGACACGGGAGCTGACCTTCATCAATCAGCAACCCACCCAGGGAGGCGCGCCCTGCCACCTGGCGGTCTCCGCCAATGGCAGGTTCGTGCTGGTCGCCAATTACGTCGGTGGAAACGTCTCCGTCCTTCCGGTCCGGCCGGAGGGTGGACTGGACGCCGCCATCGACGTGAAACAGCACGAGGGCTCGGGAGCCAATCCCAAGCGTCAGTCAGGCCCGCACGCCCATCAGGTCGTGTTGGATGCCGCCGATCGCCACGCTTTCGTGCCGGACCTGGGGCTGGACAAGATCATGGTCTACCGCTTCGACAGCGAACAGGGACGATTGACCCCTGGAGAGCCGGGCTGGGTGTCCACCCAACCCGGGGCGGGACCGCGTCATCTCACCTTCCATCCCAATGGACGGTTCGCCTTCGGCATCCACGAGATGAGCCCGACGATCACCGCTTACGCCTACGACGAGAAGTCCGGCGTCCTGAAGGAGCTACAGACCGTCCCGGCCCTGCCACCCGGCTTCACCGGGACGAGCTACGGCGCGGACATCCACGTCAGCCCCGATGGCCTCTTCCTCTATGGCTCCATCCGCGGTCACGACAGCATCGTCGTGCATGCCATTGATTCCTCGGGCCGGCTGACCTACGTGGAGCACGTGCTCACGCGAGGACGGTGGCCGCGCAACTTCGCCATCGAACCCACCGGCAGGTACCTGCTCGTGGCCAATCAGCACACCAACGACATCTTCTGCTTCGAAAGAGACCGCCAGACCGGAAGGCTGACGCCTGCCGGTGAGGCGGTGGAGATCCCCTCTCCCGTGTGTCTGCTGGTGGTTCCTCCCACGGTCTGACGGGCGGGCCGAGCCTGTCAGGACTTTCCGGAGGACCCCTCGCCCGAGGCCCGGGGAGAGGTGAGGGAGTCGCCCTTCGGGTCGGGGCCGCCCGTGGAGGATTGGAGTGCCTCTGGCGGGAGGCGCTCCTTCAGAGAGGCGGGCAGGGTGCTGGGAATGGCGAGCCCCAATCCCGCGGACACCCGCCGGCCGTATTCCGGATCGCACTGGCTGAAGTGCCAGAGCATGCGCTCCTGGATCTCCCGCGTGCAGCCCTTCAGCGCGCCGACGAGGTTGCCGATGAGCTCGTCGCGCTCCCAGTCCTCGAACTTGCGGAAGCGCTCACCGGCCTGGCGGTAGTTGTTCTGCCGGTCGATTCGCTGCCGTACCACCTTGCCCGCGATGTAGGGGGTGTGGTCCGGGCCGTCCGGAGGGGCTTCGCGCAGCCCGCCCAGGCCCGAGGGCTCGTAGTTGACGTGCGGGTTGCGGGTGAGCTCGTTCTCCTCCGTGTAGGCCATCTGTCCCGCCTGCTGGTGGCTGGCCACCGGCCGCTTCGGCGCGTTGATGGGCAGTTGCAGGTAGTTGACCCCCACCCGGTAGCGCTGGGTGTCCGAGTACGAGAACGTCCGGCCCTGCAGGAGCTTGTCGTCCGAGAAGTCCAGGCCGTCCACCAGCACGCCCGTGCCGAAGGCGGCCTGCTCCACTTCCGCGAAGTACTCCACCGGGTTGCGGTCCAGCACCATCCGCCCCACGGGCCGCAGCGGGAAGCTGTCCTCGGGCCAGAGCTTGGTCGCGTCCAGCGGATCGAAGTCGAGCTCCGGGTGCTCCCCATCACTCATGTACTGCACGCAGAGCTCCCACTCCGGTGGCTCGCCCCGCGCGATGGCTTCGTACAGGTCCTGCGTGGCGTGGTTGAAGTTCTTCGCCTGGATCTGTTCGGCCTCGCTCTGGAGGAGGTTCTTCACGCCCTGCCTGGGCACCCAGTGATACTTCACCAGGACCGCCTCGCCCCTTGAATTGACCCACTTGTAGGTGTTGACGCCCGAGCCCTCCATGAAGCGGTAGCTGGCCGGCAGGCCCCAGGGGCTGAAGAGGAAGGTGATCATGTGCATCGCCTCGGGTGAGAGGCTGATGAAGTCGAAGATGCGCCGGGCATCCTGCCGTTGGGTGACGGGGTCCGGTTTGAAGGCATGGACCAGGTCCGGGAACTTCATCGCGTCGCGGATGAAGAAGATCTTGAGGTTGTTGCCCACCAGATCCCAGTTCCCGTCCTCCGTGTAGAACTTGACGGCGAAGCCACGCGGGTCGCGCAGCGTCTCGGGGGAGTGGCCGCCATGGATGACGGTGGAGAAGCGCACGAAGACCGGGGTGCGCTTGCCCTTCTGCTGGAACAGCTTCGCCCGCGTGTACTTCGAGATGGGCTCGTCGCCGACAGCGCCGTAGGCCTCGAAATATCCATACGCCCCGGCGCCCCGGGCATGCACCACACGCTCGGGGATGCGCTCCCGGTCGAAGTGGGTGATCTTCTCGAGGAAGTGGTAGTTCTCCAACGTGGTCGGGCCGCGTGCCCCCACCGTGCGCACGCTCTGGTTGTTGGAGACGGGGTGGCCCTGCCGGGTGGTCAGCTGGTTCTCTGTCGCGTCCTTCGCCCGGTCGTTGACCGTGCCGTGCCCCGTCCCCATCGCGAGCTGCTTCAGCAATGCCGCGTCCGTCTTCCTGCTCATCAGGTGGCCCCCTGGCTTTCGTTGCGCCCACACCCTTCATGGCCAGGTGGCGGGACGCCATGGGCCGGAGGTACATCGAGCCGGAACCGGACACGGGTACCACGAGAGCGTCCACCACCCGTCAACGGCAGGAGCCGCTCAGCAGACCGCGTCGCGCGTCCAGTCGTCGCGGCCATAGCGCTGCGCGACGAGCGCCTCGGCCCGCGCGCGCACGTGCGGGGCGAGCGGAGACCTGGCCCACGTCACGCCGAGCCGCTCGATGAAGCCCTGCTCGAGGGCCTCCGCCGCCTCGGTGTGGCTCACCTCGCGGCCCGCCGCTTCCGTCAGGTCCACCATCGCCCCGCGCAGCCGCTCCGGCGTCAGGCCGAACAGCCGTGCGTGCAGGGCGTAGTCCGTCGTGAGCGGCAGCGCGCCGTGTTGCAGGAAGGCGCCCTTCTGCCGCCGCTGCGCGCTGCCCACGAGCTTGCGCCCTTCCACCTTCAGCTCCTTGAGGGCGGGCGTGAGGAAGCACGCGCCGCTCGCCGGGTTGCGCTCGGGCCGCGAGGGCTCCAGCTCGGCCCGCACGCCGAATCGCCGCGCCAGCCCCGCGGCGATGGCCTCTGATAGCAGCGTGTAGTTCTGCTCGATGTTGTCGGTGAACGGTGACGCGACGCGGGCCACGAAGCTGTACGTGAGCTCTCCGTGATGCAGCACTCCGGAGCCTCCGGTCACCCGGCGGACCATGTCGAGACCCTCGGCGCGTGCCGCGTCCGCATCGACGCTGCCGTAGGCCTGCGTGCGGCCGAGGCTGAGGCAGCCCGGACGGAAGACGTAGAGCCTCAGGGTGGGAACGAAGTCCTCCCGCGCGCTCGCTTCATCGAGCAGCGCCTCGTCGAGTGCCATCTGCCAGACTCCGGGCGCTTCCTCCAAGGGGTCGATGAGCTTCCACATGGGGCCATCCTCTTCTTCTCTTCTCGGAACGCAATGGCTCTCTGTCGAGCGGACGGGGCGGAATGCCCCATGCCCCGCGACGCGGGGCGTCATGCCCCATGGGTTTCGAACAGGAGTCCCGTTGCGCCGCCTCGTTTCCCTTTGACGGGTGTCTTCACGAATCCTGGCACACGCGTTGCTCAAGGGAATACGCGAACGAATCACCTGCTTCTCACCCTCGGCACTGATAGGCCAATCACTCTCACTGGCGCCGATGAAGCTCTCTCTTGTCCCCCCGCAGGGAGAGCAGCCCTCCATCCTTTGTCAAAAAGGAAGAATTCATGGACCTGAAGTCGTCGCTATCGAAGGACGTGCCCGCCTCGTTGGTTGTGTTTCTCGTGGCGTTGCCGCTGTCGCTCGGTATCGCCGTGGCATCGGGTGCACCGGTGCAGGCGGGCCTCATCGCCGCCATCGTGGGCGGCATCGTCGTCGGCATCGCCGGAGGTGCCCCTCTTCAGGTGAGCGGACCGGCGGCGGGTCTGTCGGTCATGGTCTACGGGTACGTGCAGAAGTTCGGTTTCGAGACGACGTGCGTGGTCGCCGCGATGGCGGGGCTCCTGCAGATCGCCGCGGGTTCGGCGGGGATCGCCCAGGCGGCGCTCGCCATCTCGCCGGCGGTGCTGCACGCGATGCTCGCGGGTATCGGCATCCTCATCGCGCTCGGCCAGATGCACGTCATGCTCGGCTACGCGCCCAAGGGCTCGGCCATCAACAACATCACCGGGCTCGTCGACTCCATCTCCCATGTGAACACCAGCGCGCTCCTGGTGAGCGGGACGACGCTGTTCGTGCTCATCGCGTGGAACCGTTTCCTCGCCAGGAAGGTGCCGTTCCTCCCCGGCTCGCTCGTCGCCATCGCGCTGGGCACGGCCGTGTCGTTCTTCGTTCCCGGTGAGATTCCCCACGTGGCCATCGGCTCCGGCATCTTCAGCAATCTGCACGCCCCGTCCCTGGGAGGCGCGCATCTCGAGGATATGGTGCTGGCGGCGCTGGCGCTCTTCGTCGTCGCGAGCGCGGAGTCCCTGCTGTGCGCGGTGGCCACGGACCAGCTCCACCCGGGGGCCCGGGCGAACCTGAACCGCGAGCTGTTCGCCCAGGGGCTTGGCAACGTGCTCTCCGGGCTCGCCGGTGGCCTGCCCATCACGGGCGTCATCGTGCGCAGCTCCGCGAACATCGCCGCCGGTGCGCGTAGCCGCGTGTCCGCCATCCTCCACGGCGTGTGGATGCTCCTGTTCGTCATGCTCGCCTCGGGCCTGCTGGCGCGCGTGCCCATGGCGGCGCTCGCCGCGCTGCTCGTGCACGTCGGCGTGAACCTGGTGAAGCTCAAGGAGCTCCGGAAGATCGCCGAGTTCAACGAGGCGATCGTCTACGGTGTCACCCTGGCCGGCGTCGTCTTCATCAACCTGCTGTGGGGCATCGGCATCGGCTTCGGTCTGGCGCTCGTGCTGCTGCTGCGCCGCACGGCGGCGATCGGGTTCCAGGTGGATGCCCGGGGCGAGGAGCTCCACGTCCGGCTGAGCGGCACCCTGAGCTTCCTCGCGGTCCCCGCCGTCGTGGCGAAGCTGCGTGCCCTGCCCGAGGGCCGGACCGTTCACCTGCGGCTCGATGTCGATCAGATCGACCATGCCGCCATCGAGGCCATTCGTGGCTGGCGGGTGGGCTACCAGAACGCGGGTGGCAGGGTGGTGAAGGAGCCACTGGACGTGCTCTGGCGCGAGCTCCGGTCGCCAGCGGGTTCCTCCGCTCCCTCCGCCGCGGCCTGAAGCGGACGAAAGGAAACGACGCCACATGGATACCACCGCCCTCGTGGACGGGTGGCTCGACGAGTGCCGCCCGAAGTTGCCCATCCAGAATCCTCTCTGGGCCTACATCCACAACAACATCCTGATCAACCTCGAGGACCGTCCGTTCCATGAGGCGGTGCGAGAGGCGGCCGCGCTGTACCGGGCGCGGCCGTATGAGACCGAGTCCTTCTACCGCGCGGAGCTGGAGCGCGGCCGGATCCGGCGCGACTGTCTGGACGCGGTGCTCGCGTCGGCCCTTCCGGGGAGTGGGAAGGGCCGGGTGGAGCGCTTCCTGTCGGATGCGTCCGTCGGCAACGACGTGCCTCCAGCCTCCCTGCTGCGGATTGCCCCACGCCTGGATGCCGAGTACCACGCGTCCTACGATCGGCAGTTGCAGGACTTCCTCGTGCCGCTCGTCGCCTCGTTCCTGGATCAGGGCATGGCGCACTGGACCAATCCCTACCGGACAGGCGCGCTCTGGGGCTTCTTCCTGGCGAGCGTGCACGCCACGCCGGGGTGGGGTTTCGACTGGGCGGGCACGCTGAAGGCGCGGCTGGAGGCGCATGAGCGGGCCGGCCGGTCGGTGGAGGCCATCATCGAGGCCGAGGTGCACGAGGCCGCCCCGGTGGGGCGCGGGGCCGCGTACTGCCTGGAGACGCTCTTCGCGCTGAAGGGCTGGTCGGGGATGATCCTGCGGCTCGAGGCCGATCCGGCGATCGCTCCCGTGGAGGCGCCGCCCGCGTCCCTGAAGGACTGGCTGGCGGTGATGCTCGTCACCACGCACGCGCTCGATGCGTGGCTCCTGGAGCGGCATGGCCGTACCCGGGAGGAGCTGCGCGCGCGTCCGTTCCTCGCGCCCGAGACGGCCAACCTGGGGCGCCTGCACCTGTGGCAGGAGGCCTATGAGCGTTCCTTCGCCGGTGACTTCCTCGCGCACGTCGAGAGCGGGCTCCGCCCCGAGTCGCGAGAGCCCCAGCGCGGTGCGCCGCGTTTCCAGGCGCTGGTGTGCATGGACGACCGGGAGGAGTCCTTCCGGCGGGCGCTCGAGTCCGAGGCGTGCGGGGTGGAGACCTGGGGAGGCCTGGGCTTCTTCAGCGTCGACATGCGCTTCGAGGCGGTGGGCGCGGCCCGGCCGACGCGTCAGTGCCCCCCCGTCATCGAGCCGTCGCGGACCATCTCGGAGGTGCCGGTCGACGGTGAGGCCCAGCGGTTGGATCGGGCACGCCGCGCGGGCCGCGCCGAGGGCAGGGCGCTGCTCTCCGGTTTCTATCACTCGCGCACGCTGATCCGCGGCTTCTTCATCTCGCTCGCGCTCGGGTTGCTGAGCTTCCTCCCGCTCGTGATGAAGGTGCTGCTCCCGAGCCGGATGACCCGGCTGCGCCGCGCCATCCAGAAGCGAGCCTTCCCCCACCCGAAGACGCGCATCGCGCTGGATGTGACGGGTGGATACTCGCTGGACGAGCAGGCCAACATCGTCGAGGGCGTGCTCCGGACGGCGGGCCTCACGCGGAAGTTCGCTCCCCTGGTGGCGATGATCGCCCACGGCTCGACGAACACGAACAACCCCTTCCGGCAGGCGTACGGCTGTGGCGCGTGCTCGGGCAATCCGGGCGCGCCCAACTCGCGCTCCTTCGCGCAGATGGCCAACCGTGCCGAGGTACGTGAGCGGCTCGTGGCGCGTGGGCTCGAGGTGCCGGCCACCACGCTCTTCGTTCCCTGCTACCACGACACCACCACCGACCTCGTCGAGCTGCTCGATCGGGACCTGCTCCCGGCGGAGCGCCTGGAGGAGGTGCGGGAGCTGATGGCGCGGCTGGGGCGCGCCGCCCGGATGAACGCGGTGGAGCGGTGCCAGCGCTTCGGCCAGGCGCCGCGTGGGAGCGAGGTGGCGGCGGCCCAGCACGTGCTCGACCGCGGTCATGACCTCGCGCAGCCGCGGCCCGAATACGGCCACAACCGCGTGGCGGCCTGCATCGTCGGGCGGCGGAGCCTGACGGAGCGCACGTCGCTCGACCGCCGGGCCTTCCTCGTGTCCTACGACCCGCGGCAGGACACGGGGGGCACGCTGCTGCGCTCGGCCGTGCTCGGCTCGGTGCCCGTCGCGGTGAACATCGCCATGGACTACTACTTCTCGCGCGTGGACAGCGAGGGGTTCGGCGCGGGGTCCAAGCTCCCGCTGAACGTCGTGTCCCTGCTGGGAGTCGTCACCGGCTCCAAGAGCGACCTGCGCATCGGCATGGCCCGGCAGATGGTCGAGCTGCACGAGCCCATGCGCATCCTCGTGCTCATCGAGGCGGAGACGAAGGACCTGCTCGAGCTGGTCGAGACGCACCCTCGCATGCGCCGCATGGTGTGGGGCGGGTGGATGCGGCTGGGGCGGGTCGACCCGTCGTCCCGGGCCATCGAACTCTGGAATGGGAACGGCTTCACGTCCTGGCGCGAGCTGTGGCCCGAGTTCCTCACGGCGGCGGGTGATGCCGCCGCGCTGCCGGCGGTGCTGGATCCCCGGCGAGACCGTCCGGTCGAGGTGTACGCATGACTCCCCAGCTCCTCACCCTGTTCATCCTCGCCTGGGCCGCGTCGATTCCGCTGCTGCTCGGGGCGGCCCAGCTCACGGGGCTCCGGTTGCCCGAGCGGCTGGTGCAGGGGCTCGCCGTGGCGCATGCCACGGGGGTGCTCTTCGCCACCTTCGCGCTCTGTGTCGTGTTCGTCGCGGGCCCCTCGTCGATGGTGGAGGTGTCGACGCCGCCGCTGCTCGTCACGCACGGCTACGAGTGGAGGGCGGTGCTGCTCATCGACCGGCTCTCCGTCACGTACCTGGCGCTCGTCGCCCTCATCTACCCCGTCATCGTGCACTTCTCCCGGCCGTTCTTCCATCGGGAGGAGGGTTCCCAGCGCTACTGGTTCCTGGTGACGCTGCTGGCGTTCGCGCTCGCGGTGGTGTCGCTGGCGGGCAACGTCGACGTGCTCTACCTGGGCTGGGAGCTGGTGGGCGTGTCGTCGGTGATGCTCATCTCGTTCTTCTGGCGCAACCTGCGCAGCGCCCAGAACAGCCTGCGCGCGCTCATCTACTACCGCTTGTGTGACCTGGGGGTGCTCGGCGCGGCGATGTGGATCCACCACGCCTTCCCCAGCTCGGAGTTCTCACACTTCGCGGAGGACGCGATGGTGCCCTCTGCCCTGGGGGTGGCGTTCGCGTTGCTGTTCGGCACGCTGGCGAAGTCCGCCCAGCTCCCCATGTCGCCCTGGCTGCACCGCGCCATGGAGGGCCCCGCGGCCTCGAGCGCCATCTTCTACGGCGCGCTCTCCGTCCACCTGGGGCCGCTGCTGCTGCTGCGCACCAGCGCGCTGTGGATGCCGCACCCCTCGGTCCGGATCGTCATGGCCTGTATCGGGCTGCTGACGGCCCTCTTCGCGGCGTTCGTGGGACGCACGCGGCCCGATGCGAAGACCTCGCTCGCGTACGCGACGATGGCGCAACTCGGCATCATGTACGTGGAGATCGCCGCCGGGCTGCACACGCTCGCGCTCGTCCACCTGTGCGCGAACGCGGGGCTGAGGACGTGGCAGTTCCTGCGCTCCTCGTCGCTCATCCAGGACTTCCAGGACAACCCCATCGTGGGCACGGACGTGCGGCTGCAGCGGCAGTCGAACCTGGAGCGCCTGCTCCCGGCCTCTCTGCGCGGCCGGCTCTACCTGGCCGCTTCGAGGCTCTTCTGGCTGGACAGCATCCAGTGGAGCTTCGTCGCGCGGCCCTTCCTGGGTCTCTTCTCGTGGCTCGCCGCGATGGAGGACCGTCTGCTCGGGGGCTCCCCGAGCGAGCAGCGGAGCAACTGATGGTCGACACCTACCTGAATCTCCAGGGCCATGGGGCCGGGCTGCCCGTGGCCGTGCCGATACGCACTCCCAACTGGTGGTCCCTGTCGGTGGGGCTCATCGCCACCGTGGGCGTCTGGGTGTCGCCGACGCGCCCGCTCTTCGTCGCCTCGTGGGTCCTGCTGTTCGCGTGGGCGTGCGTGCGGGCCGGCATGGGTGGGCGGGAGAGGGCCACGCGGCTCCCCGTCCTGCCGCTGCTGGCGGGTCTGCTGACGACGGGGCTCGCCCTCTGGGGCACTCCCTCGCAGCCGCTCGCCGCGCTCGGGGCCGCCGTCGCGGGTGGCGTCATGCCGTTCCACCTGTGGCTCGAGAGCCTGCGCCGGCGGCTCGGGTACCAGGAGTTCCTGCTGCTCCTGCTGTGCCAGCCGGGCGTGGTGTGGCTGCACCGCTTCGTGGAGGGCAACCCCACGGTGTTGCACGGTGGGCTGGGGAACGTGCTGCTCGTGCTCTTCGTGGTGAGCGCGCTGCTGCAGTCCGGTCTGGGCCTGGTGAGGCGCGAGCCGGCGCGGGCGATCACCGCCATCACCCTGTCGCAGTCGTGCCTGCTGATGGCGGGGGCCTTCTCCGGACACGTGGGCTGGCAGGCGGCCCGGACGCTCCTCGTCGCGACCGTGGCCGGCACCCTCGTGCTCCTGTCCGTCATCGGCATGCTGCGGGACACGTATGGCATCGAGCGGCTCGCCCCGGACAACGGGCTCGCGGACGTGGCGTCGGACCTCCACCGGCTGTTCCTCGCCATGGGCTGGCTCTTCGTCGGGCTCCCCGGAGGCTTGGCCTTCTTCGCCGAGGATCTGCTCTTCCACGCGCTCCTGGAGCGCTCCACGGCGGCGACGCTCGGGTTCCTGCTCGCATCGGGGTTGAACGCGATCGTGTTCTACCGGGTGTACCTGGGCCTCTTCTGTGGCAACACGCGGCTGGAGCTCCGGGAGGCGCTTCCGCCGCGTACGGCCTCACGCCGCCGGCGCGTGGTGCTGCTGACGGTGGTGACGGCGCTGGTCCTCCTCGGTGGCCTCGCGCCAGCGCTCTTCGTGTAGCGCCGCCGCGAGGCTGCGTGATGTCCCCGGCCGGGGGTTCAGGCGGTGGCTCTCGGCCGGGCGCTCGCGGGCAGGTGCGAGAGGACGAACTCCTCCACCAGTTGGAGCACCTGCTCGTAGCCAGCGTCGCTGTGGGGCTCGTGGTAGCCGCCCGGCACCAGGTGCATCTTCTTGTCGGGGTAGGCCACCTTGTCGAAGACCTTGCGGGCGCCGCCGGGCGGGTTGACGGAGTCCTTCTCGCCGTGGAGCAGCAGCAGCGGGACGCGCCAGTCCGGGAGGTGGGAGTTGATCCACCCGCTGACCTTGAGGGCCTCGAAGGCCCAGCGGGCCGTGCACTGGCGATGGACCAGCGGATCCGCGAGGTAGGCGGCGACCACCGCCGGATCGTTGCACATCGCCTCGGGCACCAGGTTCACCTTGAGCGGGTGCAGCGGACGCAGCTTGCCGAGCAGCAGCGCGGAGAGGACCAGGGTCGGTGTCACCACGGCGGACTCGAAGGGCGGGCCGCTGATGATCACCCCACTCAGGCCTTCCGGGTAGCGCAGGACGTACTCCATCCCGATGAGCCCGCCCATGCTGTGGGCATAGAGGAAGAGAGGCCGGCCGGGCTCATTCGCGGTGATCAGGGCCAGGAAGGACCTCACGTCGTCGATGTACTCCGACCACGACATCAGGTGTCCGCGCGGTCCCGGGGAGCGGCCGTGGCCCCGGAGGTCGAGCGCGTACACCGCGTGCCCCTGGGCGACGAAGTGGTTGACGATGTTCATGAAGCGGCCACTGTGCTCGCCAATCCCGTGGACGATGGCCAGTGCCGTCCGCGGCTCACCGTGATCGGGGAGCCACCGCTGGTAGTACAGTTTCAGCCCACCCGCGCTCTCGAAGGTACCCTCTGCGTGATTCATGGAGATCATCCTAGCGCGGAGGGGATCCTCCACGGGAATGGGCGGCCAGGCGCCCCTCGGGCCCCTCACGTCGCGGGTTTGACCCCGCGTATCACCAGGCCCGTCATCACACCGAAGAAGCTCCCGGTGCGCTCGGCCTCCTCCATGAACCGGAGCCACTCCTCGACCTCCGAGCGGGTCGCCACGCCTGCCTGGATGGCCTTCTCCAGCACCGCGCGCAGGCCGAACGTCTCCAGGTGGGGGAGGAACCAGGACGCGGACACCGGCGTGACCGTCACGTGGGTGAGGCCCTGGGCGTGGAACAGGCTCGGCAACTGCCGGCCGATCCATGGATTGCGGAGCTGATCGGTCCAGAAATGGATCAGCTTTCGGACCACGGAGCGGTCGGGCCCGTTGAGGATCCAGCTGTCGAACTCCGGCTCGAAGAGCAGCACCGTCCCGCCCGGCCGGGTCAGCCGCACCAGCTCGCTGAGCGCCTTGCAGGGATCGTCCAGGTACAGGAAGACCCGGGAGCTGCGGCACGCGTCGAAGCTCCAGTCCGGGAAGTCCAGATGGTGGATGTCTCCGACCCGGAATTCCACTGGCAGCCCGGGGTCCTCCGTCCGTCGGCGTGACTCGGCCACCATGTTCTCACTCAGGTCGACCCCCACCACCCGGCCTGTCTGGCCCACCAGCCGCGCCACCTCCCGGGTCACATCGCCCAGGCCACAGCCGGCGTCGAGCACCCGGGACCCTTCGCCCACCCCCAGAAGCCGATGGGTGAGCCGTTGGATCTCCTGCACCTGCTGGGTGTTGTTCAGGCTGTCCAGGAAGCGGACCGCGTTTCTGGGTGCCTCGGTGCGATCGATGTCATGGAAACTCAAGGCCAGGTTGGAGCTCTCTCCCACGGGCACTCTCTCCTTGTGCTCTCTGTGTCTCCCGCGCCCGTCAGGGTCGAGCCCCCCCTGCCAGGGACCTCCTCTCCAGAGTGTCCTGGCGTCTCGTACGCCGCCGCGGTTGATCCAGGTTGTCATGGCAGGCCCCCTCTGGATCATTTCAGCCACGATGAGATTCCCGAGGGCCTCAACAAGGTATGGACGGAAGAAATAAGGACTTTCTTCATGGACGCTCGCCTGCTTGTGCCGGGTTCCTGGGGGAGGATCCAAAGCGTTGAGTGTGCGACAGAGGGCTGCCGCTGCTCCGTGAGATGGTCAATATGGTAGTGCGGGGTACACCATGGCCCTACCTCCTCGCTTCGGCCGGTCGCTGGCCCAGAAGGCCCGTCAGCGCACGCCGGGCCACCACTACAACGCGAGCTTCCTGTCGGCGGCGGACCGCGCGGAGATCCTCTCCTGGCTCGGCACGCTGCACCCCCTGTGGGAGGAGCGTTACTCCAAGCACTTCCCGCCTCCGCCAGGGCAGTCGCAGCGGCGTCTGCTGCGCCCGGTGTACTGGCTGGGGAACTGGCAGTTCGCCTGCCTCGACTATTACCGGCCCCCGAAGGGGGTGAAGGATCGCTGCGTGAAGGCCGAGCCCTTCCCGGCGGTGTTGCAGCGCCAGGTGGCGAAGGTGGAGGAGCTGGCGCGCCGCATGTTCCGGGGCCCGGACATGCCCCCCGGCTGGCACCTCAACACGTGCCTGGTGAACTTCTACGGCAGCCGCCTCGAGGGCGATCGCTGGGTGGACACCGCGAGGGTGGGGGAGCACAAGGACTTCGAGCCGGGGCCGGTGGCCTCGCTGTCCTTCGGCGAGCGCGCGCTCATCCAGTTCGTCACCTCCACCCGCCCGGGTGAGCGCGACGAGGTGGTGCTGGAGCAGTGGCTCGACGATGGCGCGCTGCAACTCTTCGGTGGCGCGCGCTGGAAGGAGCAGACGTTCCACCGCGTGCAGCGGGTGGACACCCGCGCTGGCCACCTGCTGCCGCCCGAGATGCCGGACTTCCGCACCCGGCGCATCAACCTCACCTTCCGCTACGTGCCAGATGAACACGTGACGCCCTTCGCGCTGCTCTCACCGGAGGCCCGCGAGGACGTACGGCCCTATATGGAGAAGCTCGCCGAGGGCCGAGCCTTCTTCCGGGCGGAGCTCGAGCGGGAGCGCGCGGCGGGAGGCTGACGCTCACCACAGCCCGTGGGCGCGCAGCAGCGCTCCGAGCGGGGTGTCTCCCCGCTGGTACGCACCGAAGAGCTTCGTGGCCGCCTCCACCGTGGGGTTGGCCCAGGCCTTCCACTCGCGCCCCTCGAGGAGCGTGGTCCCACAGTGGATGAGCGAGGCGCGGACCTCCCCGGCGGACCCGAGCGGGACGTTGTCGAAGGGGAGCGGGTTCTGGCTGGTGAGGAAGACCTGCCGGGCACCGAGCCCGCGCAGGCAGGCCTCGACGAGGCGGGGGTGCAGGCCGTTGGCCAGCTCGTCGGCGATGACGAAGTCCTCGTTGACGTCCAGGTAGTACAGGAAGGACAGCAGCCGCTTGTGCCCGAAGCCCAGCCGCTTCTGGGGGACCTCCGTGCCGTCCCGCCCGGTGAAGGTGAAGCCGAAGCGGCCGAACTCCAGCCGCCCGCCGTCCTCGTAGTTCCGCTTCTCCACCAGCTCCACGCGGAACCTCCCCGTGGCGAACCCCGCCAGGGTGACGAAACGTGCCAGGAAGCCGCGCTCCACGTCCTCGGGGCGGATGTCGACGGCGCCGGCCACGGCCTCGCGCTCCACCCGCTCCCGGAGCAGTCCCGGCAACCACGTGGGCAGTGACATCAGCCCGAGGGGGAACACCTCGTCGCCCCGCACCGCCATGCCGTACTGGAGCTTGCCGATCCGCTCGAACATCCCGAGCGCCTCGTCGAAGCGCGCGGGCGCGAGCAGGAAGGTGCGGCGCAGCAGCTCCTTGAGCCGGTCCTTCACCTCGGGCTCGAGCCGCTGGGCCGTCATGAAGAGGACGATCCACACGGTGCGATCCAACAGCGACCACCCCATGGACTGAGCGTAGGCGGGTTGCCCGTCCACCTCCCAGACCACGCCCGAGGCATCCGCGCGCATCACCAGCACGGAGGAGGGCGCGTCGAGCTGGAGGACCAGCTCCATGAAGGGCTCGAGCCGCGTCTCCTCCTTGGGAATGTGGAGTGGCATGAGCGCCGAGCCTTCGCCCGGCTCTTCCTCCATCAGGCGCCGCGGATAGGCGGAGAGCGGCTCGTTGCGCACGCGGAGGCGCAGCTCCATGCCCGGGAAGGCGAGGGAGTATTCGAGGGAGAACTCCTCGTGGATGAGCTCGGAGAAGTCCGAGGAGAGAGCACGGGAGAGCAGGTCCAGCAGCATCGTCCTGCCGGTGCCGTTCTCGCCCAGCACCAGGTTGAACGATGGGCTGAACACGAGCTCGGTGCCGGGCGCGACGTTCCGATACCTGTGGACCTTGAGCTTCGTGAGCTTCATGGCGGGCTCTCTGAGAAAAACCGCGCACCGTGCCACCCCTCATCCAGAGAGCCAAGTGACACTTCACACGCGTTTACAGTCAGTAATCAGAAAAATTCCTGAAAAACATCAAATCGTCTTGCTCGTGCATCAGTACGTATGTCAAGAAAGGTCCTTCTTCTTCCGAGAGGTGTCGAGGTGAGGAACCGTTTCTCGAAGACGTTCTGCGCGGTGTGGCTGGGTGCGAGTCTGGCCGCCTGCGGTTCGATGCAGGAGGGCGAGGCGCCCGTGGGTTCGGGCGATGACTCGGACATCCAGTCCGCGCTGGCGCGCATCAAGGGCGCGCAGGTGCTGGGTACCGAGGACGGGGTTCCCTACGCCCTCCGGGGTGAGTTCGGCCAGGCGACGCAGGTGCCGGGCGCGCTGCGCGCGGGGACGGAGCTCGACGTACGTGCTTCGCTGAGCCTCGTGGCCCCGGTGTTCCGGCTGAACGAGAACGATCTGGTGCTCAGGCGCACCTCGGTGGACGCGAGCGGCCACCGGCACCTGCGCTTCCAGCAGACGAAGAACGGCCTGAAGGTGGTGGGTGGCGAGCTGGTGCTGCACGTGGACGCGGCGGGCAAGGTGTACGCGGCCAACGGCTCGGCCCGGGATGGCGCGAAGGTGTCCGCCGAGGCGAAGGTGGCGCCCGAGGCCGCGCTGAAGGTGGCCGCGGAGGGCTCGTCGGCGCGCTTCGCCGCCGCCCAGGGTGAGGCGAAGCTGGTCTACCTGCGCTCCGAGGGCAGCCAGGAGCCGCGGCTGGCCTACGAGGTGCGCGTGAAGGGCGAGCGCGAGGGCATGCCCGCCGATGATCTCGTCTACGTGGACGCGCAGCGCGGGGGCATCCTGCTGGTCAACCCGCTCATCCACTCCGCGCTCAACCGCAAGGTGTACTCGGCCAACAACGGCTCGAGCACGCCGGGTACCCTCAAGCGCAGCGAGGGCCAGGCGGCCATCGGCGACAACCACGTCGACACCAACTACGACCGGTTGGGCGACACGTACAACTGCTACAAGACGCTGTTCGGCCGCGACTCGTTCGACAACGCGGGCGCCACGCTCATCAGCACCGTCCACTACGGCTCCAACTACGTCAACGCCTACTGGGACGGCACCCAGATGGTGTACGGCGACGGCGATGGCGTGGACTCCGTCGAGCTGGGCCTGGATCTGGACGTGACCGTCCACGAGCTGACCCACGCGGTGACGGACAGCGAGTCGGACCTCATCTACTCGGGTGAGTCCGGTGGCCTCAACGAGTCCATGTCCGACATCTTCGCCGGCGTGTGCGAGAGCTGGACGCGCAACTGGGCCGTGGACGCGGACGTCTTCAAGATCGGCGAGGACATCTGGACGCCGGGCACCGCGGGTGACGCGCTGCGCTACATGGACGACCCGGCCAAGGACGGCGTCTCGCTCGACTCCTACGCGGACTACGCCGGCCAGGACGTGCACTACAGCTCGGGCATCAGCAACCTGGTGTTCTCGCTGCTGTCCAAGGGCGGCACGCACCCGCGCGGCAAGTCCAGCAACGTGGTGCCCGCCATCGGCCCGGAGAAGGCCGGCCACATCTTCTACAAGGCCAACACGGACCTCTTCACCGCCAGCACCACCTTCGAGCAGGCCAAGACGTACACGGTGCAGGCCGCCGAGGCGCTCTACGGCGCGGGCTCGGCCGAGGCCGCCGCGGTGAACGAGGCCTGGAAGGCCGTGGGCGTGCCGCCTCCTCCGCCGGTGGTGGACCCGCTGGCCAACAACGTGCCGGTGAGCAACCTCTCCGGCAGCTCCGGCAACAAGAAGTACTACGCGCTCGAGGTGCCCGCGGGCCAGCCCAGCCTGTCGTTCGAGATCAGCGGCGGCACGGGTGACGCGGACCTGTACGTGCGCTACGGCTCGGTGCCGAGCTCCAGCACCTACGACTGCCGTCCGTACAAGAGCGGCAACGCGGAGGTCTGCACCTTCACCAACCCGCAGGCGGGCACCTGGTACGTGATGCTCAACGCCTACTCGGCGTACTCCGGCGTGACGCTCAAGGGCGCCTACAGCACGGGCGGTGGCGGTGGCACCGGCACGCCGGTGACCGAGACGGCCAGCGGCTCCGTGGCCCGGCGTGAGCTGGACAACTTCGGTCCGTACAGCGTGCTGGCCGGCTCCACCTTCAAGGTGACGATGACGGGCTCGGGCAATCCCGACCTGTACGTCCGCTTCGGCGCGGCGCCCACCACCAGCAAGTACGACTGCCGTCCGGCCGCCTCCGGTGCCTCCGAGACGTGCACGGTGACCGTGCCGGAGGGCCAGAGCAGCGCGTACATCATGGTGCGCGGTGCCTCCGCGGGTACCTACAACCTGACCATCAACTACACCAAGCCGTAGTTCCGGCTGGCGTCAGTCGAGGTTGAGCGGCGGGCGGCTCTCCGGAAGGGGGCCGCCCGTCGTGCTTCATCCGGCGTGTTGGAGCCGCACGTTGCCGGGGAGCTGGCGCAGCAGGTTCATCAGCCGGAGCGACGAGTGGAGGCTGCCCTGGGTCTCCCAGGGATCGATCTTGTCTCCACCGTTGGTGAACTGGGGCGAGAGCACGAAGACGCGCACCCGGGCCCCTCTCATCATCGTGTGGAAGCGCGGGTCGCGCAGCAGGCCACCGCTCAGCCGCAGCTGGGGCGCGGGCTGGAAGTAGTCCAGGTCCAGGGAGAGCCAGTCCGCACCGGTCGCGCCGGGCTTGTCGAGCACCCGCCGCCAGTGCAGCTCCGTGGTGTCCACGAACCAGGGCACCAGGGTGGAGAAGCCCACGTCCCGGCCCGTCATCGTGGACGTCTGCTCGGCCTTCGCCGTGGTGAAGAAGACGTCCTCCTCGGTCAGCACGGGGGCCGAGCCCTCTGGCCGCTTCAGCCCCTCGATGAGCTTCCACCAGGTGGCCGCCTGCTGCGGCGTGCGCGCCTCCAGGAAGCCGTCCTTGCACCAATCGGAGTGACGGTCCGCGTGGAAGAGGCCTCGCGGCAGCTCACCCGTCGCCCGGTAGTGGTAGAGGGCCACGTCGAGCATGTGGTGGTCGCGGAGCACGTAGTCGGCCTGACCGGAAGGAGCCCTCATCACCAGGACGGTGCCCCGCATCACCGAGTCGACGTCGTGCATCGTGAGCGTCCCACGCCACGCGCGCTCCTCGAAGGCGAGCTGCTGTCCCTCGTAGGGCCGCTCGCCCGCGTCTCCGACCACCTCTTCCGGGCCGGACCACCGGTGCACCTTGCGCTCGAAGCGCTCCGCCTCTCCGTCCTCGAGGACCTCGCGGGCGACCTGCCGGATGTCGCTCGGCAGGCCAGGGCCGGGAATCTCCGGGGAGAAGCCGCCCGTCCGGCCGGGGCCCGCCACCGCGCGGAGCTGGAACGCATAGGCCGCGTCGGTGGGCTTCTTCCACTCGGAGTACCGGATGAGCACGGGGTTTCCCTCTCGATGGCCGCCTGCCTGGTGGCCAGAGGGGCTCGGCGGCTCGGGCGGTAGATGACCGGGAACACCGGCGCCGTCACGGAAATTGCGCGGCCCCGCCGCCTCTAACCCGCCAGACCCTGGAGATCCTCGATGATGCCCTGGTGCAGCCGGCGCCGCTCCGTCGAGACGAAGAAGTGGTCATTGCTCGGCAGCATGCGCAGGCGGAAGCCGACGTTGGTCTCCCGGCACCAGGCCTGGGCCTCGGCGGGGCTGACCTCCGGATCCCCCTCGGCGCCGAAGGCCGAGATGGGCACTTCCAGCGGGGGCTCGCTCGTGTACTGGTAGCTCTCGGCGACACTCATGTCCGCGCGCAAAGCGGGCAGGACCTCCTGCTGGAAGTCCTCGCTGGCGAGCACCTCCCGGGGCAGGCGGTACCGGGTGCCGATCCGCGCCAGGAACTCCGCGTCCGGCAGGTGGCTGACGGGAGGTGGGAGCTCCCCCCGGATGAACAGCGCCGGGCTGGCCGCGAGGAAGAGGCGCAGCGGCATCGGCTCCCCGGCGCGGCGCAGCAGGCGCGTCAGCTCGAAGGCGATGTTGCCGCCGAAGCTGTGCCCGAAGAAGGCGGCGGGCATCTGATTGAGGAAGGGGCGCATCATGCCCGCCAGCTTCTCGATCAGCTCGGTGAAGTGGGTGATGGGGGCCTCGCTACGGCGGCTGGCCCGTCCTGGCAGCTCGATGGGGCAGACCTCGATGAACGAGGGGAGCTGGGTGGTCCATAGCCGGAAGATGGAGGCATCTCCTCCCGCGAAGTGGAAGCAGAACAGACGCAGGCTCGCCTGTGGGCGCGGCTCGGGACAGGTGACCCAGCGGCGGTAGACGGGGGGAACGCGCATGCGGGTGGGACCATGCTCCGCAGTGCGGGCCGTCGCGTCAATCCCCCGGTGGGGCACATTCGAGCACGACTTCCAGGGCTCTCGGAGGTCTCCTGGACACGGGTGTCGGCTGGTCCACGGAACGGGTGCACGGCAACCACCGGTATTTCTTCTCAAGATCTGAGGATTTTCGCTCCCCCTGTCTGTGGATTCGCGGACGTGCAAACCATTGCGCGGACCTTCTGGGGGCCAGCTCGTGTGTCAGTCCTCCACCACGACCGTGATGGGCTGGCTCACCTGGGGACGGTGCACCATGGCCGCGGTGATGACGTGCTGGCCGGGCCTCAGGCTCCAGCGGAACTCGTGCGGGTACGTCACCGTGGCCACGGGCACTCCGTCCACCAGCCACACGATGGGCTCCGTACTGGGCGTCACGTCCGCCGCCAGCCGCAGCGTCGACGCCGACGCGGGCGTGTCCGGATCGTAGAGCAGCCGCACCGTGCCTCTCGGCTCGCGGATGGCCACCCTGGGCTCCAACTCCTCGGGCCGGCCCGGGCACAGCGGGCTCTCCCGCAGCGGCGCGATGTCCAGGTGCTGCCGCCGCGCCCACTGCTCGTACTCCTCCGGCAGCGCCAGCATCACCCGTGTCACCACCTCGCGCTCCGGGCAGGTGGGGCCCGCCCGCATTCCATTGCGCCGGTCCAGCCGGACGCGCGCGTGGAAGGGGCAGCTCTCCGTGGGGGCCGTGCCCGGGACGAACCACTCGCTCTTGCGGTGGGGGCAGTCCTGCCCCGCCAGCCGGCCCGACAGCGGGCACACGTCGATGGCCAGCGAGCCCGAGGGCGGAGGGAAGGTGTCCAGCACGGGCCGGTACGGGCGCCACCCGGGCATCACCGCGTCGAGAATCTCGTGCACCGCGCCGGCCGCTCCGAGCAGTCCGCCCAGGCCGTTCATCCGGCGCCAGTCGTGGTTGCCCACCCAGACGGCCACGAGCAGCCGGTCGCTGAAGGCCACTGCCCAAGCGTCGCGGTAGCCCTGGCTGGTGCCCGTCTTCACCGCCACGGCATACGGGTAGTCCAGCGCGCTGCCCGAGGGGAACGTGGGCCTCCGGGCCAGCGGGTCCGAGAGGATGTGGCGCACCAGCTGCGCCGACTCGCGCGTCATCAGCCTGCGCGGGGGCACCACCGGCTCGTCGATGAAGCGCCTCGGGGAGCGCGTCTCTCCCTCGTGCGCGAGCACCAGGTACAGCTTCGCCAGCTCCTCCAGGGTGACGTGCAGGTTGCCCACCGCGAGCCCCAGGCCATAGTGGTCCGGCTCGTAGGAGATGCCGCCCACGTCCGCCTTCGCGAGGAAGCGCAACGTCGGCTCCACTCCGACCTGCTCCAGCACCCGCAGGGCGGGGATGTTGCGCGAGTTGCCCAGCGTCTCGCGCAGCAGCATGGGCCCCAGATAGGTGTGGTTGACGTTCTCCGGCAGATAGGACCGGCCGCTCTCCGTCCTCATGTCCATGGGCGTATCCGCCAGCTCGGTGGCGGCGGTGACGATGCCCTTCTCCAACGCCAGTCCATAGATGAAGGGCTTGAGCGTGGAGCCCGGCGAGCGCCGCTGCTTCACGAAGTCGATGGCCCCCCGGTGCTCCTCGCTGAAGAAGTCCCGGGAGCCCACGTACGCGAGGATGTCTCCCGTCTCCGTGTCCAGTACCAGCGCGGCGGTGTTGCCCGCCCCCGCGCCATCGAGCCGGTCCAGGTTCCTCTGGAGGATGCGCGCCACCTTCGATTGGATCTCCAGATCCAACGTGGCCGTGGAGATGGGCTGGGAACGGGCCCGGGCCAGCTCGCTCCACTCCAGCACCGCGTGCAGCGCCTCCGGCATGCGCTGGGGCCGGGGCACCAGGCCCAGGTCCGCCCGCAGTGCCTGCTCCAACTCCTCGTGCGAGAAGGCGCCCCGCGCGTGCAGGGCGCGGAGGATGCGGTGGCTGCGCTTGAGAGCCCGCCGCAGGCCATCCTCGGCGTACGGGTTCATCCGCCCGGGGAGCTGCGGCAGGCCCGCGAGGAACGCGGCCTGGGCCCAGGACAGGTCCTCCACTGGCTTGTCGAAGTAGAGGCGCGCGGCGCGCACCACCCCGTGCACCCGGTTTCCGTAGGGTGCGATGGCCAGGTATTGGCGCAGCACCTTCTCGTGGCCGTGCTCGCGCACGAGCAGCAGCGCCTCCACGGCCTCGCGCGCCTTGCGCCAGAGGTGGCGCCCTCCGGGCGTCTGCATCCGCGCCACCTGCATGGCCAGCGTGGAGGCCCCGGAGATGACGCGCAGGTTGCGCGCGTTCTGCAACAGGGCCCGCCCCACCGACGGCAGGTACACGCCCGGGTGCTCGTAGAAGTGCCGATCCTCCGTGACGAGCGTGGCCTGGACGATGCGCTCGGGCAGCACGTAGGGCACCGGCCAGTAGCCGAGCTCCCCGCCCGCTCCGGGCACCTCGCCCAGGTACGCGCCCCGCCGGTCCAGCACGAGGCGCGAGGGCTCGTAGGTGAGCAGCCCGTCCTGGAGGCTGGAGGCGAACCACACACCCGCTCCCAGCACCACCAGGACGAGCGCGGCCACCACCCGCCCGCGTGTCCACCTACTTCTCATGCTCTCCCTTCACGAGGATGCGCAGGCCCTCGCCGCGGCCGCGCACCGACTCGCGGTACATCAGCTCGGCCCAGGGCGCCGGGTGCACGAAGGAGCCCTCGGTGGCGGCGCGCACCCGGAAGTGGAAGGTGTGCGTGCCCCGCGGCATCCGCAGGAAGTAGTAGCGCACCTCGTGGTCCAGCCGCTGCACGTAGGCCGGCGTGAGCGAGTCCGCTTGCGACGGCTTCGCGTCCGACGAGGCGTTCGCCAGCTCCGGGTTGAGCGGCTCGAGGCCCGCGGCGAAGGGCACCACCAGCGCCACGTGGTTGCGCTCCTCCTCGGTGACGACGCGCGCGTGCAGCTCCAGGATGTCGCCCACCTTCAGGTCCTTCGCGTCCCCGGCCTTGTCGTCGAAGTGCGTCTGCTCGGAGCCATCCGCGTGCAGCCAGGTGGCGCCACGCGAGACGATGAAGCCCTGCTTGAGCGGCGTCACCTTGTCCCCTGGCGTGGCCGGCACGTATTGAGCCTCGACCCGCATGCCCACCGGGCCGCCCTTCACCGTGGCGGACAGCTGCGCGTCACTGGCCACCTCCGCCCGGGCCGTCTTCGTGTTCTTGTCCACCTGGAGCGTGGCTCCCGAGGACAGCGTCACGGTGGTGTCCGGCACGGTGGGCTTCGCCTTCTCCATGTACAGCGCCAGCGCGGCGATGGCCCGGCGGTTCTCGAAGGTGCTGCCGAAGCCCACCTCCGCGTTCGCGTAGGAGAGGAGCGCGTCGCGCAGCTGGTCGAGCCGCTGCTCGGCCGGGTCGAGCCGCACCAGCGCCTCGAAGACGGCCGCCACGCTGGAGGGCCGCGAGCTGAGGAAGCCGTAGTCCCCCCACGAGGCACGGCGCCAGTTGAGCCCCTCGAAGACGGGCTTGCCCTTGCTCAGCTTGATGATGACGCTGTCCCACAGCTCCTTGCGCAGCACCTCCAGGTTGTTGCGGTACACCATGGGCTGCGCGGACATGGTGGTGGCCAGGTCCGCCAGGCTCTGGATGTCCAGGCGCTCGCGCAGCTGGAAGAGGTCGATGAGGTAGTGCTCGTCCAGCGAGCCCACGCGGGTGAGGGCGCGCAGCGCGGAGATCTGCTGGCTGTACCGCCACTCCTGCACGAGCCCCGGGTAGTCGCTGCGCAGCACGCGCTTGAGGCCCTCCACCGCGCGCGTCTGGAGCTTCTCGTCCACCTTCAGGCCCGCGCGCCGCGCCGCGTCCAGGAACTCCACCGCCTGCGCCGTCACCTGCACATCGCCCGGTCCTCCCGGCCAGAAGGCGAAGAGGCCCTGCTCGTCCTGGTACTGGCCCATCTCCTCCTGGATGCGCTGGACGTGCCCGGAGATCTGCTTGCCGAAGGGCGTCTTCACCGTCAGCTCGCGTAGCACCGCCGCCTGCGCCACGTCCGGATACAGCTGCGACAGCTTCTGCTCGAGACAGCCGTGCGGGTACTCGGCCAGGTACTCCAGGCCGGACACCAGCTCCAGCACTCCGGGGATGGAGGTGATGAGCACCTCCTGGGAGGCGGTTCCCGGACGGGCCGGCTCGGGCAGCGCCTTGAGCTGCGTGGTGCCCGCCTTCAGCGTGTCGAAGTACGCGAAGTGCTCCACCGAGCGGTCCGGCAGCACGGGCAGCTGCACCTCGAAGGCATCTCCGGCCTTGTCCGACTTGCGCTCGATGTCCACCCGCACCTTGAGCGTCTGCGGCTCGGACACGTCCGCGTTCTTCACGGTGATGGGCGTGACGAAGCTCATGGCCCTGTTGGCCTGCAGCTCCACGTTCTGACTGAGCGGCTGGAGGTCCGCCGGGCCCGACACCTTCACCGCCACCGAGCCGGGGCCACCGCTGCCCTCGACCACCCGTCCCACCGCGCCGCCCCAGAAGCGGTCTCCCTGGCGCACGAAGCGGGGGAGCTGCGGCTGCACCAGCACCGGCAACCGCACGCGCAGCACCGTCTGCTTGTAGCCGAAGCGCTGCAGCCCGGAGATGGCCACCGCGCGCACCCGGAAGTTGGTGAGGTCGTCCGACAGCGGCACCTGCACCGTCAGCTTGCCGGACGCCGGCACCTGTAGCGTGGCCTGGTAGTACGGCACCGTCTGGAAGTTCTTGCGCACCACGCGCTTGCTTCCACCCTCCATCTCCTCTTCCTCGCTGCCGTCACCGCCGGGCTCCTCCTCCTGCTCGAAGAGCTTGCCCACCAGGCTGTTGCGCGTGTCCCGCAGCGTGGTGCCGCGCGTGTTCTCCTTGATGAGCTCGTCGAGCGGGTTGAGCGTCCCCTCCGGCGCCAGTGACAGCACGGCCTCGTCCACCAGCCACAGCGTCACCTCGCCGGCCAGCGGCTTGCCCTGATCGTCCTTGAGGGTCAGCTCCACGGGAACGGTGGCCCCCGGGCGAGTCGTCTCCGGGTGCTTGAGCTCCACCGCCACCTGGTTGCGCACCGGCTCCACCTTCACGTCCACCGACGCCCCGAGCGTCTGCGGCCGGTAGCGCGCGTCATCCTTGTCGCCCTCGCCCAGGCGGCCTCGCATCAGCGCCACGTGCACCGGAACGTTGGGCACGTGCTGCGCCCGGATGGCCAGCTCGTGCACTGCCTTGCCACCGGACACCTCGTGCCACGTGTACGTGTTGCCGCCCGGCTCCTCCACCACCACCAGCGCGCGGCCCTCCTGGAAGGGGCTCTGGATGATGAGGCGCGCCGTCTCGCCCGGCTTGTACGCGTCCTTGTCCGGGGTGAGCCCGAAGACACCCTGGCGCGACTTCTGCCAGGCGATCGGCGTCTGGCCTCCCACGTACAGGTCCGCCGACAGCGTCTGCACCCGGCCCAGCTTGTCGCGCGCCACCAGCTCCACCATGTACACGCCGGACTCCTTCAGCTCGAAGGGCGGCGAGACGGGCTTCTCCTCGGTGGTGATGAGCTTCTCCGCGAGCTTCACGTCCTCCTGCTCGGTGACGTACTTCGCCTCGCCGGTGGCGAAGTGCGTCTCGCGCAGCTGGCTGTGCCAGATGCGCTTGTAGAGGCGCACCGTCACCTCCTGGCCCTTCACCGCCTTGTCGTCCACGCCCACCGCGAGGATGTCCGGCGTCAGCGTGAACGGCTTGTCCGAGTAGCGCGGCAGCTTCATGCCCAGCACGAACGGCGGCAGCGCGCGCACCTCCTGCGCCGTCGAGACAGGCTGGTTGTCCGCGCCGGTGACGGTGGCCTCGAAGCGGTAGACGCGCGCCGAGCCGTCCAGATCCAACGCCGGGTTGACGCTCATCTCGTCCGCGCCGTTGTCGTCCAGCGTCGCGTTGCGCGTCATCGTCTCGGGGGCCCGGCTCTGTCCCTCGCGCGCGAACTGGGTGCTGGAGGCGAAGAGGAAGCCCTCGCGCCCCTTGGGCACGTAGTAGTGGGGGCGCCGCGTGACGGTCCACGAGATGGGCTGTCCGGCCACGTTGCCGCCCGCGTAGTAGCGCGCCACCGCCTTCACCTTGAAGGGCCCATCCAGGCGCACCGTGGCGGGGCTGGAGAGCTGCACCTCGAAGGTGGGAATGCGGTAGGCCTCCACCTTGAAGCCCCGGCGCGCGAGCACCCGCTCCGTGCGCTTCTCCACCAGCACGACCTGGAAGTCGCCGGTGGGCACGTCCTTCTCCTGGAACTCGGCGGAGAAGCCGTACAGCGCGGTGAAGGCCAGCGGGAGCGGCCACTGCCGTTCGCCCGGGCCCTCCACGCGCAGCAGGTACTGGTTCGCGTCGCCGGGGGACACGAAGTCCCCGCCCTCCTCGTTGCGCAGGAAGCCCTTGATGTAGACCTTCTCACCCGGCCGGTAGATGGGGCGCTCGGTGAAGAGGAAGCCGCGCAGTCCATCGTTCGGCGGCGGCGGCGTCTGCTGCGTCAGCCATCCCAGCCAGCCCGAGGACGCCGACCAGTGGTTGTTGGCGAAGGCCGCCGGGGCCTCGCGCGGATCCAACACGAGCACGTCCTCGCCATTGCGCACGGAGACGCGATCGATGCTCTCCCAGCTCGGCTGGGGGCCGAGGTTCGCCCGGCCCGCCGCGTCCGTGGTGAGCTCCAGCGTGAAGGGCTCCACGCGTGTCGCTTCCCTCTGCTTCGGGTCCGGAACGCGGTGATGGCCCTCCAGTACGATGCGCGCGCCGCGGACCTCCTTCGCCTCGTCCAGCGTGCGCACGAAGAAGACGGCCTCGTCCCGCTCCTCCACCGTGGTGAGCGAGAGGTTGGTGACCTGCACCCGGACATAGGCGCGCTCGGGGGCGCCGGTGAGCCGCCGCAGGCCCACGAGGTACGTGCCGGGCCGGGACTTGCCCACCACCGGGTTGAGCAGCGGCGCCAGGTCCAGGCCGAACGTGGTGGTGCCGCCGCGCTTGGGCAGGGGCAGGTCCACCAGCGTGGAGACGAGCGGCGAGCCCAGCAGCCGGATGTTCGCTTTCAGCTCGTCCTCGCCGATGTAGGCGGGGTTCGGCCGCGTCGCGGGCTCCTCGCCGGGGAAGGGCGGCGCGCTCTCCTCGTTGATGACGATGGGCCGGTTGGGGAAGGGCCACAGGCCAGGGTGGAGCGGATCCACCCGGTAGATGCGCACGTCCGCGCGCGCGTCGCCGTAGCCCTGCAGCGGCAGCATGCTCGGGCCCCGGGTCTCCACCAGCGCGGTGGACTGCATCCAGCGCAGGAAGGGCCTCTTGAAGTCCAGGTGGAAGAAGACCTGGAGGTCGCCCGGATCTCTCAGGGGCCGGTCGCTGTCGTCACGGATGGGCGCGGCGCCGATGCGCATCCGGTACAGCGTGTCCGGCACGAACTTCCCGCGCAGCGCCACGCGCGTGCCGTACGTCTGGAAATGCAGATCCGGCACCGCGGGCTCCAGCCGCACCAGCTTCTTCAGCGCGGTGAGCGAGAGGCCCTCCACCGGCGCGGAGAAGACGAGCTGCGGCAGGTCTCCCTGGTTGCCGCACGAGAGCGCCATGTCCCGGGGCGTGGAGGCCCCGCCCGTCAGCGAGAACTGGCTCCCGCCGCACTGCACCTGCTGAAGGTGGAAGGCGGGCCGCGTGGACAGCCGGCCCACCCAGAGCACCTTGTCCTCGTCCCCCAGGGCGAGGCTCACGTTGACGCGCAGCTGCTTGCCCTCGGGCACGTCCTCCTCGAGGGTGATGGCGTAGACGGCCCGCTCGCGCTGGTTGCCGCGCGGCAGCTGCGACAGCGTCCAGTCCTTCAGCACGCGCGTGGGCGAGTCCGCCAGGCCGGGCAGGTCGCGCACCTCCAGCCGCAGCATCTTCTTGAGCGCGTCGAGCGGCAGCGACTGGGGGAAGGTGAGGGTGAAGGTCCGGAAGGGCCGCAGGTCCGAGCTGTCGGGCGACGGCGACATCTCCGAGGGCGCCGACATCATCGTGGTGAGGATCTTCCGCGTGCCGCGCGCCTCGAAGGAGAAGCGCGCCAGCGCGGGCCAGGGCTCGGCGGGGCGGAACTGGAGCGTCTTGCGATCCGCCCAGAACCACTGGCCGGGCCACGAGGGCTTCACCTCGAGCAGCTTCGCGCCATCGTCGGCGCTCTGCTTGCCGGGCCCCACGTTGTCGGGGAAGTAGACGGTGACCGGATCGAACCCGCGCAGGAACTGGTCGGGGAGGATTCTCACCCCCCCGCCTTCGGGGCGCTGGCTCTCGTCGGCCGGACGGTACTCCTGCGCCCGCGCGGGAGCGGCCGCGAGCAGCAGGAGCAGGCAGAGGACGGAGTTCAGGAGCGGTTTCACGGGTTGGCTCCGATGCGATTGAAGAAGTCGCGCAGGTACTCCTCGGGGACGTCCGTCTTGGCGCCGGCGAGTCCCACGAGGACGGGCTTGAAGGGGAGGGGACGCTCCAGCGTGCTGGGCGCGCGGATGGCGAGCAGGTACGTGCCCTTGTCCAGGGCGAGGAACTGCTGGCAGCCCTCGCCCAGCACACGCTGGGCGGTGTCGAGCACGGTGCACTCGAGCCGCTCGGCGGGCACTTGCAACCCGAGGCCCACGTGGCCGGGGGAGGCGGTGCTGAAGCGGAAGTAGCGCGTCTGGCCCGGCGATACCCAGCCGTCCTCCTTGGAGACGCCCTCGGTCAGCTCCTTCACCGGCTCATGCGTCCAGGTGACGTTGCCGGAGAGGGGCTGGCCCGCGAAGCCTCGCACCACCAGGCGGTAGGTGCCGGCCGGCAGCAGCCGGTCGATGGCGAAACCGCGCTCCAGGCCCGCCACCGCGATGACGGTGTCGTCCCGGGTGAGCCCGAAGACGCCCGAGTCGCCCCGGAGGTGCACGACGGCGTCCGCGGGCAGGGTGAGGGTGCGCTCCACCGTCTCGCCAGAGAGGCGCAGGGCGCGTGCGGCGGGCAGCTCGGGTGCCTTCCCCTTGGAGGAGGGAGGCAGCAGGGCCGTGTTCAGCTGAGCCGGCGGAGCGAGCACCGCGCGCAGGCCGCCCGGGTTCGTCTCCAGCAGCAGACTTCCCCGGCGGCCCGGCGGCACCTGGGCGTTGCAGCCCTCCAGCCGCGTCCCATCCTCGAGCGTGGCCACGCACCGCGCCGCACCCGTCACCAGGTACTCGCGTGCGCCATCCGCCGCGTCGAAGGACAGCAGCTGCTGGCCGGGCACCCGGTTGAGCGTCTCGAAGAGGCGCGCGAGGGGCACGGCCGGCTTCGCCGCCTCCACCCCGAGGACCTCCGCCTGCACGCGGGAGTCGGTGGGAGACCAGACGAACACCGCGCCACCCGAGCCGCTCAGGACGCAGCGGGAGAGCGCATCGCCGGGCGAGCACAGGTCCACCGCCGTCCCCTTGCCGTCCACCAGCACGGCCCAGGCCTCCTGGGGAAGCGAGAGCTGCACGCGCGCCGGCTCGCCGGGCATCACCAGGCGGACCGAGGCACCGCCACTCCAGGTCAGGTCCTGCAACCCGGGCGTCAGCGTCATTGAGGAGCGCGGGACTGGAATGGCGAGCCGTGTGACGGAGGCCTCGCCCTTCTCAATCGCGGGCGTCCACCAGCGCGCGAGCGACTCTTCCGTGGGGCCAGTGGCCGCGAAGCACGTGGAGCTCCGCTGGTGCGACACGCCGCCGTCCAGCCGGCAGGCCGGGTAGGCCGGGTCTCCAAACGGCACGCTCACGCTCAGCAGGTGCAGGGCCTCCTTCTTCGAGCGCTGGCGCAGCAGCGTCACGTCCCGGCTCAGTGGGGCGCGCTCCGTCTCGGAGCTCTCCAGCGTGTCCACGCGCTCATCGAGGGAGGGTTTCGTCGCGCCGGTGGCTCCCGGTACGCCGAATACCCAGGCACCGGCCTCCAGCGAGGACTCGGGGCCGCACGGCCGCAGCGGACCCTGCTGCGAGGCGGGCAGGCAGTAGACACCCTTGCCCGTCTCGTAGCGGCCCGGCTTGGACACCTGCGCGCTCGTGGCCGGTCGTGCCGCCACGCTGGTGGTCACCTTGGTGGGCTGGCCCAGTGTCCAGACGCGCACGCGCCAGGGCGAGGTGCCCGGCTTCAGCAGCATCAGGCACTCGCGGACATCCATGCGACGCGACACCACCGCGCCGCGCTCGTCCTCCAGCGCGCACGAGAAGGGGGCCTTGGCGCGCAGGGTCACGTGTTGCAGCGCGTCCGCGGGCACGGGCGGCAGCGAGGCACGCACCACACCGGTGCTCACGTCCAACGTGCCGCCCTCGGCGAGCACCCCGGCGTCCGTCACCTGGGCCAACGCGACGGAGACACGGCTGGAGCCCGGCCTCTGTGTCTGGCTCTCCAGCACCAGCGTGTAGTCCCCCGCGGGGAGCGGCTCGGCGATGGCGCAGTTCCAGTCCGCGCCATGGTCCGCGCTCTCCACCACCAGCCGCCCCACGGCGTCGAAGACGCGGCAGCGCACGTCCGTGCTGCCACGCGTGGACAGGCGCAGCGTGCCGTCCACCGGCAGCACCAGCGAGTAGCGGCCGGGCGCGCTCACGTCCTTGTCCATGGGCGGCGCGAGCACCTCGGTGCGCAGGTACAGCGCGTAGGAGATGGCCACGTCGCCCCGGCTGTGCTCCGCCACCAGCTTGTAGCGTCCGGGCTCGAGCGTGAGGGCCTGTCCATCGGGAGGTGGAGACGCCTTCGTCGGAAGCGGCTCCGCGACCGCGGCCGGCGCGCTCTCCTCCTCGTTCGCGGGGGGCGGGGCCTCCTCGGGGGGCGGGGCCTCCTCGTAGGACTCGGAGGGCTGCTCCTCTCCCTCTCCGCCACCCTCGCTCTCGGAGTACTCCGAGGACTCGGACGACTCCGTGTACTCGGGCTCCGGCGTCGGTTCCGGCTCCGGTTCCGGCGGAGGAGGCGGCGGCGGGGGCTCGTACGCCGTCTGCGGGGCGATGACATCCACGGGCTTGAGCGCGCCGTCCGAGGCCACCGCGTAGAGCCGGCCCTGCATGCCGTGGGTGAGCGTGAAGAACACGCTCATCCGCGCCGGGGCCTCGAAGGTGAATTCGTCCTTGCCGTCCTTGCCGAGGTCCGCCCGGTACCATTCATTGAAGCGCACCGGGTGCACCTTGTTGCTCTTGAACACCACCGGGGGGACCACGCGCTCCAGGGCGGTGCGGCGCATGGACTCCACCGTCAGCGGCAACTGCGTCCACAGGTACGTGCCCTTGGCCAGCCGCATCGGCTGCTCGCAGGCCGTGGGCACCGGCACCACCGGCCAGCCCTTCGGGTCGTCCAGGCGGCACTGGAGCGTCGCGCCCAGGGCCGCGGTGGAGAGGGTGTAGTCCGCGGCGCGGGGGACCGTGAGCCGCTGCTGGATGAGGTCGCCCGCGTCGACGCGGAAGAACGCCTCGCCATCGGCGGTGACGCCCTGGGCCGTCTTCACGTCGCGGCGCTCCAGCAACACGGCCCCCCGGCCCCTGCTCTGGCCCGTGGTGCGCGCGGTGAGCAGGTAGCGGCCGGGCCGCAAGTAGGTGGACACGAGGCAGTTGCGCCCACGCCCTCCACCCGAGGCGCTGCCCACCTGTGGCACCACCGGCGTGCGGATGCTGCACTGGGTGGACAGCAGGCCCTGCGTCGTCACGTGGTAGAGGCCCTCCTTCTTGACGTCGAAGGTGAGCGAGTGCGACTCGCCGCGATCGAAGTCGAACCAGGCGGGCTCGGACGGTTGGAGCGCGGGCAGCGGCGGGAAGGTGGGCGAGTACGTGCTCAGCGGCGGCTGCGCCTGGGGTGGTGGCGGGGGCCTGCGCAGCAGCAGGGACACGGAGCCGCTTCCCGGCTGGGACAGCGTGAGTGTCCCGCCCGAGGCCGGGAGCTGGCAGCGCCCGTCACGCGCCTCCACCCGGTTGCCTCCCACGGCGCACGAGAAGGGCTCTCCGCCGGACGAGCGCACCTCGGCGGTGACGCCCCGGGCCAGCGGCAGCTCGACGGGGCTCGTGCCATCGAGCACCACGGGCAGCGGCGAGACGGGGTCGATCGGCAAGGGCCGCACGTAGAGGCCGCGCAGGGAGTTGCTCGGACTCCGGTTGGCGAAGACACGGTAGGTGTGGCCCTGCTGCAGCTCCGCGCCCTGGATGAGACACGACGTCTTGGTGGGCGTGTCCGCCTTGGGCTCGCGGCCCTCGGCGGCGAGGGTGAGGCGCTCGATGCCCTGGGTTCCGCCGTACAGCTTCAGCTCGTACACGCCGGGCGCGGCCGTGTAGGGGACGCGGCACGTCTCCGCCTTCGGGTCCGTCTCGATGAGCCGGGTGCGTCTGGCGCCGTCCACCAGGTACAGCTCGCAGCGGCTCCTGCGATCACCGCTGGTGGAGAAGACGTAGCGTCCGGAGCGCGTCACCCGGAACCAGAGGGTGGCGGTGGAGCCGTTGTAGTTGAACGCGCGGCGGAACGGGCGCTCCGGGCCCACCTCCAGCACGTCGGACGCGACGGGGACCCAGTCCCTGTTGACCGCCGTCTCCAGCATGCAGCCCAGGGGCGCGCTGTCCGCGTCCACGGGCACCTCGTGCAGCCCCACCAGGAACGTTCCGGAGGAGGGGGCCACGAAGCGCGGCGTCACTCCGCCCTGGCCGTAGTTGCCGTCCGCGAAGGTGTCATCCGTCTCGAGGCTCGCCCACTGCAACGTCAGCCGCGTGCCGGGCTCGCCTCGGAGGAGCGCCACGTGCCGGCCCGGGCTCCCCGTCATCGCGCTGCACTCCGGGACGAGCGCCTTGGGTTGGATCTGGCAGCCCGCCTCGGCGCCCGAGGTGACGTTGCTGGCCCCCTCGTTGGAGAGGCCGTGGAGGCTCACGCGGCTGGAGGACTGGCCCCCCTCTCGGGAGAGGAAGATGGCGATGGGGCCCGAGGGCAGCTCCACCGCGCTCATCCCCCAGGGCGGCACGGTGACACTCAGCGAGCGCTCCGGAGGCGCCTTCGGGAAGCCATAGGCCACGGAGAGGGTGTTGTCCTCCTTGCCCTCGGTCCACTCCTTCGGGGCGGTGCCATAGGTGGTGAGCAGGTAGTTGCCCGGCTCGAGCGTGGTCTCCAGCCACCACTCATATTGAGGTTGCCCGGCGCGGGGCTGGGTGGAGGCGTCCTTGATCTCGACGGGCTCCAACCACGCGCCGTTGCGCCACAGCCGCACGTCTCCGGCGGTGCGGCCGGACACCCGCAGGCTGACGGGCTGGCGCTGGTCGAGCTTCAGCCAGAAGGAGGCCTGGTGGCGCGGGGCGAGCACCTGACGCACCTCGCGGCCCGGCTCCAACAGCACCGGCTGGGCGTTGTCCTCGGCATACGGAACGGCTTGAAGGTCCACCTTTCCCTTGGTGCCCTTGCCCTTGGTGTTCGACGCGAGGCGCAGCTTGTAGGTGCCCGCGTCCAGCAGCAGGTCCAACGTGCAGTTGGAGCGGCCGGCGGCGCCGTCCTGGGCGAAGGGGCCGCGCACCTGATCCACCAGCTCGCACGAGGTGCCGGAGGGGGTTCGCGCGGTGATGACCACGCGGGAGGCCGTGTCGAGGGTGACGAGAGTCTCCTGGTTGCCTCGCGCCGGGACGGAGGCGGGAGAGAGGCTGACGGCGTGCAGCACCAGGAGGGAGACCGACAGCGGAGAGAGGAACATGAGGGCCTCTGGCAGAGGCGCCGCGCGAGGAGGGGCGCGGCCAGATGCGCCTCTGCATAGCAGCAATCATCAGGCCACCCCAAAGGGGCCCGGTGGGACGAGGAGTGTGGCCACCCGGACGCGCTGTCGCGGTCCATGGCCCACGGTGCTCCCCGGGCCCCACGCCATGGGATACAGCACCCTCGCTCGCTGGGGAGGGGGGAGGGCGGGCGAGAGCCCCATCAAACGGTGGGTTCGGGAGACGCGCCCCTATGTCCCGGGTGGGCCGAGGTCTCCACGTCTTGGCGATGGGCCGCCAGAGTGCGCAGCTTGCTCGGGTGAGGATGCGCGGGCCCAAGGCAATCATCTTCGAGGTGGATGGGACGTTGGTGGACACCAACGTGTTGCGTGCGAGGGCCTGGCAGGATGCCCTGGCCCGGTACGGGCGTCAGGTGCGGCTGCCCCGGGTGCTCGCGCAGATGGCGCGCGAGGGAGACCGGTTCCTCTCCGCCTTCCTCCCGGAGGCCGAGTACGAGCGCTACGCCGAGGAGCTGGCGAGCTACCACCGCGCCATCTTCCACGAGCAGTACCTGGGGCGGGTGAAGCCCTTCCTCGGGGTGCCCGAGCTGCTCCGGCACCTGCGCGACGAGGGGTGGCGCATCGCCCTGGCCTCCACCGGGGACCCCGACGAGCTGGAGCACTACATCGAGCTGCTCGGGGTGGAGGACCTCATCGACGCGCGCACCACGGACGCCGAGGTGGACCACTCCCGGCTGAACGAGGAGATTCCCGCGGAGGCCATCCGCCTGTTGGGGCTGGATGGCACGGACGACACGCTGGCGATCGCGGGACTCCCCTACGACGTGGAGGGCTCCGTGCGCCTGGGGGTGCGGTGCATCGGGCTGGTGTGCGGCGGCTTCTCGGAGGACGACCTGCGCTCGGCCGGAGCGCTCGCCGTCTTCGGCACGCCGCAGGATCTGCTCACGCGCTACGCCGAGTCGCCGCTCGCCGCGGATGGTTGAGCCGGGCCCCGGGGCGATGTCACGCCTCACAGCGCCCGGCTCTCGTCCCCGTCACGCCGCCTTGGAGATCTCCTCGGCCTGCACCGCACCGTCTCCCGAGCCGCCGCTGCGCGTCATGCGGCTGTAGAGCGACAGGGACGGATCGAAGAGGAACTTCAGCCACAGCGCCGTCCACGAGTTGTGGGAGTGCAGCGAGTCGTAGAACTCGGGGGCGAGCTGGCGCACCTTGGGCAGGCGCGTCCAGGGCACGCGCATCACGTCGTGGTGCTCGTTGTGGTAGCCGACGTTGAAGGCCACCCAGTTGAGGGGCCCGTAGTACGAGTACGTCTCCTGGGGCGGCTTGACCAGGTAGTGCTCCTGGATCCACCGCGCGCCCAGCGGGTGCAGGCCGATGGCGAAGATGGACGAGAGGAACATGTAGACGAGCGCGCGGGGCCCGAGCAGCGCCCAACTCGCGCCGATGAAGGCGAGCTGGATGGTCATGTTCGCCACGTACCAGCGGTCGAAGAAGGGCACGCGCCTGAGGCGCGGCACGCGCAGGGCCTGGAAGGCCCAGAAGTTGAGCATCCAGAAGGCCTTGCCGAAGAACGTGTTGCCCACGAGCTTCGCCTCGAAGGGGGTGGCCAGGTCCGCGTCCAGCTCCGTGTCCCCTTGGAAGCGGTGGTGGATGAGGTGGTACTTGCGGAACGAGGCGGCCGCCGGGAACAGGATGGGCAGGTTGGTGAAGAGCTGCAGCGCGGCGTTGAGGCGCGGGCTGCGGAAGACGAGGTTGTGGGTGCACTCGTGGATGAGCACCCAGAGGCCGTGGTCGATGAAGGCGCCGACCAGCCACGCGGTGGCCAGCAGGGCCCACCAGGGCGAGTCACGCAGGGCCCAGGCGATCGCCACCTGGCCCCCGACCAGGAGGAGGACGAACAAGGCGGTGATGCGAGTGGGGCCGCACAGCTCCTTGATCTCGGGGTGCGCGCGCAGGATGGCGCGGGCTCGCTCGAGGTGGGGCTCTTTCTCCGTGCTACGGGCAAACTCCAGAGGGCGCGACTGACTCAAGACAGCTCCTTACGGTCGTACGAAGCGGGGGGGCGCGCAGCTTGTCACACCCGTCCCGTCCGACGCCATGCGTCATTGCGGCCCCCCTTCTACCATCATTCCAGTGTGAAACTCTGGGCGCCGGCCTGGGTTCGGATGGATTGGAGGATGGCCTTGTCGAGGGTGTCGTTGCCCTCGGCCCCCGGTGCCTTCTTCTGGGCCTCCAGGTACTTCTGCCGCTCCAGGTTCAGCTGCTGGATGCGGTCGCGGATCGCCGCGCGCTCCTTTTCCTTGGCCTCGACGATGGCCCGGCGCTGCTCGAGGCTCTTGCCGCGCAGCTCCGCGGGCAGGTCCTCGTCCTTGAGCTTCTCCAGCCGCACCGCGCCCGTCTTCGTGCCGTCCACCAGGTCCCAGTTCGCGTTGTCGTAGAGCCGCGAGGCCTTGGACACCGCGCGCGTGGTGGCGCTCACGATGTTCGTGCTGGCGTTGGCATCCTGGGCGACCTGCCGGTTCTTCGCCTCCGCGCCACCGCGTCCGTAGCCCAGGTACGTCTTGTTCATCTCCACGCCCAGCCGGGCGATCTCCGCGTCCTGGGGCGCGGCCACCATGGCCACCGCCCGGTTCTGGTTGATGCTGAAGGACTGTCCGCCCGCGAGGGTGGCTCCGTCCGTCCAGCCGGTGCGGGCTCCTTCCTCGGTCTGGCCGCAGAAGATGGTGTTCACCACGATGCCGCGCTCCTTCGCCGCCGCGATGGAGGTCTGGAACGGCACGGGTCCCTGGTTGAAGGGCTCGTTGCCCGCGATGTAGATGATCTTCAGATCTCTCTTGGACTGGCTCCACTCGAGCTGCTGCGTCGCCTTCTGGATGACCTGGCCGCAGAACTCGTCGCCGCCGTTGGTCCTCAACGAGAAGAGCTGCTCGGACACCCGGTCCAGATCCGTGGTCAGGGGCAGCACCTGGCGGATGTAGCCTCCCTCGGGAGACAGCCCGCTGTTGCCGTACTCGTAGAGGGCGATCTCCAACCGCGCCGACTGCCCATCGCGCCGGGCGTTCTGGAAGGCATTCACCACCGTCCAGAGCTGGCGCTTGGCCTGCTCGATGAGGCCATTCATGCTGCTGCTGGTGTCGAGCAGCAGGGCGAGCTGCACCCGGGGGGCGGAGATGGCCGCCTCGAGCGCCCCGGGCGACACGGGAGGCTGGGACTGGGCCGCGGGCGGGGTGGGGGGATTGGAATGCGCGGACGCGAGCCCAGGCAGGGCCAGCAGGCCCAGGCAGAAAAGGGAGGATTTGAGCATGGGCGTTTCAACGAACGTCCTTGGAAAAAGATCTCCCGCGCTGATAGGCCCCCGCCGACATGACCTCGAGCCTCACCCTGCTGGCGGGCCCCGACGCGCTGCGCCTGATTCGTGAACGCGGCCTGCGCGCCGACGACATCGATGTTCTCCCCGGAGCCTCCGGCGGACCGAAGTGGTTGGTGCTGGCCGGGCTCGACCGGGTGCTGTTCGGGGAGTTCCTCCAGGGACGGACCCGTCCGCTCCACCTCATCGGCTCCTCCATCGGAAGCTGGCGGCTGGCGTGTCTCGCCCAGAAGGATCCGGTGGCGGCGCTGGAGCGGTTCGCCGAGACATATATGGAGCAGCGCTATCCGCCCAAGCCCCCTCCCTCGCTGGTGAGCACCACCAGCCAGGGCATCCTGGACGCGCTCCTGGGGCCGGACGGCGAGGAGCAGATCCTCTCCCACCCCTGGGCTCGGCTGCATGTCATCACCACCCGCTGCCGGGGCCTCACCGCCAGCGAGCAGCCCCAGGTGCAGATGCTCGGGCTCGCGCTCGGCGCCCTGGGCAACCTGGTGAGCCGCCGTACCCTGGGGCTCCAGATGGAGCGGGTCATCTTCCACGGCGCGGGGGACACCAGCCCGTTCACGGGGCTCGCGGACCTGCCCTCCGTCCACCTGCCCCTGACGCGGGAGAACCTGCGCCCGGCCCTGCTGGCCTCCGGCTCCATCCCCCTCGTGTTGAGTGGGGTGCGCATCCCCGGGGCCGGGTCCAGCGTGTACCGGGATGGAGGGGTGCTCGACTACCACCCCGACCTGGCGTTCGGTCCGGGTGAGGGCCTGGTGCTCTACCCGCACTTCTACCCGTATGTGGTGCCCGGGTGGTTCGACAAGTCCCTGCGCTGGCGCCGGGCGGGCCCCACCAACTTCCGCCGGGCGCTGCTCATTTCTCCGTCTCCCGAGCTCGTCGCGCGTCTGCCGTACGGGAAGATTCCGGACCGGGAGGACTTCGTCCGGCTGCCGGATGCCGAGCGGCTCCGCGCCTGGCGGCAGGTGCTGGCGGAGGGGCAGCGGATGGGAGACGAGCTGCGTGAGTTGCTCGCCAGCGGGAGGCTGGCCGAACGCATCCGGCCCCTGTGAGCAGTGGGTTTTCTGACGCACCCGCGTGCGCGTCGCCGGGTCCATCCAGCCACGCGGTGAGTCCGCGCGACCACGCATCGCGCCCCCCGGCTCCGTGTCTACCCGCTCGCCCGCCGGGCATCCGTCCTGCATTGCCCTCCATCCAGAGAGGGCACTCATGAACGAGCAGAAGCAGAACGAAGAGAAGCAGGGCGAAGAGAAGCAGAGCGAGCCGAGACAGGACGAGCCGAGGCGGGGCGAGGTCCTCGCGAGGATGCTGTCGCTGGCGGGCGAGGCCGCGCGCGGGATGGTCAGCCGGGTCCGGTGGCTCATCTACGCCGAGCGGGGCCGCCGGGTGATGACCGGGCTGGCGGTGACGGGCGTCGTGGCCGGGGTGGTGGTCGCCCAGCCCGTCTGCATGATCGAACCGGGCGAGGTGGGCATCCGGGTCAACCGGCTCACCGGCAACGTCTCCGAGCTCCACGAGGGCTGGTCCTTGTTGGTGCCCCAGGTGCACCGGCTCAGCCGCTACAGCCTGAAGGACCAGACCTACTCGCCCACCCGGAGCGCCCGCGCCACGGATCCGGCCCCCTTCCAGTCCGTGGAAGGCCTGTCCATCGGCGTCGAGGTCAACATCCGCTACGTGCTCGACCCGGCGCGCATCCAGACCCTGGCCGCCCGGCTCCCGGAGAACGTGGGCCGCGACATCATCGAGCCCGCCATCGACGGCGTGCTGCGCCGCCACTTCGCCCAGCACACCGTCCGGGAGATCTTCTCCACCCAGCGGGTCCAGATCCAGAAGGACATCTCCGCGGAGCTCGCGCCCCTGCTGGCCGCCGATGGCGTCCTCGTCCGCTCCGTCACCCTGGGCAACGTGGACCTGCCCCAGCAGTACCGCACCGGCATGGAGGCGCTGCTCGCCGAGGAACTGAACGCGGAGAAAATGCGCTACACGCTCGAGCTCAAGGACAAGCAGGTCAAGCAGTCCGCGCTGGAGGCCGAAGCCGACAAGGTCCGGCGCGAGAAGGCCGCCGAGGCCGCGGGCAACGAGGAGGTCATCGCCGCCAAGGCCAGGGCCGAGGCCATGCGCCACGTCCTCCCCTTCAAGGAGAAGGAGATCGAACAGCGGCGCCTGGAGGCCGAGGCCGCCAAGGTCTCCCGCCTCACCCTGGCCACCGCCGAGGCCGAGGCGCACCGCATCGAGGCCGCTGGCGAGGCCGATGCCCGGCGCAAGCTCGCCGAGTCCGACGCCTACCGCGTGGAGGTCACCGGCAAGGCCGCCTCCGAGCAGCTCGCCCGCGACGCCGAGCTCATCACCCGCAACCCGCTGCTCATCCAGAAGACGCTCGCCGACAAGCTGTCCGACAAGATTCAAGTCATCATCGCGCCGCCGCAGGCGGGCGGGTTCATCGCCGGCAACCTGCTGGGACAGCCGCAGGGCGCGTCTTCGTCCCAGGCCGTGGCCAGCTCCGCGACGTCCACCCAGGAGGAGTAGGCGCCATGCTCGCCACGCTCGTCGCCATCGCCCTCGTGGTGCAGGACCAAGCGCCCCTGCGCGCCGCGCCGCAGGACTCCGCTCCCCGCCAGGCCACCCTCTGGCAGGGCGAGTGGCTCGAGGTCCGGGGAGAGAAGCAGGGCTTCATCCAGGTGTACGACCATGGCCGCGAGCGGCCCGGCTACGTGCGCGAGCACCAGGTGCGCATCTACCGCCTGGACGAGGCGAGCGTGCCGAAGCTCCAGGCGGTGGTGGAGTTCCTGAAGGACACGCCGGGCGCGGAGGCGCTGGGCATCGGCTACGCGGCGGCGCTGCTGCGCGCGGCCCCCGCCTCGCAGGTGGGCCCGGAGCTCTTCGATGCGCTGGGCACCCTGGCGGACCGGCTCGCCCGGCGTGCCACCTCCAACAGGACGAACGACGTGGCCCTGGCGGCGCACCTCGACGTGGCGGCCAGCTACGGGGTGAAGCTCGTCAGCTTCGAGCGCGAGGGCCGCACCCGCGTCTGCTACGACGGCGAGGCCTTCCGCCGCGTGCTGGCGCTCGGGGGCAGCCCCGAGGCGAGGCTCCGGGCGGCGCTCTCGCTGACGCGGCCGGAGTGCATCGACCCGGCGCTCAACCCGGTGGCACGGCAGGCGCTCGATGAGTGGCGCGGCTCGGTGCTGGAGCAGGTGGATGGGGGCCGGCTGCCGGCGTACCTGGCCAACCGCCTCCACCTGCGGCGGGCCGAGGTGTACGCGGCCCTGTCCTTCCAGCTCTCCCGCCGCGGTGAGGCCCAGCGGGGCGCGAAGGCCAGTGCGCGCGCGGTGGAGGAGCTGGCGCGCGTGCTGAAGGCGGAGCTGACCGAGGAGGACAAGCCGGCCTATTCCATGGCCGCGGTGCGGGTGGGGGCCTCGCGCCATGCCTCGGAGCCCATGCCCGAGAAACCGGGCTCCGGGCCGGTGCTCGAGCTGGCGCAGGGGCAGCCGGGAGAGACCTGTCTGCGCCTGGTGGACGCGAAGGACCCCAAGGCCCCGCTGTCCGAGCGCTGCACCTATGGACTGGTGTGGCCCGGCTCCGTGCGGCGCTCCGCCCAGGGCTCGGCGGTGGCGGTGGCGGTGCAGATGTTGGAGGGCTGGACCGAGCTCTGGGTCTTCCACCAGGAGGGCGGCGCGTGGGTGCTGGATGCGCTGGCGCCCGCGGCGACCGAGCCCGTCCTGGGCTACGTGGAGCTCGCGGGCTTCTCCCCGGACGGCTCACGCGTGCTGGTGGCCCGCGAGGCCCTGGTGGACGGAAAGGTGAAGTCCTCCTTCCAGGTGCTCAAGCGAGAGACGTTGCTGCCAGAGAAGAGCGCCGGGAGCCCGGATGCCCTGGGCTCCTTCCAGCGGTGGAGCTCCTCCGACTGGCGGGGCCGTACCGTGGCCGTACGGTGAGTCATGATGCGGTGCGTCGTGTTGCCCCGTGGCTCCGTCTTTTCTTGAGAAATGATAGGGTGGCGCTCGAACTTTGCAGGAACACTTCATGCGCCGCCCCTCCGTCTGGAAGAACCGAGGTTTCACGCTCATCGAGCTGATGATTGTCGTGGCGATCATCGGCCTCCTCGCCGCCGTCGCCGTCCCGAACTTCCTCAAGTTCCAGGCTCGCTCCAAGCAGGGCGAGGCCAAGGCCAACTTGAGGTCCTGGTTCGTCAGCCAGCGCGCCTATCTCCAGGAGAAAGGCGTCTACGCGGAGTCGCTCAAGACGATCGGCTTCTCGCCGGAGCGTGGCAACCGCTACGCCTACTACTTCGCCGACACCGCCACCCAGGCGTGCGAGGAGCGCAAGAGCGACGGTTCCATCGCCTCGCCCGATTTCCCCAACTGCGTCACGGTGGACCAGGGCAGGTTCATGGAAACACCCCCCACGCCGACGCCCGCGGCGGTCAGCTTCACCTGGGTGGGCGCGGGGGATGACCCGAAGGCCCCGGGCCTCTCGGGCTCCTGCCCCGGTTGCAACATCGATGGCTTCGCGGTGGGCAACATCGACAACGAGTCGATCGGCCTGGACACCTGGTACATCTCCACCAAGGACGCGAAGGTGAGCGCGCCTCCTTGCGGCAGCGATGAGCTCGTGGCCGTCTCGGGCGTGCCGTTCAACGTCTTCAACGACACCGACTGCGACTGAAGGGGGTGGGCGGGTCAGACCCGCCCCCGCCTATCGCTCCGCCGCCTCCTGGTGGTGCTGGACCACGACGCGCTCGGCCTGCTTGCCCACCAGCTCGGCGTAGTGATCGTGCCGCGCCACGAAGCCGCCCAGGCCGGACGTGGCCGAGCGTAGCTCGACGATGAAGCCCTGCATCTCCGCCTGGGGGACGTAGGCGGTGAGCACCTCCCAGCCCGGTATCTCCGGGTGGGTGTCGAAGCCCAATATCTGTCCCCGGTGGCCGGTGACGAGCCGCTGTGCGCGCGGAATGGCTTCGTGTGGCACGTGGATGCCCACCTGGAGGATGGGCTCGAGCAGCACCGGCTCCAACTTGGGCAGTATCTCCACCATGGCCAGACGCCCGGTGGTGCGGAAGGCCTGGTCCGAGCTGTCCACCGAGTGGTACGTGCCGCCGGTGAGGGTGACGGCCACGTCCACCACGGGGAAGCCGAGCGGCCCGCGTCTCAAGCCGTCCTTCACGCCTTCCTCCACGGCGGGGATGTACTGCTTGGGCACCGCTCCGCCCACGACGGCCGAGGTGAAACGGAAGCCCTCACCCCGGGGCAGGGGCTCCACGTCCACCACCACGTCGCCGAACTGCCCATGCCCGCCGGACTGGCGTTTGAAGCGCGCATGGTGCGAGCCCTTGCGGCGGAGCGTCTCCCGGTAGGGAATGGGCAGCGGGCGTGTCACCACGGGGACGCGCATGCGCGCGCGCAGGTGCTCGAGGGCCTCGCGCAGGTGCAGCTCGCCCTGTCCGCCGAGCAGCAACATCTGTGAATCCGCCTCCTGATCCACCGACAGGGAGGGGTCCTCCTCCACCAGCCGGGCCAGGGCACTCGTCAGCTTCACGTCATCGGTGCGCTTCTCGGCGACGATGGCGACCTGGTGCACCGGCGGCGGTGCCAGGGGCCAGTCCCTGGCGGTGTGCACGCGTGTGGGGTCGGCCAGGTCACCCGTGCGCATCGTCTCCACGCGCCCGACGGACACCACCTCGCCCGCGCGTGCCGTGCCGGCGGCGGTCTGCTTCGTCCCGTGCACCCGCTGCACGCCGCCCACGCGCCCGTTGGCCAGTGTGCCTCCGTCCTGCACCTCACCGCGCCAGACACGCACCATCGACAGCTTGCCCACGTGGGGCAGGTGCTGCGTCTTGAAGGACTGCACCAGCGTGGGCCCGTCCCCGGGGAGGCCCAGGCGCTCGCGCGTCTCCTCCACCGTGGGGACCTCGTGCCGCAGGCCCTTGAGGAGCCGCTCCAGGCCCAGCCCCCGCTCCGCCGAGCCGAGGAAGACGGGCACCAGCCTGTCCTCCCGCAGGGCCCGCTCCAGCTGGCCATAGAGTGCCTCCGGTGGGGGCACCACGTCCTCCAGGAGCTGCTCGAGCAGCTTGTCGTCCAGGTCCGCCAGCCGCTCGATGAGCTCGCGCCGCGCGGTCTCCTCGCGTGGGCGGTCTCCGTCCGGCAGGGAGATGAGCGCGGGTTTTCCTTCCTGGCTCTCGCCCCAGGCGCGCTCGCTCACCAGGTCCACCACGCCCACCAGGTGCCCGCCCTGGCGCAACGGTATCTCGCGCAGCACGAGAGGGCGGGAGGAGACGGCCTGTAGTGCCTCCAGCACCTCCCGCACGGACGCGCTCCCCTCATCGAGCACGTTGAGGAAGAGCAGGTGGGGGATGCGGTGTGCATCCAGGAAGGAGAAGAGGGGCGCCAGGGCCGCCGCGCGCTCGGGCGCGGCGTCACACACCACCACGGCCGCGTCGCTCACCATGAGGGCGTGACGTGCCTCCTGGGTGAACTCCGAGGCTCCCGGAGTGTCGATGAACGTCCATTGCTCACCGAGGAACCCGGTATGGGCCACGGACAGCTCGAGCGTCATGCTCCGTCCGGTGTCCGCACCGGCTGCTCCCGAAGCACGCACTTCCTCCGCACCCGTGGACCGCAACAGCGACTCGAACAGGGTGGTCTTTCCCACACCCTGGGGTCCTACGAGGGTGACGACTCTTGGCGACGCGGGATGTTTCATCACCTCGCCCTCCTGCAGGCAGGCCTACGCTCCCAGGAAGGTGGGTCTCCCCGCCATGCACGGGAAGCGTGATGGCCAGGAGGATCGAGGGCCTTCCTCCATGCTCGCCCTCGACGTCCGGCGTGCGACGAAGGCCTCGTCCCCAAGGGAGGGCCCGAATGGGCGCGTGACGCTCGGGGCCGCTTCCCTGTATCGATAGGCAGTTCGAGCCCTGGTACCACCATGAGCCCAAGGTGGTGCCGATCGCCTCGAACGTGGACCGGTTCTTCGACAGTTACTCGCGCTACCTGGAGACCCTGGCCGCGGACCCGCGCTACCAGGGGGGGCCGGCGAGATGGACCTCCGCTTCCCCTGGGACGCGACCGCGATTCTCTCGCGGGACGAGCGGCTGGTGGAATTGATGCGCGCGGGGCGCTTCGATTCGTTGATGAAGAACGTAGACGAGGTGACGCGCCGTTGGGCCGCCAATGTGATGACGCAGACGCGGGTTGCCCTGGGCGTCGTTGATCGCGACGCTCGCCACACCCTCCATGAGACGGCAAAGGGGATTGGACATGGCGAGCCGTGACCCTAGCAGGCTGCTGAAAAAGTCCGACGGTGGTCAGCCACGCCACTACCGGTTGGACAAGGCGTTGGACCCCAACCGCATATGTTGGGGGTCGAGCAGGGGCCCCGACCCTTTTTCAGCACCCTGCTAGCAGGCAAGAAGCGCCAGGAGTCGTGAGCCAGCACTCCGCACTCCAGGTACTTGGCGCGCGTCCCGCTCCACGTACTGGGGCAGTCCGCGTCCCAGCTCGCTCTCCGGACACCTCCGGCGGCGGGTTCGATTCCCGCCGCCTCCACTGGATGTAGCACGGCCCCGGCCGCCATCAGGCGAGCCGGGGGTTTTTCTTTTTCGGCCGAGGCCGCCAGCGCCAGCCAGGCGAGCTGGCCGCACTCGTGACGCTGGACCTTGAGCTTCCTCATCTCGGCGCAGAGGGCCTCCCACAGGAACGTGGTGTAGAGGTCGATGTCTTGCGCGGGGTGTGCGTGCAGAGTTCAAGGGTGGCTTCTAGGCATCCGGCGAACATGCCCTCCCGCGCCTCGCCGGTGCCCACGAACAGGCGGAAGGTCATGCGCAGGTTGTCCCGCGTCAGGCTCGCCTTTATGGTGGGCTTACCGCATTTCGAGTACGTGCTCGACGACCTGACGGCTGAGCGGGAAGAGGCGCTGAAAGCAAGGCCCGGTCCGCCGCTGGCACGGCTGGCGTGATTGGTGCTGCGCTACGGGTGTACCGGCAACTGTCCTGGAAGCTGCCGGAGTGGGCGGCCCTGTTCGCCCAGGTCCAGGCGGCTGCAGAGGGAAGCGAACACCTGGTGGTGGCATCCGTTATCTGCTGTGGACGGGGGACGAGGCCGTCCTTGAAGCGACGGGTCGGGTGCTACATTCCGTCCTGGTTGAGCAACGAGCGGAGGCGTTGATGCGGAGCTACGGCGAGGAGCTCATCGAGCGGGGCCTGGTGCGAGGCAGGGAAGAAGGGCTGACACGGGGCTTGAGACAAGGGCGTGCCGAGTACATCCTGCGGACTCTCGCCGTACGGGGGATTCATGTCGACGAAGCCTCGCGGCAGCGCATCCTCGATTGCACGGAGGTGGAAACACTCGACTGCTGGTTCGACCGGGCGCTCCAGGCAACGACCCTCTCCGAGCTGCTGGATGACGGGGACGATCCGGCAAGGACCCGCCGATCGATGAACCTCCGAGAGATTGCTGAATACTGCTGGCGCAATCGCATCCGGCTGCCGTTCCACGCTGAAGATGCGTGGGCCGACGATACCTTCATAAATCCAGACTCGCCGTCGTCTACAACGGACAGGATGCAAACGTCTTCGGCCGAATCCGAGCCCATTTCACACTACAGAACTCCGGGACCGGCGCTCTTGGTATCCGGTGGTATCCGCTCCACGACCGCCAATGGCACGTTTCCGCCTTGGCCTTGAAGCATCTTGAAGGGGACCGGTCTCTCGACTATGCCGATCGGGAGATGATCAAGAGGTATTGCATAAGCAAGACCGGACGGATAGCCGTTGAGCAGATGTGGCGCACCATCTACGGCTGGCCGGTTCTCTGCAAGGAATAGGGCCGTGGCCAAGCGCTGCCCGGTGTTACGCATAGGCGGAATAGAGGCCGTGTGGAGGGTGAGGGCTGGAGCGGTGTGGCCGAGGAGGGCCGCTGACAGGTGCCGCCCGAGCAGTGAGCCCGGTCGGTGGAGGGGCAGCGCAGCCCCGTGAGGTACACGCCTGCCCATGCTGCCCGCCCATGGTTCCATGAAGCCAGGGGCACGCGCACAGGGGTAGAGAACCGGGTTTCGTGCCAGCCCACCAGGTCCCTCTGACAACCCCATGCGTCCTGGAAAATGCGGCTTGCCTCCCTATCCCATGTAGGGTGAACAATCACCGGCTCACGCTCCTGGGGTGCTCCGAGGGGCAGGAGGAGCCGGTCATGCGTCAGCTTGTCACCCACGCCCTGTGCCTGGTGCTGATACCGATGTTGGCTCGAGGCGCCCCGCCCGGCCGAGCACTCGAGCCTGTCGAAGTGCGCGAGTACGACGGCGGCTGGGGGCGTAAAGGGGTCCAGCTCATCTTCAAGCGACTCCCTCCCGACCGCGACCAGGGGGCGCTGACCCTGGAGGACGGGCAAGCCATCCGTGCGGCCTTCGAAGAGGTATACGGCAAGCAGGAGCCACTCCCTCCGCCACGGTACCCCGGCGGGACGAGGCTCGCGAGTGTGGGGACGCAATATGTCAGCACGGCCCCTCCAGAGTGGCAGGAGAAGATTCGCAAGGACTATGAAGAGCTTTACAGGAAGGGGCCGTCTGCCCTCGCGTTGCCAAACAACCTGGAAAACAGCCGCTTCTTCCAGGCGCTGAGGCTCTCCCCTCAATATATGGGAGAGAGCGCACGCGAGGCGGCCCTGGAGCTGTTCAGCTCGCCCGCTTTTATCGTATCCATGGCCGCCTCAATGACTTTGTATCTCGCGGCGCTCGCGGCACCTGAGCCCGTTCTGAGTAAGGGTTTTGTGGCGGCTGTCTCGCTATGGCTCCTGGTCACCTATGGCGCTACGGAAATCATGAACGTAGCGATGGCGGTCAAGCAACTGTACCAGGAGGCCGAGGCGGCGCAGGACTTCGAGCAGCTGGACAATGCCGCCCAGAACTTTGGCCCGAAGATAGGCGGCACGGCGCTGAGAGTCCTTGTGACGATAGCTCTGGGGCGGCTGGCGGGGAAGCTGCCTCAGGTGCCCAAGGCGCCGGGAGGAGGTGGACTGTGGACAAGGCTCGGCATGCCCCGGTACGCCCTGTCGAGAAATGTCACACTGCAAGGGGCACCGGTCGTGCAGGGGGCCGGTGCGCAGGTGACGGTCGTGGTCGGAGAGGCAGCGGTTACAGAGACCTCCGTGGCGAACGGGACGGTCCTGCTGATGGGGGCTCTGCTGGGCACAGAGGCCTCCGCGGCCAATGCAGCCATCAAGGCGGCTCGGACAACGGGAGGCTGCCGGGAAGACAACAACAAGGGTGATGCTCCAGAACACCACATTGCCACCGACAAGAATGGCAAGGCCGAAGTCAGAGGCGGCCCCTGGACACCACAGTTTGAGCCTCTCTTCGAACGAGCCGGCATGAGCCTCAATGATCCAGCGAACAAACTCTTTGTTATTGGCCATAAGGGACCGCACCCCGAGCAGTACCATCAAGAGGTTTATGACCGCCTGAATGACGCAATCAAGCTGTGCGCAGGGCCAGACGAATGCAGGCGCAAACTTACCAATGCGCTTGATGAAATTGCGGGCGACCTCTGCAGGTCTGGCTCAAGACTCAATAAACTCGTTACAAAGAAGCCATGAGCACTCAGGATAGATATTTCCGTCTAACGGGCGATGTACACATTCCGGGGCGCTGGTACGTCCAAGGCCCATGGGACGCTGAGGGAAGGAGGATTATTCCCGGGCGACTACAAGAGGGAAAGGCTTTGAGCTTGGACTGGATGCCCTTCTTCTCTGTGCGTTACCCCGGGCAGGCACTCGATTATACAGAAACAGAGGCCACTGCCGTTGTAAGCCATCTCTTTGTTTCCCTGTGCGAGCAGCTAGGCATCCAGAACGACGTGCAGTTCATCCCGGCGCGAGTGGAGAACCAGTCTGAGCGGTATTTCATCCTCAACACACTCCACATCATCAGGTGTATTGATGAGGCTCGATGCGAGGAGGTTACGTTTTGGGAGCCCAGGCATGGAGAGCCAGAAAGGGTGGGCGAATACCGGAACGTCGCCGGTCTGAGGATAGACCCGACGAAGGTAGGCGGCGCTAATATCTTCCGTCCTTGGGGCTGGACGGTGGTGCTGATCGTCTCCGAGCGCGTCAAGCTGGCCATGGAGGAAGAAGGCCTCACCGGTGCCAAGTTCATCGAAGTGTGACTGGGAGCCTTCCGTTCGTTGCGTGCACCGGACCATGTGGAACACCGATTCCGGGCAAGTGAAACGCACCCGGGAGGTAGGCAACGGGATGGGTGACACCGTGGAGCGTTGACAGTGCTAGACGAGCTGCCGCCTCTGACCTCCCCCAAGGAGGTGTTGATGGCGGCAGAGAGGCTGTCCATGCGCAAGCTGAGAGAGTTGTTGAGGCAGAGGTTGGAGCTGAATCTGTCGGTGCGGGACACGGTAGGCACCGAAATAGGTGCTTTCTACTTGGCCGCTCGCCTCTTGGCCTCCGCCGCAAAAGCAGCTATCCATTTCTGCAAGGTGGCATTGTCAAACGAAGCGGCAGTCGCTTCCGCACTGATTTGTGATGCCCAGTGCTTTGCGAAATATCCAATCTCGTCGAATCCCTTGGCGGCGTGCTCAAAGGATGTGTACTGCCCAGCGCGTGCAATATCTGCTGCTTTATAAGCGTCCTTGCTGATGTTCTCAAACATGGCTTGAAGCGAGCCTGGAGCATTGGTGGTCACGAGCACCTCTCGATGTGGAATACCGCGTGCTGTGGCGATACGCCTAAGAAGTTGGCACCGTGCGTGTCTCAAAAGGTGATGTCAAGATTATTGAGGCGATTTTCGCAGAATCTATCGCTGCTCTCCTAGCCTGCCGTGTTCAACTCGGGCCCCGCGTAATAGAGATGCCCGAAGCACGGGACGGTGATGGCCACCAGGGCGCGGCAGGCGAGGCTCGGGGCGATGGATGCTACCAGGGGCCCGGCATTAATAGGCTAGGGCATCGGCGCCAGAAGACAGCCCGAGGGGCGGAGTGCTCGCCGCTCATCGCCCGGCGAGGGGTCCAAGGGGATCAAAAAAGGACCAAACCAAACGGACGCGCCTGGACTCGCCCGGACAGATGGGCGCCCCATTTTCAGAGGGAAAACGGGGGGCCTTTGGTCCCGAGTGGGGGCGGCTCCGCCCTTGGCGGGTTCGATTCCCGCCGCCTCCACTGGAAGTTACATAAGACACATGACGGATAAAGAAGCGAAAACAGCATTACGTCTGGGATTACTACCTGACTGCTTGGGCGACTCGCGGTTCAGCGTGGCGGCAACCGGTTCTGCACCAGCACGGAGAACATCGCCCACCGCCGTGACTTCTATCGGCTTCGAGAGATGCGCGAGCGCGACCTTGAGTTCGTGAAGATGCTCATCATCGATAAGATCAGCCCAGAGCTTCGGGTTCTGGCGAAGGGCTGGATTCCACACTTTACTGAGGTGTTTCGTCTCCAGAAGCTGTATCGCGAGAGCGGAAGCCAGAACACTGAGCTAGAGAGGGAACTGGATACCGCGATCAACAACCTCGAGGAGGATCTCCACTCAGGAATTGAAGATTCGGCGGTTCCGATTCTCGATTCGCTACGCCAGGGGGATGTTGCGCTCCTGGCTGACCCCGAGCGCTATATCGACTTCTCGTTGTTCATGGCGATGCAGTACATGCGCACTCCTTCTATCATGGACAAAGTGGTTCGTGCCGCGAACGGGTTCCCTCAGTTCGACTTCAACATCGATGCAGCCTGGGGGCTCATGCGCACCATCTATGCAACGAACATGGGCTCGGTCTTCTACCGCCTGCGCAACTCGACCCGGCTTACGATTCTCAATGCCCCATGTCCTCTTCACGAAGCTATACACCGACTTCGCCCACGCCATGTCTCAGGCCTGACACGGTACGCAAATATCCAATACCACCGTCGACCCTGGCCCTTGTCAGGTGTGTCCACGAACCGGGGCCGCCTCGGCCCGTGGCCCCTGAACTGCGGAATCAAAGCAGCTCGACCTTGCCGGAAGAATCATCAACCACCACGACAACAGGGCCATCCATCACTGCGGTCCCGTCGAACCTGTCGAACACGACCACCCATTTCCCAGGCAGCCTGGGAATCTCTCGCGCGGCCGCATTCAGGGGCAAGTCCCTACCCGTCCTTTCCCTGACATACCGCCGCGCAATTTCCGTGGCCTCTTCAGGACTCATCAAAACACCTTCTCGATCCACGCCGGGCCAAAGCCTCCATCCGGTTTGATCAGGACATCAACCAGGCGCTCACATCATCGCCATTCAACATGACTCTACATGGTGGGAAGACCCTTGAGCGTATGCGGCATGGTCACCAGGCTCAAACGCTCCGGGTTCCAGAGTCCAGAGCTGGTATCCAGGACCAGGTGGCCCTCTCGACGTAGCAACAAGACGTAATCCCCATTGAACACGAGGACCGCATCACCCTGCACCTGGCGGATTACCGCCAGCACACCCCTGAGCATGGAGGCCACGGCTTGCTCCCATTCGCCAGGGACCGGGTCATAAGCAAGCGTGAAGTGGACGGCCAACTTGGGCTCGATGGCCAGACTCTCCTTGTAGACCATCCTCACCGGGGCCGGCATGCAATACGCATATGTGAGAAATCCGGGACCCACGATATCCTCGTAGCATCCATCCTCCGACTGCCTGGCCTCCACCACCAGGCCCAACTCCGCCATCACCAGCCCCAAGATATGCTGTGGGTCCAGCTCGGATGCGACACAGAATTCATAATCGAGAGACATGAAGCATCTCCATCAACCATTCCCATATCAAAAGAAGCGCTGCTGGAAGCGCTCGCAGTAGCGCACCAGGTTCTGCTGCGCCAGCGTGTACTTCCGAAGCGGTGAGTCCACCGGAAACGCGATGATGCTCACGATGAACGCGTAGAGCGCCGCGTCGAACGAGGTGGGGTTGTCTCCCAGGAGGAACGGCTTGTCGCCGAGCACCGTCGCTACCGCGGAGATGTCCGCCTTGCCCATCTCCAGGATCTCCTCCGGCCGGTGGCGGCCCAGGCCCTGGGTGCGCATCGCCTTGGTCATCCCCCGGCGAATCATGGGCACGACGAGCTTGCCGACGACAGGCGGGAAGATGGCTTCGAAGATGGGCTTGTAGATCCGCCACCCTTCCTGTGAGACCCAGCGCTCGTGGACGATGTGCCAGTAGAGGCTGTCCTCCAACACGCGCCGTACCAGGTGGCCCCCGGCGACCTCTTCCGCGCTGAGCTTCGCGTCGAGTGGGTCTCCGTGCTTGCGCTTGAGGTGCTCGATGATGAGCTGGGAGTCACCCAGGAACGAGCCATCCTCCTCGATGAAGGGGATCTTCCCCTTGGGGGCCTTCCCGTAGTCGGCCTCCTTCGCCGTGTAGGGGAGCCCAGCCATCCGGAGATAGGCCTCCAGCTTCAGGCAGAAGGGGCTGATGTTGCCGATGCCGAACGCGGCGGGGCCTTGATGAAGGATGAGCATGGGGAGGAATCCTGCTTCCTCTCCAATGCCTGGTGCAGCTGGAAAACAACCTGTCGGTGGGCCGGGTGGAGGTGGTGACGCTCGAACAGGCTCCGAGAGCGGAAGAACATGGGCGGGACTAACGCGTGAGGCGCGTATCGACGCCGGTTCTCTCGTCCGTGCGCAGGGGAATCCACCAGCGCTCGCCCGCGGAGAGCCCCTCGCGAGGGCTGTAGAGCACGGCCACCGCGCGGCCGAGCAGATTCTCCCGGGGCACCAGTCCCCAGACGCGGCTGTCGGCCGAATTACCCCGGTGGTCCCCGAGCACCAGGTAATACCGCGGCGGGATCACCACCTCGTTCATCGCCGGCCCCTGGTAGGGCTCCGGGTCGAGGGGGTGGAGCGCTCCCGGCAGCAGCTCGAGCCGCGCTCCATCCTCGGTGAAGCGCTGCTCCACGGGCTGCCCGTTGAGGACGAGCGACTCCCCATCGAAGAGGACGCGGTCGCCCGGCAGGCCCACCAGCCGCTTCACCATCACCTTGCCATCGATGGGCGAGTCGAAGACGACGACGTCTCCCCGTAGGGGCTCCGTCTCGGTGAGCCAGATGTGGGTGAGGGGGATGCGCAGCCCGTATGCCCGCTTGTCCACTGCCAGGTGGTCCTGGATGCGCAGCGTGGGCTCCATCGAGCCGGAGGGCACGTGGTAGTGGTCGGCGAGACTGGCGCGGCCGACGAAGAGCACCGCCAGCGCGACCACTTCGACGAGGTACGGCCTCCACCTGGATCGGTTCGGTGTGCTGTCGTGTGTGCGACCCATCGTTCCTCCTCGGCGCCTCCATTGTACGGCCGGAGCGCGTACCCATTGCATTCTCCAGGGCTGCACGGGGGAAGGGCCTGTGGCATAGATGGTAAGGCCATGTCCGACGCACTGCATCAGGAACTCGAGCGGCTTCAGTCGCTCGGCCGTACGCCCGAGGCCCTCGCCACCGGAGAGGCCCTGGCGGCCGATTGGGCCCGGCGCGGCCAGCCGCTGCGCGCCATCGCGGTGTGCAGGGTCCTCCTCCAACTCGACCCGGGCCATGTGCGCACGCCGCAACTGCTGGCGGACCTGTACGCGCGCTCCGATGCCTCGGGGGCGGCCGCTCCCGCCGCCGGCTCCGAGGCGCTGCCTCGAGTGCCCCTCTTCTCGCAGCTCGCCCGCGAGCCCTTCATGGAGCTGGTGGGCGCGGTGGAGCCGCGCTCCTTCCAGCCCGGACAGAGCCTCATCACCGAGGGCGAGCTGGGCAGGTCCACGTTCGCCCTCGTCGAGGGGCGGGTGGACGTGATGCGCCAGATGGAGGGCGGCGAGCGGCGCACACTCGCCTCGCTGGGGGAGGGCGAGTTCTTCGGGGAGATCGCCCTCGTCTCCGAGAGTCCGCGGCTGGCGACCGTGGTGGCGACCCAGCCCACCGTGGCGCTCGAGCTGCCGCGGACGCGCGTGGAGCGGCTCGCCCTCAAGCACCCCGCCGTCGCCGAGACGGCGCACTCCTTCTACCGGGAGCGGCTGCTGGCCAACGTGCTGCGCAGCAACCCCGTCTTCTCCGCGCTGGCCCCCGCGCAGCGGCAGGCGCTGTCACGCATCTTCGAGCTGCGGACCGTGGAGGCCGGGCAGGTCATCATCGAGCAGGGCCAGCGGGGCGAGGCCCTGTACCTGCTGTTGACGGGCCAGTGCTCGCCGGTGCTGCGCCAACCGGACGGGCGGCAGAAGGCGTTCTCCTCGCTGCGGGAGGGGGATGTCTTCGGGGAGATCTCCCTGCTGCTCGGCCGGCCGGCGAGTGCCACGGTGCGCGCGGACACCCAGTGCCACCTGCTGCGGCTGGGGCAGGAGGCCTTCGAGCAGCACGTCCTCAGTCAACCCGGAGTTCGCGCGGCGCTCATGCGTCTGGGCACGGAGCGCCTGCTGCACATCTCCAAGCTGCTCTCCGGCCGCGCCGCGCACGAGGGAGATCAGCGCGTCTGACCTCAGTGGGCGACGGTGCAGACGCCTCCTCCGTTGAGGTGCGCCTGATCCACGATGCTCTGGGTGACGAACTCCTGCAGCGTCTTCACCGTGTAGGCACCCGGCTCGTAGACGACCGGCTTGCCCTGGTTGTCCCGCAGCTCGGTCCCGTCCGGGCCCCGCAGGTCCAGCAGTTTTTGTGAGGAGAGCCCCTCCGGGGTGATGACCTTCTTCGCATCCGCGGTGGCCGCGAAGGCGTCGAAGCGCAGCTGCACCCCACGGTGCGTCCCCAGCCGGTCGTAGAACATGTGCTCGGCGTGGATGGTGACCTCCGCCTTCCCCACCGAGCCCTCCGGCACCACGATGCCCATCGTCCCGTCCGCGCCGTTGATGCAGTCCACCATGCGCGCGTCCACCGGGAACCCCATGCGGAAGCTGTAGACGCCCACTCCCTCCTTCACCGCCACGCCCTCCACCCAGTAGCTGTAGCCCCGCTCTCGCATCATCGCGAGGTCCTCCGCGGACACGCTGCCGTCGGGCAGCTTCGTGTCCTCCCTCGGCGGGCTCACCCGGAAGCCCACGCCCCAGCGCCCCGCCGCCAGGCCCTTCAGCTCGGTGAGCGGGATGTCCCCCTTCTGCACGTCCACCAGCACGTGCTCGCTCGACGCGCGCTTCTCCCCCGCGGCCGACGTGAGCGTGAAGTCCCCCAGTGACACCAGGTACTTCGTGAACTGCACGGACCAGCCATCCTGGAAGAGGTGGCTCGGGTAGCCGCGCTGCGTGCCGTCCCCGCCACTCATCGTCACCTGCACGTCCCCCTCGGCCACGGGCTCACATCCCGCCCCCGCCAGGGCCAGTGCCACGAGCGCCGCGCGCCACGTCCGGGTTCTCCATGATCCGATGTGCATGCAATCAAGGAGTAGATGCAACGGTGTTGCGAGTCAAGGGTGGGGTGGTGTATCTCGCGGTCACCCATGTGGATTTCCTGTCTGGTGCTCTGCCTGCTGGGCGCCGCGGCCGATGTGCCAGTGACTCCCCCTGTGCCCCTGGAGGCCGCTCCCCCGGTGATGCCCGCGGACGCGCCCCCTCTGGCTGCCCCCGCCACCGTGCTCCTGCGCCTCACCATCGACGCGCAGGGCGAGGTGTCCCACGTGGAGGTCCGTGAGTCGGCCGGGGTTTCGTTCGACCGCGCCGCCATGGCCGCCGCCGTTCGCTGGCGCTTTCAGCCCGCTCGGCGCGGCGAGGTGCCCCTGGAGGTCCAGGCGGATGTGCCTGTGACTTTCACGCCTCCTGAACCGGTGGCCGGCGTTGCGCACGGGGATGACCCTCACCCCAGCCCTCTCCCAGAGGGAGAGGGGGCGGACACGGCGGGGAGTACGGGCGCGGATACCCTCACCCCGACCCTCTCCCGGAGGGAGAGGGAGGAGGGGGGGCCTTCGTTCGCCACCACCGTTCGCGGTCAGACGTCCGCTCCTCCTCCCGCCGCCGTCGGTGACTTTCATATCCCCGTGGGGCAACTCGCGGATGTTCCTCGTAACTCCGCCTCCGATCTCATGTTGTTGGCCCCCGGTGTCATGCTCGCCAACCACGGCGGCGAGGGCCATGCGGACACCATCTTCATCCGTGGCTTCGACGCCGGTGAGGGCAAGGACGTCGAGTTCCGTCTCAATGGTGTCCCCCTCAATGAGGTGTCCCATGCCCATGGTCATGGTTACGCGGACACCTATTTCATCATCCCCGAATTGGTGGATTCGCTGCGCGTCACCGAGGGGCCCTATGACCCCTCCCAGGGTGATTTCGGCGTGGCAGGTACCGTGGAGTACCAGCTGGGTTTGAAGCGCCGTGGACTGACCGCGTCCGCCAGCTATGGCAGCTTCGCCTCGCGCCGGTTGTCCCTGGTTTGGGGGCCTCCCGAGTCCAGTGAGGCCACCTTCGTGGGCCTGCTGCTGCGCCAGGGACATGGTTTCGGACCCAACCGCGCCTACGCCAACGCGGGCGCCATGGCCCAGGTGGAGTTCCGCGTGGGCGACGAGACGCGGCTCCGCCTCTTTGGCGCCAGCTACGCCGCGCGTTTCTCCTCGGCGGGCGTCGTCCGCGAGACGGACGTGGTGGACGGGCGCATGCCCTGCGCGGCCGACGCGGACGCCCAGTTCTTCTGTCTCTACGACCCGAACCAGGGCGGCGCCGGACAGCGCCACCTCGTCTCCGCCGAGCTGCAGTCGCGGCTGCGCCGGGGCGGGCGTTTCGTGCAGCAGGGCTTCGTCGTGCTGCGGCAGATGCGCATCCGCGACAACTTCACCGGCTTCCTCAATGACGAGCCCCCCATCGGCGAGCAGCAGCGCGGCGACAACAACGAGCAGTACTACCGAGGCACCACCCTGGGCCTGCGCGGGCGCTATACGCCGGGGCTCACCTGGCTGAAGCAGCCGCAACCGCTGGAGCTGGGCTACGTGGCCCGCTTCGACGATGTCCTCACCCGCGCCCGGCGCCTGCGCGACCACGGCGGCGCTCCCTACCGCACCCTCTTCGACAACCAGGTGCGCACCACCAACCTGGGCGCCTACGCCTCTCTCCGGCTCGCTCCGCTCTCCTGGCTCACCCTGAGGGGTGGCCTGCGCTTCGACACCTTCCTCTTCGGCGTGGAGGACCAGAACCGGCCCGCCTCCGACAGGCAGGGCACGCGCATTCCCGAGGAGTCCGTCGAGGCCTATGGCTTCTTCGCCAGCCCCCGCGCCTCCGCCGAGGTGCGGCTGTCTCCCCACCTCACCTGGCTCACCAGCGCGGGTCTGGGCGCGCGCTCCAGCGACGCCGCGGCGCTCTCCGACGCGGAGCTCGCTCCCTACGCCCGGGTGACGTCCGCCGAGACGGGCCTGGGTTGGAAGCTGGGCGGGGAAGGGCGGCCGTACTCGCTGGAGGCTCGCGGGGCCGTGTTCGCCACCCGTGTCTCGCAGGACCTCGTCTTCGACGAGACGGCCGGCCGCAACCAGCCCGTGGGCCCCTCGCAGCGGCTGGGCGCCTTCGCCTCCTCGCGCTTCACCCTCGAGGAACGCTTGGATGTCCAGGCCAGTGTCGCCTGGGCTCGCGCCACGCTGCCCCTGCCGGGTGCCTCGCCGTGGAAGCCGTGGGAGGGCACCGTCATGCCCTACATCCCCCAGCTCCTCGGCCGGCTCGATGCCTCCGTGCGCGGCGACGTCTCCATCGCCGGGGTGCCGGTGGGATGGAACCTGGCGCTGGGGCACAGCGCCATCGGACCCAAGCCGCTGCCGCTCGACCGCTACAGCGACCCCATCTTCCTCTTCGACGTGGCGGCTCGGGCCCGGTGGAACTGGATGGAGCTCGGTGTGTCCGTGACGAACCTGTTGGACGCGCGCTGGCGCGAGGCCGAGTTCAACTACGTCTCCAATTTCCGCGGCCCGGACGCGCCGGCCTCTCTCATGGCCACGCGCCACTTCTCCGCGGGAGCCCCTCGCACCTTCCAGGGCACTCTCACCGTCTACCTGGACTTCGAACAGGAGGAGCCACAGCCATGACTTCCCCCCTCCGCACCACGCGCCGGGCCTTCACCACCCTGCTCGGGGCCTCGCTGCTCGGCGGCGTCCAGGCCTGCGGGTTGTCCGGCACCGGTGGCCGGAGCATCACCTTCCGCATGGGCCTTCGCACCGCGCGTGCTCCTGGCGAGACGGCTCCCGGCCACTTCACCACCGATACCGGCTGGCGGGTGGAGCTGTCGTCCGCGCGCATGGTGCTCGGCCCCATCTACCTCTTCGAGAACCCCTCGCCCCTTCAGCCGACCGTCACGGGCCACTGGCTGCGCCGCATGGGCGAGGTGCTCGTCCCCAGCGCGCACGCGCACGACTCCTTCTTCTCGGGCGGCCGGGTGCTGGGCGAGTGGGACCGGGAGGTGGTGTTCGATCTGCTCGCGGAGGGTGGTGCGACGCGCGTGCTCGGCCGCTCGCCGGGGATCGCCGGTGTGGCGCGCTCCTTCTCGCTGCTGCTCCAGCCTCCATCGCGAGCCCTGGGCGCGGAGGCGGCGCCGCTCGAGGGCCGCTCGGTGGTGTTGGCGGGCACGGCCTCGCGCGAGGGGCACACCGTGTCCTTCCGGGCCGCCCTGGACTTCCCCCCGCCGGTGGAGCTGCAGCGGGTGGACTTCGTCCCCATGGAGGTGGAGCTGGACGACGAGGGCCTCTTCGTCGTGGAGCTCCAGCCCCACCGCTGGTTCGAGGGCACGCTCTTCGAGCGGCTGGAGGTACCGGCCAGCGGGGCGGCGGTGACGGTGCCCCCGGAGAGCCAGGTGCACCGCGCGCTGCTCGTCAACGTGCGGCGGCACACCGCCTTCTCCGCCGCCTGGGAGTGAGCGGGCTACTTCGCGTACCGCTCCAGGACGAATTCGAGCGTCGAGGCGTCGGTGGGCCCGAAGCGCATCATGTAGCTGCGGACCCCCATCGCGGCGGTGAAGCGCGCCCGGTGGGTGATGCCAGCGCAGGCCGGGGGCGTGGCCTGGTAGTCCACGGGGACCTCGACTCCGTCCAGGTCATCGTAGGCACCCACCTGGACTCCCTGGTTGAGGTACAGCACGACGTCCTCGTCCAGGGTGGGCTTGGACACGAACTCCGTGTAGCCCTCGCGGGGGCCCTCACCCGGGAGTGTCAGCCGGTAGCGGATGTGGCCCTCGTCCGTCGGGGGCGGGAACCCGAAGGGCGGGCGGGCTGTGGCGGCCGTGACGGGCCGTGCCGAGCCGATGAAGGTATGGGAGCAGGCGTGCTCGAGGTTGCCGTCGCGCTTGCCGGTCGTGAAGTCCAGCTTTCCATCACCCAGGACGGCGGTGGCATCGAGCCGGTTGCCCACGGCGGCGCTCCTCAGCGCGGAGAGATCCAGCGTGTACGCGGACTCCTCCTCCAGCGGCGGTCCTCCCTCCTCGGGGGCGGAGACGAGCACGGTCAACGTGAGGCCATCGGAGGTCCACTGTCCCGTCAGGGTGCGCGGCGGGATGCTGGAGTCGGTACGGTTCACCAGGGTCACCTGCGCGAAGGCCGGATTCATGGCCTCGGTGAACGTCACGGTGAGCGTCTTGCGGAAGTACGTACCCGGGCGGCTCGCCGAGTCGTCGTAATACATCTCCACGGGGTAGACATCCCGGGTCCCCTCCGCCGGGCTCGCGGAGGCCACGGCCGGGCGGGGGCGGTCCGAGGAGGTGCGGAAGTCCAGCCGCCCGTCGCCCAGGAAGGCCGTGCCGTCCAGCGCGTTGCCAGCCACGTCCCGGAAGCCCTTCAGCTCGATGGCGTAGGCGTCGTCATGGCGGATGCTCGTGACGGGCACCTTCAGCGTCCTGTCCGACCAGGTGGCGGCGCCGAGCGTCAGCCCTTCCGACGGCACCAGGGTGCCCGCCTCCGGGTCCATGGGCTCACTGAAGGTGATGGACACCTCGGTGGTGGCACCCGGAAGCAGTCCCTCCGCACGCTCGGCGGGAGCGGTGGCCGTCACCGTGGGGGCCTGGGTGTCCGCCGGGGACGGGCCGGGGGAAGGGGGAGCGTCGTTGCAGGCCGTCAGGGCCAGGGCACAGGCGGTGAGCAGGGCATTGCCAGGGAAGGAGCGCATCGTTCGGGATTCCTCGCGGGAAATGACACCGGGGCAGCCTCGGAGTGAGGCCGCCCCGGCTCGCGGGCACTCGCCCGCTACTTCAGGTTGTGACTAGTTCGTCAGCGAGCCGTTGCAGTTCTCGTCCACGCTGTTGCCGGTGATCTCCGCGGCCGAGGGGTTGATGCTGGCGTTCGTGTCGTTGCAGTCGTAGCGCTGGGTGATGTAGCCGGCCGGCGGCACGCACGCGGTGAGCACGGAGACGCTGCTGTTGCCCCAGGCGTCACCATCCGAGTCCTGGTAGTAGCGGACGGTGTAGTCCTCCACGCGCTCGGCGACCACGCCCACCAGGTTGCCCGACGCGGGCCCCAGCACCACCTGATACGCGGTGGTGGTGCTGCTCAGGTTGTACACGGCCACCTTCGTCAGCGAGCAGCCGCTCACGGAGTGGGTGAGGGCGGCGCTGAGCGTGTTGCCCGCGCTGTCCTTCACCGTGATGGCGGTGTTCTGCGTCAGGTAGAAGGCCCAGGAGCCCGCGGTGGCCGGCTGGAACTTCACCGTGCCCGCGGCGCTGGCCGGCAGCGTCACGTCGAACTGCTTGTGGGCGGTGCTGATGCCCGGCGTCGCGGCGGTGAGGCCGCTCGTCGCCGTCACGCTCACGTGATCCGCGCTGTTGGTCGAGTGCGCGCAGGAGTGCGAGGTGATGCCGGAGCCGAGCGCCGTGCAGCCGGCCTCCAGCTCCTGCTCCTGCTGCGAGGTGCCCTGCTCCTCCTCCAGGCCCGGGCCGCAGGCCGCGAGCGACAGGCCCATGAGCGCACCGCAGATGTTCCGCATCGTCATCTTCATGATTGGTCCTCTTCAGGGTGTACCGGGAGCGGCGCGGAGCCTTGCACCGCCACCGCGCGCTCCTCGGCGCCTCCACTGATGACGCATGTGCAACTGAGTTGCAATAGCCGTCTGGCTCTTCGCCGCGCCGGTCACTGCAGGTGTTCGATGACCACACCCAGCTCGGGCAGGGAGGAGGGGCCGAACGTGACGGTGTATTGCACCTTGTCCGTCAGCTCGTAGCCCACCATGCCCACCAGACCGCCCTGGCACACCCCATCGCGGATGTCCGGGGGAATGGGCGCGGTGGCCACCGGCTGTAGGACCTTCGTTCCCTCACGCACGGTGACGGGGACGCTGGCGTCGCTCAGGTAGACGACGAAGTCGCCCGTGGCGTAGCCCTTGAAGTTGAAGGTGCCCACGTACTGCCCGTCTTCCGGGCGCAGCTTCACCGTGTAGTACGTGTGGAAGGAGTCCACCCGGGGCTGCCGGTCCAGGGACGCCGTCACCACCGCGAAGGGCCCGTTGGTGACGTGCCAGCACGCGTGCTGGCCGTTGTCACCGAAGTCGAACCCATCCCTCGGGACGTAGAACGGATCCTTCTCGCACGACAGGCCCTGTTTCGACGCCAGGTAGCCGCGATCACAGTGGCACCAGTCGCCCGTGGCCTCGCGGTGGATGTGGCCGTTGGGCGCGCACGGGTCCGTCTGCTCCTGGGTCGGCGGCGGTTCGGTCTCGGGCCCGGAGGGGGTGCCACAGGCGGCGAATACCACCGCGCAGGCGGCCCGCACGAGGAAGCGTTGGGTCGATCGCATGACGGATTTCCTACATGTACGGGCGTATCAAATGCAACTAGGATGCAGATGTGTCACGAAAGGACATGAAATGGCGGGGACCGCGGGCGCACTGGCCCACGGTCCCCGGCTGGGCCCTGGGGCCCGGGGAGGAATCACTCCTCGTGGTGGTGGGCGGCTTCCTCGACGATGAGGGTGAACTGGGAGTTGCTCTGCTTGAGCGTCTGGAACTCGATGCGGTACTCCACGCCGGCCTCGAGGTCCGCGACGATGCCGGTGCGCAGGACGCCGCACACGTCCGTGGGCACCTGGTAGCGGCACTCACGGCCCACCTCGGTGGTGCCGTTGAAGATGCGCAGGTTGGGGTAGCGCGACATCAGGAAGGCGAACTCGCCGGACTCCTCCGGGATGAAGTTGACCGCGCCGCCCCAGCCGCAGCTGGAGGTCTTCGCCGGCAGGGTGATGACGTAGCCGGTGTGCGGCAGGTTGACGTCCACGAAGGGAACCGTTCCCAGCGCGGCGGCCGTCACGTTCTGGAAGGGACCGAACTCCGCGTGGATGCACGCATGCTCGGCCACCTCGGCGAGCTCCGCCGTCTCGGTGCAGGCGGCGAGCAGGCCGCTCTCCTGGGTCTCCAGCTCGCTCTGCACGGGCTCCGCCTCCGTCCCGCCGCAGGCGGCGAGCAGCAGTGACACGCTCGAGATGAGCAGGCTCTTCTTGAACAGGTTCTTCATGGTGTGACTTCTCCTTGGTTGGGGGGTGAGCTGCCTGGTGCGGACGGAAATGTGCCACGTGGATTCAAATGCAATCAAGTTGCATTTGTGGGACGTGGCGTTTTTTCCGGGAAGCCCGCTCCGGCCCGAGGGGGAGGGCAGCCAGCCGGGCGGGCGGTCGTCATCCCGGCGGTGCACTGCCGTTCGGGTCGACGGAGGCGCAACTTCCCCGGAGCCCACACGGGGAAGGGAAAGGGAGGGGGCGTGGATTCAGATAGGCCCGTTCGACCGCCAGTCGAGCCGGTGAATGATCGCGAGCCGGTGCCGGTGCCGCGTTCTCAGGTGACGGTGAAGACGGTTCTCACCATCTGCGCCACGGTGGTGGGAGTGCTGGCGGCCATCTACCTGCTGTTCCACGGCATCGTCACCATCACCCTCTGTGTGACGGCCATCCTCCTGGCGGTGGCGTTCAACCACGGCGTGGAGCGCCTGGAGAAGTGGGGGCTGAGGCGGCCGGTGGCCATCGGGGTGGTGATCTCCCTGTGCCTGGGAGCGCTCGTGGGCGTGAGCTTCCTCATCATCCCTTCCGCGGTGGCGCAGGTCCGGGAGATGGCCGTGCGCTTGCCGGAGCTCAACGCACGCATCCACGAGACCCGGATCTTCCAGTGGCTCGACGCACGCATCCACATCGATCAGCGGCTGGGGACGCTCGGCCAGGGGAACCCGGGGCTCTTCCAGCAGGCGGTGGATCCGGCGCTGCGCATGGTGGGAAGCGTGCTGGCCGGACTGGGTGCCTTCGTCACCGTGCTCTTCCTCGTCGTCTTCATGCTCATCTATGGCGGCTCGGTGGTGCGGGGACTGCTCGCCGAGTCCCTCCCGGCCCACCGCCAGCGCTACGAGCGGGTGCTGGGCAAGGTCTACACCTCCGTGGGCGGCTACCTCAGCGGACTGGCCCTCATCGCCGTGGTGAACGCCACCTGCACCACCCTCTTCCTGGCCATCCTCGGCGTGCCCTTCTTCCTACCGCTCGGCATCCTCTCCGGACTGGGCAGCCTCATCCCCCTGCTGGGCGCCACCATGGCCGGCGCGGTCCTCTGCCTGGTGGCGCTCGCCTCGGGCAGTGCCTGGGACGCGCTGGCGGTCTTCGTCTTCGCCGTGCTCTACCAGCAGTTCGAGAACCACGCGCTGGCGCCCATCGTCTACAAGCGCACCGTGGAGCTCAACCCGCTGGTGACGTTGCTCGGCATCATCCTCTTCGCCGAGCTGGCCGGTGTGCTCGGGGCCTTCCTCGCGGTGCCCATCGTGGGCACCTGTCAGATCGTCATCCGCGAGCTGCTCCTCCTGCGGCGCGAGCGCCTGGGCCTGCCCTTGAAGGGAGACGTGGCCGCGGAGCTCGAGAAGCGAGGCCGCTGGCGTCCCAACTTCTGGCGCCGGCCCCGGCACGTGTGAAGGGAGGACGGCATGCCTCGGGACGTCATGGACTCGGATGGACCCACCTGGCCGGGAGCAGTGAGCCTCCGGCCCGGCACCACCGCTCAGGGCTCGGGGCGGTAGAGGGCCGCCGTGCGCTGGGCCAGGAAGCCGCGCGGGAGCATCCTCGCGGCCAGGGCCAGCGTCTGGTTGATCAGCCCGGGCACGTAGAGCTCCCTGCGGTGGATGAAGGCCCGCACCGCGTGCGCGGATGCCTGCTCGGCCGTCATCATCCCCAGCTCCCCCGCCTTGAAGCGGTTGGACAGCCCCGTCCTGTCCAGCATCTCCGTGGAGATGCCGCCCGGAACGAAGACGGTGACGGACACGCCCGTGTGCCGCACCTCCTGCGCCAGCGCCTGGCCATAGCTGGTGACGAAGGCCTTGGTGCCGCTGTAGGCCGCCTGGTACGGCACCGGGATGATGCTCGCCATGCTCGACACGAGCATCACTCCGCCCTTCATCCCCCGCTCGACGAGGTAGCTCATGAAGAGCGTGGACAGGCGCACCATGCTGGTGACGTTGGTGTTCAGCATGGACTGGAACTCGCTCCAGCTCAGCTTCAGCGCCTCGCCCCAGTACGTCACCCCGGCGTTGAGGACCACGGCGTGGATGTCCCGCTCGCGCGTGGCCTCGGTGAAGACGCGCTCCACGTCCTCCGGGTGTGACAGGTCGGCCGTGATGCAGGCCGCCTGCACCCCGTGGCGCGAGCGCAGCTCCTCGCACAGCGCCTCCAACCGGTCGCGCCTCCGCGCCACCACGAGCACGTTGCCGCCATGGTCCCTCGCGATGGACCGGGCGATCTCCACGCCCAGCCCCGACGAGGCTCCGGTGACGAGGGTCCACTTCCCTCGAAGCTCCAGCTTCTGACTCATGTCTCGCACCCTACAGGAACGCCCGGGATGTTGAAGGACTCGTTCCTCGCCCCCGGCTCACGCCGCCAGCGGAGGTGCCCCGGTGGCACCCGCCTGCTCCTCGCCTCCGGGGGAGACCGTTCCGCTCCCCTCCGCCGGGTGGCTCCCCAGCGAGGCGACGACCGCCGCGAGCACCGTGGCGCCCACCTGGTAGTAGTAGTTGCAGAACGCTTGGCGGCCCAGGAAGAAGAAGACCCCGAAGGCCAGGGCGCTCCCCAGCAGCAGCACCTCCGGCCCCCGGCGGCGGTGCCTCAGCGCCAGGGCCCAGATGCCCAGGGCGCCCGCGAACCCCAGCCAGCCAGGCAGCGACTGCCCCCGGTGGAGGAACCACGCCGTCAGCGAGAGCGAGTCCGGCCGGAAGGGGTTGGTCAGGTGGTGCACCACCAGGTCCCTCCACAGCCCTCCCGGCGTCCACGCGAGGAAGGGGACGAAGGTGGCCGCCGCCGTCCCCACCGCGACGGCCACGTGACGCCAGACCGGGCCGGGCAACAGCAGGGCGAGGGGCAGGTACAGCACGAAGTGCTGCTTCGTCGCGCACAGCAGACCCAGCGCCACCGCCGCGGCCGTCCTCCGGCCTTCGCCCAGGAAGTAGACGAAGGCCCCGAGGAAGGGCAGCGCGAGTGGCTCGCCCCAGGCCTGCTCCAGCGTGAAGAGTCCTCTCGGGTGGAAGACGAGGCAGGCCACGAGCAGCTCGGGCAGCGGATCTCCCGGCTCCACCCGGCGCCGCGCGGCACGCCAGAAGAAGAAGGCCCCCAGCAGGAGGCACGCGAGCTGGGCGTGCCGGGTCTCCCCCGTGACGGCATACGCGGCGGTGGTGAGGAGCAGGTTGAGCGGCGGGTAGGCGTAGGAGTCGATCTCCCTCGCGAAGCTGTAGGAGTCGATGGTTCGCAGGGCACCGCCGTACACCGGCAGGCCGCTCAGGAGCGCTTTCGCCCCCTGCTGGTGGACCTCCCAGACGTCGATGTGCGGTGCGGGGGACGCGGCGATGAGCTGCCACCCGAGCGCGAGCGGGAGGGCGAAGATGCCCACCGTGCGCACCGCATGGAGGCGCCGGGTGGTTCGTGAAGCGGAGTCCGGTGGCACGGCACAGCTCCCCACGAGCAGCACCGCGAGCCCACCCAGGAGCGCGAAGGGCCGGAGGTCCGTCCCGGCTCTCAGGTTGGTACCCGGCTCGAGGACCAGGTCGTACAGGGTGAAGAATGCCGCCACGCCCCACGCCCAGGCTCGTGTCCTGGCTCGTGCCACCTCCGCCCGCACCGGACGTGTGATGCCCAGTCCCACCAGCCAGAGCAGCAGGATGCCTCCGACCAGGAAGATGAAGTCGCCGTTGTAGTGCCCTCTCGTCCGCGCCAGCGCGAAGCCCAGCAGCGCATGGCCCGCCAGGGCCATGGGCCCGAGCCATCCTTGTGATCCGGAGGCGGGAGATGGGGGGGGTGCCAGGGTGATGGGCGCGGTCATCCGGTGGGCGCGCACCTTATCACCCGGGCCGTGTACCTCGATGCCCGGGGTCCTCCTCTTCCACTCGGAAGAGGAGGACGGTGACGAATACCCTCACCCCGACCCTCTCCCGGAGGGAGAGGGAGGGGGTGGGGCAGGGCGGTGGGGCCGAGAGGGGCAGGGGGGGTTGCCCGCTTGCTTCGTTCGGCTACGGCGCCGCCGGGTCCAGCAGCGACATGATCCAGCCCGCGCGCTCGTGGCCCCACTTGTTCCACTGCGGATTCTGGCCGTTCACGATCTGCGCGTCCGTGAAGTCCGCACCGCCCGAGCCCGAGCCCGTTCCTCCGAAGAAGCCCACCGACACCGTGGACGACAGGTAGTACGTCGGGTGCGTGTTGTCCGACTGGATGTAGTCGTAGCTCGTGCTCGAGTTGGCGAAGTGCGTGTTCGCGTCGCGCAGCGTCGAGCTCAGCGTCGAGGTGACTCGCGTCACGTACGCCGCCTCCGTCTCGCCCGAGCGGTAGCGGATCGCGTCCCGGTCGATCTGCCCGTCACCGTTCGAGTCGTAGTCGGCCGCCATGTACTCGGCGAAGGCATCCGCGCACTTGAAGCCGTACTTCTCCGCCAGGCTACACGTCCGCCAGTTGCTCTTGGCCAGGTACGGCAGGAACTTGCCCCGCTTGTTGATCCGGGTTCCCGTCGCCGGATCCGTGCAGTTGGTCTGCACGTTGTCCGCGTCGAAGCCCGGATAGTAGATGTTCATCACGATCTTCGCCTTGGCCGCCGTCGCATACGTGTTGATGGCCTGCATGGCCTTCTCCGTATACGAGGTGCAGTTGGCCAGCGCCGTGTCCAGGCCGGAATAGTTGCACGTGCCCGTCTGGTCCGTGAACGCGGAGCGCGCCTGCAGGTAGTCGTTACCGCACATCTCGAACATCACCACGCGGGTGTTGCTCGTCTGCATGTACGAGCGCTCGGCGACGATCTTGTTGTTGTAGATGTCGCTGGCGACCGCGCCCGACTTCGTGCGCCGGAAGATCTCGATGTTGGCGTTGAAGTCCTTGGCCAGGTACTCGGCCTCGACGTTCGGCGCCGAGCGCCGCGCCACGCTGCTCAGCGAGCCGTTGTAGCCCGCGAAGATCGAATCTCCATACGCCACGACGCGGTACGTCGAGGTCGCGCCGCTGCGGTTGAGGGTCCACGAAACGTTCTGGTTGATGGTGCTCGCGAGCGCGTCGCTGCCCACCGTGAGGCTGGCCGCGAGCGCAACGGCAAGGGATACCCCTTGCCCGTTGATACGAGAGAACATGACGGCTCCTGGAATGTCGGGATTACTTCGTGAGTCGGGGGCTCGGCTGATTCGCCGGCTTCAGGGATATAACAGAAAGATTGCAGAATAAGAAATCATTGGGAGGCCGGTAACCCCGATTAGGCTGCTCCCAAGTGTTTGCTGGTGAAGACTCACGAAACACAACGCAGTGCGCCACGAGTGAGCGTGGAGCCCGTAGCGTCTCCCACGCGCCAGTGGCGTGGTCCTGGCGTCGCATGGATGCGGTGCGCCATTTCACGGTACGAAGCGATGGGCACCATCCATGTGTCTGTTGTCGAAGGGGGGGCCGGGGGCACGACGCCTGGCCGGAACATGCACCGATTGGTCTCCACCGCCGCCGCAATGGTGCTCATCCCCGTGTTGATCGCGGTGGGGGGGCTGGTGGTGGTGCTCCAGGTGGTTCAGCGGGAACGAGACGCACTGCGTCGTTACACCGTCGCCGCCGAGCGGGCCCTGGATGCCGAGCGCCTGCACGCGGAGCGTGTGCTCGCGGGCCAGGCGCCGGACGAGGAGCTTCAGCTGTTGTTGCGCACCCGGCGGGATGAGATGGATTCCGCGCGGGACGGGGCCCGACAGTGGATTGACCGGGCGGTGGGGGTGTACCTGCTGGGGGTGCCCTTCGCCATGTCGGTGCTGGTGGCGCAGGCGGTGCTCGTGGTGCGCGAGTTCCGCCGCACCCGGGACGCACGGGAGGTGGCGGAGCGCAACGTGGCGGAGCGCGCGGCGTCGGAGGCCCGGTTCGCGGGCATCGTCTCCATCGCCGTGGATGCCATCATCTCCATCGACGAGGCGCAGCGCGTCACCATCTTCAACTCCGGGGCCGAGGCCATCTTCGGCTACAGCGCGTCGGAGATGCTTGGCCAGCCATTCGACAGGCTCATCCCCGAGCGCTTCAGGGCCAACCACCATCGGTTCGTCCAGGCCTTCGTCGAGGGGCACGAGCAGGCCCGGGGAATGGGGGAGCGCCGGCTCGTCCTCGGTCTGCGCAAGAGCGGGGAGGAGTTTCCCGCCGAAGCCGCCATCTCCAAGCTCGAGGTGGACGGCAGGCGCATCCTGACGGTCATCCTGCGGGACGTCTCCGCCCGCCAGCGGGTGGAGGAGGAGCAGCGCTTGCTGGCGAGGGCAGGGGAGATCCTCTCCTCCTCTCTCGACATCGAGCGGACGCTCTCCAGTATCGCCCGGATCGCGGTGCAGTCCGTCGCGGACTGGTGTCTCGTCTACCTGCAGGAGGGCGAGCAGGTGCGCCGATCCGAGGTGGCCCACCGCATGCCCGAGCAGCAGGAGGTAGCGGAGGCGCTCCAGCGCATCCCCCTCGATTTCCAGCAGTCCCGCTTCGTGCACGAGGTGATGTCGCGCCGGGAGCCGCTGCTCGTTCCCCACGTGCTGGCCGAGCAGCTCACGGCCATGATGCAGAGCCCCGAGCACCTCTCGCTGCTCCACCGGCTGGAGCCTCGTTCGCTCATGTGTGTCCCGCTCGGGGCGGGCGAGCGGTCTCTCGGGGCCCTCCTGTTCATCTCCTCCGCTCCCGGGCGTGCCTATGACGCGGCGGACCTGGAGTTCGCGCGGGGGTTGGGGAGGCTCGCCAGCCTGGCGGTCGAGAACGCGCGCCTGTACCAGTCCGCGCGCCACGCCACCCATGCTCGCGACGAGGTGCTGGGCATCGTGGCCCATGATCTGCGCAGCCCGTTGAACGCCATCGTCCTCAGCACCCAGTTGTTGCAGCGGCAGGCGGGAGAGCGGAGCCAGGAGCTGCTGGGGACGATCCTCTCCTCCGCCCGGCGCATGAGCCGGTTGATCGACGACCTGCTGGACGTGACCCGGATGGAGGCGGGGAAGCTGTCCCTCAACCCGAGCCCACAACCCACCGCGGCCCTCCTCCGGGATGCCGTCGAGGCGGCGCGCCCGCAGGCCGGAGAGGTCCAGCTGGTGCTCGGGGAGATTCCAGAGCTACCGCCGGTGTTCGTGGATCGCGACCGGCTCCTGCAGGTCTTCTCCAACCTGCTGGGCAACGCGCTGAAGTTCACCCCGCCCGGAGGCGAGGTGCGGGTCGGTGCCCGGATGGAGGGCGAGGCCGTCTGCTTCTTCGTGCGTGACACCGGGCCGGGCATCTCCCCGGAGGTGCTCGAGCGCATCTTCGATCGCTTCTGGCAGCTGGACCGGAGTGACCGCCGCGGGGCCGGGCTCGGGTTGTCCATCGCCAAGGGACTCATCGAGGCTCACGGCGGGAAGATCCGCGTGAGCAGCGAGCCGGGCCACGGCAGCACCTTCTTCTTCACCGTGCCCGTCGTGCCCAGGGCTCCCGGGGCCTCGGCCTGACGCTCACACGGGGCGCTCAGCGTACGAGCCGCAGCGCGCGATAGCCCGGCACCTCCGCCGCGCGTGCCCGGACCTCGAACCAGTTGTCGCGGTACGGATGGCCTCCGCGCGTGAACTGCCACAGCGAGGCGAGGCCGTAGAGGGGGAGGAACAGCGGGCCGAGGAAGAGGGTCTGCACCACGTGCGCGCGCTCGTGACGCATCAGCCGGATCTGCCTCGGGCCGTCCGCTCCCGCGTAGGTCACCACTGCGCCCAGGGCGAAGGCGTTGATGTGGAAGCGGCGCATGTACCAGCCGAGTGGACTGTCCGGCACGACGACGAAGTGGAGGATTCCCTCGTCGTCCACCGAGTCGAGCTGGGTGAAGGGCAGGGTCAACAGCAGCCCCACCAGTGTCACCGGGAGCGCCCAGAGATAGCCCGCGAGCCAGAGCACCTTCCTCATGCCATTCATGATGCCAGCTCTCCAGGGAAGAGTTGCGAGCCGTGTCCACCTACCGGGGCTGAGCTGGCTTCTTCCTGACAGCTCGCCGTGAAGACAGGTCAACCGGACAACCGCCGCGTGTAAGACGTCCGGTCATGGCGGATGGCGAAGACACACCTTCCTCGCAACCGGCGCTGGCCCGGACCATGGGGCTCACGACGTTGGTGGTCTACGGCGTGGGCGACATGCTCGGGGCTGGCATCTACGGTCTGATTGGCAAGGCCGCCGGCCTCATGGGCAACGCCGTCTGGCTGGCGTTCTCCCTGGCGATGCTCGTCGCCCTGCTGACGGGCTTGAGCTACGCCAACATCGGCTCGCGCTACCCCCGCGCGGCGGGCGCGCCCTATGTCGTCCATCGCGCCTTCCGGGCCCCGTTCATCTCGTATGTCATCGGGCTGGGCGTGGCGGCCTCTGGCCTGACGTCCATGGCCACCGGCTCGCGTGTCATCGCGGGCTACGTGCAGTCCCTGGGCGTGCGGCTGCCGACCGGCGTCCTGGTCGTTGCGTTCCTGGTGCTGCTGTCGCTCGTCGTCTTCCGGGGCATCCGCGAGAGCACGTGGATGAACATCCTCTGTACAACCGTCGAGCTCACCGGACTGCTGATCATCATCGTGGTGGGTGTGCGCTACTGGGGCTCGGTGAACTACCTCGAGACGCCAGCCACGGCGGGGGAGGGGAGCGTGGCGGCCGGCATCTCCGCGGGCCTGCTGCTCCAGGGCGCGGTGCTGACGTTCTTCTCGTTCATCGGCTTCGAGGACATCCTCAACGTCGCCGAGGAGGTGAAGCGTCCCCGTACGACCCTGCCGCTGGGGTTGCTCCTGGCGCTGCTGATCGCCACGTGCCTCTACATCCTGGTGGCGATCTCCGCCGTGTCGGTGCTGCCCTACCGCGAGCTGAGCCAGTCGAAGGCCGCGCTGGTGGACGTGGTGCGCAAGGCGGCGCCCGCCTTTCCTCCCATCCTCTTCACGGGCATCAGCATCTTCGCGGTCGCCAACACGGCCCTGCTGAACTACGTCATGGGCTCCCGGTTGTTGTATGGCATGGCGCGTCAGGGATTGCTGCCGGCCTGGTTGGGCCGGGTCCATCCCGTCCGACGCACGCCGCATGCCGCCATCCTCGTCCTGCTGGGAATCGTGCTGACCCTGGCCCTGGCGGGGGACATCCGGCAGCTCGCCGACGCCACGTCGCTGCTGCTGCTGGGCGCCTTCGTGCTGGTGAACGGCGCGTTGCTGGTGCTGAAGCTCCGCCCGGGCGAGCCTCGGGGGGCCTTCGAGGTTCCGGTGTTCGTCCCCGCGGCCGGCGTGCTGGTGTGTCTGGTGATGATCGTTGGCAGGGTCCTCGGCCGTGAGGCGGATGCCCGCGCTCCGCTCATCGCGGGCGGTGTCGTCGTGGGGATCTCCCTGCTGTATGCCCTCCGGCGGCCGAGGCACGTGGTGCTGGACGAGGCACCGTGACGTCCGGCTGCTCGGTCCCCCGGCCTGGGGCCAGCATGCACGCGAGGGGCGCGTTATAGATCTTCCCCGAATGACCGCCTCCCTGGAACGACCGTCTGCCCTGTCCGCGAACGAAGGAGTCGACGCCCTGGCCTCGCTGCTGCGGGGCCGCCGGCTCGTGGTGCTCACCGGCGCCGGGTGCAGCACCGAGTCGGGCATCCCGGACTACCGGGGGCCCGGCACCCGGGCCCGTGCCCGCAATCCCATCCAGCACCGCGAGTTCCTCTCCCGGCCCGAGGTGCGTGCGCGCTACTGGGCCCGGAGCCTGCTCGGCTGGCCGCGCTTCTCGTCGGCCCGTCCGAACGCGGCGCACGCGTCGCTCGCGGCCCTGGAGCGCCAGGGCCACGTGTCCGGCCTCATCACCCAGAACGTGGACAGGCTGCACCACTCCGCCGGCAGCGAGCGCGTCATCGAGCTCCACGGCGCGCTCGCCCGGGTGCGCTGTCTGGACTGCGACGCCATCGAATCCCGGGCGGAGTTGCAGGAGCGGTTGCTCGCGCTCAACCCCGGCTTCTCGGAGCGCGCCGCCGAGCTGCTGCCCGATGGGGATGCCGAGCTGCCGCTCGAGGCGGTGCGGGCCTTCCAGGTCGCCGCGTGTACCCGCTGTGGCGGGACGCTGAAGCCAGACGTGGTGTTCTTCGGCGACAACGTGCCTCCGCCCACCGTGCAGGCCGCGTTCGCGATGCTCGAGCAGTGCGATGCGCTGCTGGTGGTGGGCTCGTCCCTGGCCATCTACTCGGGCTTCCGCTTCCTCCAGCGCGCCGTCGATCGCCACATGCCCATCGGCCTCGTCAACATCGGCGAGTGCCGCGGGGAGGAGCTGGTGGACGTGCGCGTGGAGGCTCGCGCCGGCGAGGTGCTCCCCCGGCTCGCGGCCGCGCTCGCCGGGGGCTGAGCCCCGAGTCCTGTTGTCTGGCACGGCGCTCCGGGCCAATCTCCCGGCGCCCCCGAAGCCCCGAGAGGACCGAATGCCCGCAGTCATCCGTCCCGCCACCCTGGAGGACCTCCCGGCACTGGCCGCCGCGCTGGCGCCACTCCCGCTCTTCAAGGCCTATGGCCTGGATGCCACCACCCTGGCCGCCCGCTTCCGCGGCGCGCTCGAGCGCGGCGAGGGGCTGCTCATGGCCACCGACGAGAGCGGCCCGGTGGGCGTGTGCTGGTTCCTCACCCGGGGCACCTTCGGCACCGGCGCCTACCTGCGCACGCTCGCCATCCGGGAGGAGCGCCATGGCTCGGGTCTCGGCGCCCAGCTGCTCGCGGCCTACGAGGCCGGGTGTGGAGATCCGCCCGGCGGCTACTTCCTGCTCACCTCCGACTTCAATGAGGGCGCGCAGCGCTTCTACCAGCGGCACGGGTACCGTCAGGTGGGCCAGCTCCCGGGCTTCGCCGTCCCGGGCGTCAGCGAGCTCGTCTTCTGGAAGCCCCGCGTCAGGGGATGATTTCCGCCACCACGGGACGCACCGGCTCGTCGGAGGGCTTGCACGTGGGCCAGGCCGTGTCCTCGAGCAGTGTGCCCACGGTGACCAGCTCGAAGCCGCGCCTGCGCAGTCCCTTGATGACGTCCGGCAGTGCCTGGGCGGTGGGGAAGCGCTTGTGGTTCATGTGCATCACCACGATGGCTCCGGGGGTCGCCTTCTTCACAACCCAGTCCACCAGCCGCTTCGGGGTGATGGTCCCATCCGGGTCTCCCGAGGGCAGGTCGAAGTTGAGGGTGACGAGCGACGCCCGCGACGCGAGCCAGGCGACCCGGCTGTCCACCTCGCCGAAGGGTGGGCGGAAGTACCTGGGGATGCGGCCGGTCTGCTCGTAGACGATCCGCTGCGTGCGCTGCAGCTCCTCCAACACCTTCTGGTCATCCCTCACCTCGGGCATGTGAGGGTGCGAGAAGGTGTGGTTGCCGAACTCGAAGCCCGGGTACTGCGCCAGCTCCTGGAGACGTCCCGGGTTGGCCAGCGCCCAGCCGCCACCGATGAAGAGGGTGGCCGGCGTGCCGGTCTCCAGCAGCGTGCGGATGACGCGCTCGTCGTACTCGTTGCGGCGCGTGGTGCAGGCGTCGAAGGTGAGGGCGACCCGCATCCGGTGGCGGCTGCCGTTCGTCACGATGGGCGCCGTCATGCAGGCCGGAAGCCCCTCGGGCGCGGACGCATTCTCCGCCACCTCCAGGGCCGCCTCGGGCTCCTCGGGAGCAATCCACGCGCACGCGCTTGGCGTGAGCGCCACCAGCACCAGGAAGAATCGCACGGGAGAGCGACGAGCCATGGACCCGAGCAGGTATAGCGCGGATGGCTCGGGACTTGTTGAGTGTGCAACGAGCAGTGCACCCGTGTGACGGGCCGTGTGGTAACGGCGGCGGAGATTTACGGAGTCCTCGAATTCGGATGTCTCCGCGACACCCGCGGGGAGGCTTGACGCGCGGGGCGGACCGCGTCCTCGCGGTGGCCCCGGCCACGTCTCCGCTCAGGCTCGCGCGTCGGCGAACAGCGTGAGGCTGAGGGAGAGATCCTGGTGCACGTTGCCCAGGCCCGGGATGTAGCCCTGCTCGCCGAAGGTGCACAGGCCCAGCAGGGGAACGCCGGGCAGCAGCCGCGAGAACGTCCGCAGGCCCTCGTCGATGCGAGGCCCCAGCGCGCCCGCGCACCCCGCGCAGAAGATGAGCGCCGCGCCCTTCACGTCCCGCGCCGTCAGGTTGCCCTGCGCCAGCGCCATGTCGATGAGGTGGGCCACGTCTCCCACCAGCCCCTCGGCGGTGCCGGTCATCAGACACACCTCGTCCTGGGGCTCGATGCGGGCGAAGACGTCCACCGTTCCCCGGTCCGCGTGGACATGGGCCGGGTGCACCGTCACGTAGTGGTCGCGCGTGTCCAGGTTCCGGCGCACGGCGATGGGCCGCAGCGCCGTCTGCGCCAGGATGTTGCCACCCGAGCGCACCTGATCGTCGATGGAGCCCTCCATCCAGCGCCCCAGTACCTGCGCGGCCGGTTGGCCATCCAGCGTCAGCAGGGTCCGGCCCTCCGTCCCCGTGGCCCGGGCGTGCACCCCCGTGGGGCTGTAGGGCGTGGACAGCGCCGTTCCGATCCGCACCTCGCCGAAGAGGCCCAGCAGGGACACACCCGATTGAACCACTCCCTTCTGGGTGAAGACGCTCCACTGTCCGGCGATGGCATGGTCCGCGGCGCTGCCGCCCTGGCACGGCACGTCCGGACAGACGCTCGCGATGCCCTCCAGCATCGCCTCCTCCACTCCGGGTGAGGCGTTGAAGAGGATGACCCGCGGCATCTTCCCGCCGGACTGGCGCAACAGCTCCCGCGCCGCGGCTTCTCCGGCCCGGCGCCCGTCCGCCTCCGTGGAGTAGGCCACGAAGGCCGTCCCCGGGGTCCCCCCCACCAGCATCACCGCCACCGCGCCGAGGCCGTCGTTGCGCACGCCCGCCGAGGTGAGCACGCCCAGCGACGTGGTCACCCCGTGCAGGGGCACCCCCTCCAAGGCCTCCCGGAAGGCGGCGTGCACCCGCGCGGCGTCGTAGTCCACCGTCGAGGTGATGTAGGCCGCCCGGGCGGGTGCTCCTCCGAGCTGCGCGCGTGCCTGCTCCACCGCGGACTGGACGGCCTGCTTCACATCCGCCGCGTCTCCGACTCCAACTCCGATCGAGACCGTCATCTTCATGCCTCCGAGAGAAGCTTCTGGAGCTCCTTGAGCTCCTGGACCGTCAACAATTGGGGCAGCGCCTGCTCCAGGCGCCGCAGGGCGTCGGGCGGGTCCGGATCATTCGGGCCGAAGCTGCGAACGTTCACGCCGCTCATCATGATGAGGCGCGCGACGCCGAAGCCGAGCTTGTGTTTCTCGACGAAGGCGGTGATGCGGCTGATCCTGTTGGCCATCGGGTTCTCTCACCGCGAGCGGACGACGATCTCCGTGAGCTCCTCGTCCGTGAGGGGCAGGGGGTTGGCCTTCATGCTGCTGGCTGCCTTCGCTCGGGTCACGAGCCTGGGGACGTCCGCCTCCATCAGGCCGTAGTGCCCCAGACCTGGAACGCGCAGCGACTGGCACAGCTCCCTCACCCAGGAGATGCCGTCCTCGGCCCGAGCCCCCGCCCGCCCGGTGAGCAGGACGGCCACTTCCTGGAAGCGTGGCAGCGCGGGGTGCGCGGGAGCACGGGCCCTCAGCGCGCGCAGGTTGACCTCCAGCGTGGCGGGGAGCAGCGCCGCGCAGACCGCGCCATGGGGCGCCTCGAACATGCCTCCCACCGGGGCCGCGAAGCCGTGCACCGCGCCCAGGCCCGCGTTGGCCAGGCACAGGCCCCCGAAGAGGCTCGCCAGGGCGAGGTCCTCCCGCGCCGCCGCGTCCGGGCCTTCCAACACCGCGCGCCGCAGCGAGCGGGCCGAGCGGCCCATTCCCTCGCGGGCGAGCGCGTCGGAGAGCGGATTGGCCCGGGCCGACAGGAAGGGCTCGATGAGCTGGGAGAGCGCGTCCAGTCCGCTGGAGGCGAGCACTGCGGGAGGCACACCCGCGAGCAGGTCCGGATCCACGAGGGCCAGCCGGGGCAGCATGAGGGGGCTGCGCAGGCTCGCCTTCACCTGGGCGTCCTTCACCCCCAGCACCGCGTTGCGTGTCACCTCGGAGCCCGTGCCCGCGGTGGTGGGAATGGCCACCAGCGGCAGCGAGGGCTTCGTCAGCGGCAGGCCCCGGCCCACGACCTCCAGGTAGTCGAGCGGGTCTCCTCCGTTGGCGGCCAGCGCGGCGATGGCCTTGCCCGCGTCCAGCGCGCTGCCTCCGCCGAACGCCACCACCGCGTCACACCGCTCGGACACGGCGAGGGCCGCCCCGTCCCGTGCCAGCTCCACGGTGGGCTCACCCCCCACCGCGAAGGTGACGCTGGAGAGTCCGAGCTGGCCGAGCCCCTCGCGCAGCGGTCCGGCACGCGTGGAGTCCCTGCCCGTGACCACCAGCACCCGGGTTCCGCCCAGGGCCTTCACTTCCCGCGGAGCCTCCGCCAGCCGGCCCGCTCCGAAGAGGATGCGCGTGGCGGTGGCGAACTCGAAGCCGCTCACGCTCATGTCACCACTCCCCGTCCTCGGGGAAGCGGTTGACGTATTTCCGGGACGTGCGCGGCTCGGCCATCATGGGCGCCACGGTGTCGCGCCAAGTCAGATAGTGGGCCGTCTCCTTGTGCGCGGCCGGCGCCTGGGGGTTCTTGTAGACCTCGACGAGCACGAACCGTGTCGGGTCCTCGGTGTCCTGGATGACATCGAAGCGGGCGATGCCCGGCTCCTTCACGCTCGCGCGTGCATTGGCCAGGGTGGCTTCACGGAAGGCGTCCACGGACTCGGGCTTGACGTGCACGTGGACGTGGACGATCAGCAGGCTGTTGGACATGCGCCGAGGATACTAGAGAGGCCCCCTCTTCAGGGGTTTCCGCATGGGCGGCGTCCAATACCCCCAGCATCGTGGACAGGGTTGTCTGATCGAGCACACAGTCCGGGGACACCTGGGGCAGTCCGGCGCCCCCCCTCGCGTGGCGGCCCGCCCGGTGGACGGGCCTGCGTTCGACCAGCATCCGGACGGCGGCTTTGTTATGCACGGGCACCCATGGGGAGACTCTTCTTCACCGCCCTCGTCAACCTTGGTGCCTACTTCGTCCTGCGCCGGCTGTGGCCGAGCATTCGTGAGGGGTGGCGTCATCAGACCTTCCTCGCGCTGGCGGGGCTGTCGCTTCTGGGCCTTGCCCTTCCGCTGGTGTTCGGGTTCGGCGATCACGGCGTGGTACCGATGGTGGGCCTGCCGCTGAAGCTCTTCAGCTCGGGCTGGCTCATCGCGGTGGGGTTGGTGATGCTCCTGGGGTGGCCTCTCGCGCTCCTGCTCAAGCGGCGTGCGCCGGCCCCCGCGAGCGTGGCTCCGGTGGTGCAGGTGACCGAGGGAGGGGCGGCGCTCGTGGCGGCGCCTCCGGTCGACCTGGAGCGGCGGAGTCTGCTCGTGGGCGCGGGGCGGGCGTTGCCGCTGTTCGCCGCGGCGACGAGCTCGGCGGGGATGGTGGCCGGCTCCTCCGGCTTCGTGCTCCGCGAGGTGGATGTGCGGCTGCGTGGCCTTCCCCCGGCGCTGGACGGCTTCCGGATCGGACAGATCACCGACGTCCACATCGGCACGTTCATCGACACCCAGTACCTGCGCGCCACCGTGGAGGCGATGAACCAGGCCGGGGTGGACCTCCAGGTGATGACGGGAGATCTGATCGATGATCTCTCGCAGCTCGACGAGACGATGGCCGCGCTCGAGATGTGCCAGGCGCGGCACGGGATGCTCGCCATCCTCGGCAACCACGAGCACTGGCGGGGCCTGCCCGCCGTCCGCGAGGCGTACGCGGCGAGCGCGCGCCGCGGCGGCCCGGTCCGCCTCCTGGTGGATGAGGCGCACGTGCTCGAGCATGCCGGGCACCGGGTGCGGGTGGTGGGCGTGGACTATCCCATCGGGCCGCGCCGCAGCGTGAGCGCGAAGGCGGATCGCATGCGGCGTTCGGCGGAGGTCGCCTTCCGGGGCACGTCTCCGGACGAGCTGGTGCTCTGCCTGTCGCACCACCCGGACTTCTTCCCGCTCGCGGTGGAGCGGGGCGCGCGGCTCACGCTCTCCGGCCACACGCATGGCGGGCAGGTGGCGCTCCTCGGCATGCCGCTGTTCCGGTTCGCCTTCGACTACATGCTGGGGCGCTACCGGCGCGGGGAGGGACAGCTCTACGTGTCGGGAGGCACGGGGCACTGGCTGCCGTTCCGCATCGGCGTGCCGGCCGAGGTGACCCTCGTCACGCTCCGCGCGGAGGCCTGAGCGCCCCGTCCGTCAGTCGACCGTGGGCTCGGCGCGGGCCTGGCAGGCGAAGGGGAGCGGCGCGGCGAGGGCCTCCTGATACTCCGCCTCGCTGATGTCGCCTCCCTCGTACATGTCCGTCAGCAGATCACCCACGACCTTCATCCAGGTGTCCGAGAGCGCTCCCCGGGAGCAGTACCCGTGGTAGCGCACCGGGTTGGGGATGATGGTGGCGAGAAAGGCGGCCTCGCGGATGCTCAGCTCGCGCGCGTTCTTGTCGAAGTAGTGCCGCGCCGCCTCTCCAATGCCGTAGACGTTGGGGCCCCACTCGATGAGGTTGAGGTACACCTCGAGCAGCCGCTCCTTCGACACCGAGGCCTCCAGCCCCAGTGTGAGGAGCGCTTCCTTCACCTTGCGCGCGTACGTCCTCTCCCGCGACAGGAAGAGGTTCTTCGCCAGCTGCTGGGTGAGGGTGGAGCCTCCGCGCAGCTTGTCGTCCTCGGGCGCCAGCACGATGTTCCGCAGCGACTCGAAGTCGAAGCCCTGGTGGATCCAGAAGGCGGCGTCCTCGCTGCGCAGCACCGCGCGCACCAGCGGACGCGGCAGCTCGGCCAGGGGCACGTAGGCGGGATTGGCCGGGCCGATGCGCAGCTCCCGTCCGCGCCCCTCGGCCGTCAACGGACGGTAGTCGAAGGACTCGCGCACCCAGGCCAGCGGTCCCGTCCTGGCCGCGCGCTTCAGCTCCGGCGGTAGCTCCAGCTTCGCCTGCACCGCCCAGTCGCGGCGCCGGTACACCGGACCGGAGAGCGCCAGCGAGGCCCGGAACTGGCCCTCCAGCCGCGCCAGCTCGACGTCGGGCACCAGGGAGGGAGGCAGCGCCGTCAGCGCCTCTTCAAAGGAGAGCGGTTGCAGCTCCGCCCGCAGCCAGAAGCGGGGCTCTCCCACCCAGGTGGTCTCGCCGTGCACCTCGACGCCCGCCTGACGGCGCTCACCCATCGTCAGCCGCAGGGACTCGAGCACCACCTTCCGGCTCTTCACGTCCCAGTTCACGCGGCCCTGGGCGGAGAAGGTGAAGGGGCCCACCGGCTCCGGGGCCAGCTGGGGACTGGCCACGGTGAGGCCCGTCATCGCCCCGGAGAAGGTGAGGCGGGAGGCATCCGCCTGGAGCTCGCCCTCCAGCGTGCCTCCTTCCACGCTCAGGGGAAGCTCGGCGAGCGACAGCAGGGGGCCCGCGGGCACGCCTCGTATCCGGAGCGTCCCCGAGGGGCCCGACTCCGCGCGCACGACGGTCAACGCCGCGCTCCCGCCTCCGGGCAGCTCGGCCGTGGCCTCCAGCCGGGGCTCCTCCTTCGTGCCCTCCACCCGCACCCGGCCCGCGAACGGGCCCCACTCCCTCCGGCCCTGGTGCTCGAAGGCCAGGTGCACGTTCTTCAGCACCACCTGGGGAAGCTCGCGGGAGGTGCCCGGGTCCGAGGACGCGGCGGGGCGCCGGTCCTTCCGGGCCTCGCGGACCCGTTCGACGAGGGCCCGCAGCTCCTGCCCGTCGGGACCGGCCTCGACCGTCACCCCCGCGAGCTCCACCCGGCTCGCCTCGACGTGGCCCCTGAGCAGGGCCATCCGCCGGATGCGGACGGTGACGCGCGAGACGCGCACCACGGGAGGGCCCTCGGGCCGCGTCCCCGGAATCTCCACGGGTCCCAGGGACACCGTGCCCGTCCACCCGACGTGGAAGTCGTTCCCGATGTGCACCGGGCCCAACCGGGACTCCAGGGCGGGTTCTACCCGGGCCAGCACCCGGGCGCGTGCGTCCTCGCCCTGCAGCCATGCATACCCCGCGGCCCCGCCAACGGCGAGCAGGAGCGCGAGCAGCAGGAGGACGAGGAGCCCTTTCTTGGACAAACGGCGCGAGGAGGACATGGGGCTCGCGCCTCCCTATCGGCAGGAGGCGCGAGGTTCAAGCGCGGTGAATCAGCGCGTCGCGCAGTAACCAAAGCTGGTGCTGCCACCCGGGCCCAACTGGCCGTTCCAGTCCTGGCCCACGAAGGTGGTCTGGCCCCCGGAAGGCGTGGCCGTGGCGTTCCACACGTGCGTGAGGTTGCCTCCCACGCTCATCGTGGCCCGCCAGGTGATGGTGTCCGTCCCGGGGTTGGTCACCTTGACGTTGGTGCAGTAGCCGCTCCCCCAGTCATCCTGCGGGAGCATGGTCACCTTCACGTTGCCGGAGGCCGCCGGGTCGGTCGTGCCACCCCCGCCGCCATTGCCCGGCGTGCCGCCGCCACCACCTCCCGGCTTCGTTCCCGGATCTCCCAGTCGCTCGGTGAAGCGCGGCAGCTGCGTCAGCGTCACGAGCAGCTCCGGGATGCTCTGCCCGCCCTCGCGGAAGCGCTCGGTGAGCTGACGGGCCACGCAGGACTCGTCATCCCCGGAGGAGCCGTAGGCGAAGCGCAGCCACTGCATCGAGAAGCAGGACGCGACGTCCGCGCTGGCGCCCAGCTTGCTCTGCAACTCCTCCACGCCGGTGAAGGTGCCGTCGGTGCCGGGCGTGGGCGCGGACCACACCGCGCCCGTCGCATCCACGGGCTGCCCGTCCGCCTGCGCCGGCCGGTAGCGGCCGACACTGTCGAACTGCTCGAAGCCGAAGCCGATGGGGTCCATCAGCTTGTGGCAGGAGGCGCAGGCCGCGTTCGTCGAGTGCTCCTGGAAGCGCTGGCGGTTGGTCGAATCGGGGTCCACCGGGGACAGCTGCACGTTGAGGCCCGGGGGAGGCGGCGGGAGCGGCTGGCACAGCATGCGCTCGCGCACGAGCTTGCCGCGCAGCACGGGCGAGGACGTCTGCGGCGTGGCGTGGCTGGCCAGGATGCTGCCATGGGTGAGGATGCCCTTGCGGCCCGTGCCGGACAGGTTCCACATCCGCATGCCGCTGGTGTTGGCCGTCGAGGAGCCCACCTGCCCCGCCAGGCCATAGAAGGACACCAGCGCGTCCGTGGCGAACGTGTAGTCGGCGGAGAAGAGCTCGGGGAGCCGGCCGGTGCTGCTGCGCACGACATGGTCGAAGAACTCCGTCGTCTCGTTCTTCATCGCCGCGCGGATGTCGGAGGTGAAGCTCTCGAAGGCCACGGCGTCCTTCTGCGCCTGGTCGAGCTTGCCCAGGTCCAGCCACTGGCTCACGAAGTGGTCGAGCATGGGGCGGCTCCGGGGCGACGCCAGCATGCGGCGCGCCTCGGCGGAGATCTGCTCCGGCGTATGCAGGGTCCCGGCGCGCGCCTTGGCGAGCAGCGCCTCATCCGGCATGGAGCCCCAATAAAGGTACGACAGCTCCGAGGCCACCTCGTAGTCCGTCAGCACGTACTTCCCGCTGCTGTTGTACTCCCCCAGCTCCGAGCGATAGAGGAAGTTGGGGGACTGGAGCATGGCGGCGATGACGGCCTCGATGCCCTCGGTGTAGCCGTCCTCCGACGCCACGCTCGTGTAGAGCGACTGGTAGCGGGTGCGCTCCCCGTCCGTCAGCGGGCGGCGGAAGGCGCGCTCGCCGAACTTCTGGATGAACTGCTGCGCGCACGCCTCTCCCGGCTCGCAGGTGACGTGCTGGGACAGGTTGACCACGGCCGCCTCGGCGGCCTGCTCGGCGGTGCTGAGGAGCTTGTCGGTCAGCAGGGTGCCCACCGCGCGCGCGTCCGAGTTGTTGTCGAAGCCGTGCACCACCTCCTCCGCCGGCAGGGACTTTCCCCAATCGGAGCTCAGGTAGAGGAGGTCGCGCAGGGTGTTGTCGTACTCGAAGCGGGTGAGCATGCGCAGCCGGCGCCGGGCGGCGGGGTCCACCTGGCCCGGGGTGCACGCCACCACGGCGGTGGCCTCGCAGGCCCCGGCGACTCCGTTGATGCGGTCCGCGAAGGCCTGGAGGTCCGTGTAGCGGTTGGTGCCCTGGGCCACGAGCGTGCCGCCGCCGTGACCCTTCGGGTGGGTGCCCGCGGGCTTCATCACCAGCAGGGGCGCGCCGGCGCTCATGTCGCGCGCGAGCCCCCGCACCGTCATGAAGTTGGCCTCCACCGCGCCCTCCTCGTTGGGGGGCAGCAGCACCAGGCGCGTCCCGGCCGCCAGGCCGTCGGACTTGTGGCAGGCGATGCACTGCGTGGACAGCACCGGCTCCCAGAGTTTGGTGCGGAAGAACTCCAGGTCATCGGGGCAGCCGTCCTGCTTGGTGCAGGCGGAGAGGGAAGCGGAGAGAACGAGGGCGCCAAGGGCAGCGAGGTGCCGAGAGGTGAGCACGGGCCTGCCTCCTAAATCTGAAGGTGGACGGTCAGGTGGGGGCGGGGTCAGACGAGCCCGGCGAGCGGGCCGCTGGCCTTGGTGACATCGCCGAAGGTGTCGATGGTGACGCCCAGGGCATGGCAGACCGAGGTGAGCAGCTTCTGGTGCGGCGCCCCGTTGAAGCGCAGGTAGCGCCCGAAGCGGAAGTAGCTGTTGGCGCCTCCCGCGATGACGAAGGGCACGGAGCGGCAGGTGTGCAGCCGGCTGTCACCGAGCTCCTTGGCCCAGAGCACCAGGGTGGAGTCGAGCAGGGTGCCGCCGCCCTCCAGGTCGGGGTAGGACTCGAGGGCGTCGAGCAGATAGGCGAACTGCTCGGCGAACCAGCGCTCGCACTTGACGAAGTTCGCCACCCCGGCGGTGTTGGAGTCGTCCTTGTGGGACAGCTCGTGGTGGGCCTCGCCCATCCCCATCCAGTTGAACACCTGGGGGGCGATGGTGTGGGCCCACTGGATGGAGGCCACGCGCGTCATGCCGCAGGCGAGCGCGCTCACCATCAGGTCCATCTGGGCCTTGCCCACGGCGGGGAAGTTCCCGTTGGCCATGGCGTCGATGGGCGTCGGAGCGGTGGCGGAGGGGCACCCGGGCAGCGCCGCGGGCTCGGTCAGCCCGCGCTCCGTCTGGCGCAGCGCCTCGAGGTGCTGATCCAACTTCTGCTTCTCCTGCGCGCCCGCGCGCTGGGCCAGGTCGTTCATCTCGCCGCGTACCAGGTCCAGGATGCTCTTGCGGCGCCGCAGCAGCTTGTCGGTGGTGGTCGTGTCACCCCCGAGCGCGCCGAAGAGGCGCTGGAAGGCGTTGCGCGGGTTGTCCTCGGGCGAGGCGAAGACGCCGGGGGCCGAGTACGACATACGCGTCGAACGCGCGGCACCCCAGGCGCTCGTCTGCACGCCGAACTCCAGGGACTGGAAGCGCGAGCCCTGGCCGATCTTGCTCGCGATGTACTGATCGACGGACAGACCTCCGGAGGCACTGCCCGCCGTGCCTCCGCCGGTGAGCATGTTGGACATGCCCGCCTCGTGGTTGTCCACCTCCACGAAGTCGATGCCGTCGCAGATGAGCAGCTTGGAGCGGTGGCGCGCGAGCGGCTCCAGGATGCCGCCGGCGGGGAACGCGAACTCCGTCTCCGTTCCGGTGGGGCGCCAGTGGTTGTGCACCGTCCCATTGGGCGAGAAGAAGACGATGAGCCGTTTGGCCTGCTGGGTCGCGGCCCGGGCCTCTCCGCTGAGCAGTCCCAACAGGGGGCTCGCCAGCAGCGAGGCTCCCAGGCCGGCGGTGAACTGTCTTCGCCCAATCCGAATCATGCGCGTCTGCTCCCGTTGCCGTGGTTTCGACTCGGTGGCCTGCTCGTGGGCAGGCCCTGGTGGCAATGACTGTCTGTTACTTCAAGGTGAGACCCTGCGTGTAATAGCTCACCGCAGCCTGGATGAGGACTCATGCCACCCGGCATCGACCACAACTCAAAACATTTTTTGAGTCACCAGAGGTGGGTGGGAGTGATTCCTTGTCCACCCATACCTACTGTGCAATTCTCAATTATCCGGATGTCGTCGGAAATGTCGAGGCTTCTTACGAGGGGGACATACGAATTTCACGCGAATGTCTTGCAATATTTGCTGTCCGTGAGCCGATTCGCACGCGGATGCGGATTTTCCGTCTGGATTCAAAACGGGGGCCGGTGAGCGCCGTGCTGTGGTGGCGTAATCTTTGAGAGTCTTCAGCGTTTTTGGTCCGCGTGTGCCGGAGAGTGCGTGCGGGTATGCAGTCCGGCGCCAGCCTCCCTCCTTCCTGGCTGGGAGCCATGCGCGCCACCATTCAGGCGGTCATCGCACATCTGCTCCCCCTCGCCTTGGCATACGCTGAAGGTGCATGATTGTGTGGAGATCGAACCCGAAGGGGGAGTCATGCCCAGGCAGGGGTCGCGCTGCTTCCTCGTGGTGAGGGCGCAGGAGTGGATGTGCGCGCTGCCGCTCGAGGAAGTGGAGGAGACGATGAGGCCGCTGCCGGTCGCCCCGGTGTCGGCCGCGCCCGTCTTCGTGCGTGGCGTGTGCCTGGTGCGAGGCACCCCGGCGCCCGTGGTGAGCCTGGCGATGCTGTTGGGGGGGCAGGCCGTCCTGTCCGGCTCCGGCCGGCGCTTCGTCTCGCTGCGCGTGCCCGAGGGGCGCCTGGCGCTTGAGGTGGATGAGGTGCGCGGCCTGCGGTGGGTGGAGGAGGGCCAGTTGGACTCCGTGCCTCCGCTGCTGCGCGCCACCGCCAGTGGCCACCTGCGGCACCTGGGCTCGTTGGATGGGCGGCTGATGGCCGTGCTCGGCGCGGCCCACCTGCTGCCCGAGGAGATCTGGGACCGTCTGGAGAGCTCCTCGGGTGAGGGGAGCGCGTGATCGCTCGTTTCGTCGCGCTCGTGCAGCAACGCCTGGGGCTGGTCATCGACAAGGGCCAGTGGGGTGAGCTGGAGCCGCTGCTCGCGGAGCGTGCCGGCGGTTCCGTGGAGCGCTACCTGGAGCGGCTGGCCTCCTCGTCCGCTCAAGAGGAGTGGAAGGCCCTCGCCGAGCGGCTCACCGTGGGGGAGACGTACTTCCTGCGCCACCTCACCCAGCTCGAGACGTTGGTGGATGAGGTGCTTCCCTCCTTCCTCCGCCAGTCCTCCAACATCCGCGTGCTGTGCGCCGGCTGCTCCAGCGGAGAGGAGCCCTACTCCGTGGCCCTCCTGGCCCGTGAGCGCGGGCGGGTGGATGCCTCCCGGCTGCGCATCCTCGGCATCGACGTCAACCCTCGCGCCATCGCCCAGGCCCGCCGCGCCTGCTACTCCTCCTGGTCCCTGCGCGCCGTGCCCCTCGCCCTGCGCGAGCAGTGGTTCAAGCGGACCCCCGAGGGGTTCGCCCTCCGGCCCCAGGTGAGGGATCAGGTCATCTTCGAGGAGCGCAACCTGTTGGAGGATGCCCCCGCCTTCTGGGCCCCGGGCTCCTTCCACGCCATCCTCTGCCGCAACGTCGTCCTCTACTTTCCTCCCGAGGTGACGCGAAGGATCATCGCCCGCATGGCCCAGGCGCTGGTCCCTGGCGGCTACCTCTTCCTGGGGCCCAGCGAGACGCTGCGGGGCATCTCCGAGGAATTCGAGCTGCTGCGCCGCGGGGACGCCTTCTACTACCGCCGGCTGCCGGTACCGTTGCCCACCCTGGCCTCCTCGCGGGCGCCGCCCCTGCTTCCGCCGCCCCCCTCCGCCGTGGCCCTCCCGAGGGGCTCGAGCACTCCTCCTCCGGTGGACGGGTTGGAGGCGGTGCTGCGGCTGCTCGAGGCCGAGCGCTACACCGAGGCCTGGGCGCGGCTGGAGTCGCTCCCCCAGGAGGAGCAACCCAGGGGCCTGCTGCTGCGGGCGGTGTTGCACCTGCACGCGGGACGCCTGGAGGCGGCCGAGCACCTGGGCCGGCAGCTCACCTCGGCGAGCGCCACCGAGGCCCCGGCCCAGTACCTGCTGGGGCTGTGCCTGGAGCAGAGCGGGAACGAGGTGGGAGCCCGGTCCCGTTACGCCGCTGCGGTGCGTGCGGATCCCACCTTCGCCCTGGGGTACCTCCGCGCGGGTACACTGGCGCGCCGGGCCGGTGACCTGGCGGACGCCCGGGTGGGCCTGCGCATGGCCCTCTCTCTGCTGCCCCAGGAGAAGCCGTTGTATCTGTCACTCTTCGGCGGAGGTTTCGGCCGCCACGGGCTGATGCAGGTGGGCCTGCAAGAGCTCCATGCCTGTACGGAGGTTCCATGAGTCTCCCTCGCACCCGCGCGGCCCAGCGGCTGGACGAGCTGCGCGAAAGCTTCGACTCCTCCTTCTCCCGGCCCCCCGCGCCGCGGCAGGAGCCCGGCGAGGCGTTGCTGCGGCTGCGCGTGGGCGGTGCCCCCCTGGGCGTGCGCCTGGGGCAGCTGTCGGGTCTCCACCTCCTGCCGCGCCTGGTGCGCCTGCCGGGCAGTCCGGACTCGTTGCTGGGGCTGGTGGGGCTGCGAGGCCAGCTCATCGCCGTGCACGACCTGGCGGCGCAGCTGGGCCTCTCGTCCGGAGAGCCTCCGCGGTGGTTGCTGCTGGCCGGTGGTACCCGGCGCGTGGGCCTGGCGGCGGCTGGCTTCGAGGGCCAGTTGCGCGCCACCCGTGAGCAGATGCGTTCTGGCGGGGGCTCCTCCTCCGCCCACCCCTTGCTGAGCACCAGCGTCCTGCTGCCGGACGCCCCGCCGTTGCCGGTGCTCGATGTCGATGCCCTCGTGAGAAAGCTGCTGGAGGAGGCCTCCGCCCCCCAGCAGGGGAGATGATGAAGATGTTCTCGAATCGGACGTTGGGACAGCAGTTCACCGCCGTGGTCATCGTGGTCTCGGCGTTGATCGTGCTCTTCGTCGTCATGTCCCTGAAGAGCATCCGGGATTTCACGGACGCCGCCACCACCGTGGGGCGCACCCATCAGGTCATCACCGGGCTCGAGCGGGTCCTCTCCAGCGTCAAGGACGCGGAGACGGGTCATCGCGGCTACGTCCTCACCGGGGATGAGGCCTTCCTCGCGCCCTACAACGAGGCGCAGGCCAGCATCGACAAGGAGCTGTCGCTCCTGAGGGAGCTCGTCTCCGGCAACCCCGAGCAGGTCCGGCGCCTGGAAGTGCTGCGGCCCGCCATCTCCCGGAAGCTCGCCAGTCTGAAGGCCAGCATCGAGCTGCGCCGCACCAAGGGCTTCGATGCGGTCCAGACCAGCACCGGCATGAGCGAGGGCAGGGAGATGATGGAAGCCATCCGGGGCACGGTGGCCGAGATGCGCCTGTCGGAGGAGAAGCTGCTCCAGGAGGGCGACGCGCAGATGGACGCGGACGCGCTCTCGTTCATGCGGGTGTTCTTCTGGGGCGGAGTCGTGGCGCTGGTGGTGGTCATCGGGGCCGCCACCCTCGTCGGTATGGGTCTTCAGAAGAAGATCGGCTCGGCCATCTCGGGGGTGCAGGGCTCCTCGGCCGAGCTCCAGTCGGCGGCCTCGCAGCAGGCCACGGGCGCGCGCGAGCAGGCCTCGGCCACGACGGAGATCTCCACCACCGTCAAGGAGCTGCTGTCCACCTCGCGGCAGATCGCCGGCAGCGCGCAGCAGGTGGCCCGCGTGGCGGACGAGACGGCGGGCGCGGCCCGCACCGGCAACGAGACGGTGCAGCACGCCCAGGAGGCCATCGACACGGTGCGCCGCCAGGTGGACGCCATCGTCAACCACATGCTGGAGCTGGGCAAGCGCTCGCAGGAGATCGGCGGCATCGTGGACATCATCAACGAGCTGGCCGAGCAGACGAACATCCTGGCCATCAACGCCACCATCGAGAGCGCCGGGGCGGGGGAGCACGGCAAGCGCTTCGCCGTGGTGGCGGAGGAAATCCGCAAGCTGGCGGACCGCGTGGGCGGCGCCACCAAGGACATCCGCGTCCTCATCGAGGAGATCCGCGCCGCCTCCAACACCACCATCATGGCCACCGAGGACGGCTCCAAGGCGGTGCAGAGCAGCGCCAAGCAGTTCAGTGACGTGGCGGGCAGCTTCCGCCGCATCGCCGAGCTGGTGCGCGCCAACCTGGACGTGGCGCGGGAGATCGAGCTGAGCACCCAGCAGCAGACGACGGCCGTGGAGCAGGTGAACACCGCCATCCTCGAGGTGGCGCAGACGGCGCGTCAGGCCGAGTCCAGCTCCGCGCAGACGTTGCAGACGGCCACCCGGCTCATCCAGCTCTCGCAGCAGCTCAACGCCATCATCGACTCGCGCGCCAACGCATGAGCCTGGACAGCGATCCCTACCATTACTTCCGCATCGAGGCCCGGGAGCTGATCGAACAGCTCACGCAGGGCCTGCTCTCGCTGGACGATGGCGAGGGCGGTGCGCAGGCCGTGCCGGAGCTCTTCCGCTACGCGCATACCCTGAAGGGAGCGGCGCGGGTGGTGGGGCAGGTGCGCATGGCGGAGATGGCGCACGCCGTGGAGGACGCGCTGTCGTCCTACCGCGAGGCTGGCCAGTCCCTGCCCGCCGACAGCATCCGCGAGTTCCTGCGCCTGGTGGGGCAGATGGCGGAGCAGTTGGATGCGCTGGACACCCCGCCGCCGCCGCCCGAGGAGGCCCCGTCCGAGGAGGGCGCTCCGGCGCTGGCGCTCCCCGAGGCGCCGACGTCCGAGGTGGTGCGCGTGGATCTGGCGCGGCTGGACACGCTGCTGGAGGGCCTGTCCGAGGCGGTGGTGCAGCTCGGAGGCCTGCGCGGGGCGGTGGAGTCGCTCGGACAGGCGCAATACGGAGCGGGCAGCCTCATCGAGCAGCTCTCCGCGCCCGTGGTCAGCAACGGCTCGCCCGCGGAGCGCGCCCGGTGGCTGTCGCGCGTGCTGTCCACGGCCGAGGGCCTGCGCTCCGTGCTGGTGAAGGCGGGGCGGCAGCTCGGCGGCGGGCTGGGGCAGGTGGAGTCGGAGCTGGCGCGCCTGCGGGATGGGGCACACACCCTGCGGCTCGTCCCGGCGCAGACGCTCTTCGGGCCGCTGGAGCTGGCCGCTCGCGACGCGGCCGCCTCCCTGGGCCGCCAGGTGGAGATGCACGCCGAGGGCGGGGACATCCAGATCGACGGGCACGTGCTGGCGGCGGTGCGCCAGGCCCTGGTGCACGTGGTGCGCAACGCGGTGGACCACGGGGTGGAGCCTCCCGAGGAGCGGCGGGCGCTGGGCAAGCCCCCCACGGGCCGCTTCTCCTTGAAGGTGCAGCGGCGCGGCGGACGCGTCCTCTTCCGGTGCGAGGACGATGGGCGCGGCGTGGACCTGGGCCGGGTGCGCCAGGTGGCGGTGCAGCGGGGGCTCGTCTCCGCCTCCGAGGCGGACGCCCTGGACGAGCAGGGGCTGTTCGGGCTGCTCTTCCAGCCCGGGTTCAGCACGGCCCGCACCATCACCGAGGTGTCCGGCCGGGGCGTGGGGCTGGACGTGGTGCGGGACATGGTGCTGCGGCTCAAGGGCGAGGTGCACATGACCTCGCGGCCGGGGCTGGGCAGCTGTCTCACGCTGGAGGTCCCCCTCACGCTGGCCTCGTTGGAGATGCTGGGCGTGGAGGCCGGTGGGCAGCGCCTGCTGGTGCCGTTGGAGGCGCTGAGCGGCGCCATCCACCTGCCCGCCGAGGCCGTCTCCTGGACGGGGGCGCGCGCCTGCATCTCCCACGAGGGCGAGGCGCTGCCCTTCCTCCCGCTGGTGGACGCGCTGGGCGGCACGAGCAGCGCGCAGCGGCCACGCACCTGGTCCGTGCTGGTGCTCGACGCGGGCACGGCGGGCCGGGCCGCGGTGGGGGTGGAGAAGCTGCTGGGCATCTCCCGCCGGGTGAGCCGGCCACTGCCCGCCACCGTGCCCAACCTGCCGCTGGTGGCCGGGGCCAGCTTCGACGAGCAGGGCCTCCCCCTGTTGCTGCTGGACGCGGCTGGCCTGGTGCGCCGGGTGCAGGCGGGCTCCTCCGGCGGGGTTCCCCAGGTCAAGCCCTCGCGGCGGCACCTCATCCTCGTGGTGGATGACTCCGTCACCACCCGCATGCTGGAGAAGAGCATCCTCGAGGCCGCGGGCTATCAGGTGGAGCTGGCCGCCTCGGGCGAGGAGGGCTTCGAGAAGGCGCGGCGGGGCGGTCACTCGCTGGCCATCGTCGACGTGGAGATGCCGGGGATCAGCGGGCTGGAGCTCACCCGGCGCATCCGCGCCACGCCCTCCCTTCAGGCGCTGCCCGTGCTCATGGTGTCCTCGCTGGCCACCGACGAGGACAAGCGGCGCGGCCGCGAGGCGGGCGTGTCGGCCTACATCGTCAAGGGCGAGTTCCAGCAGCACGGCTTCCTGGACACGGTCGCCCGTCTGACGGCCTCCGGGCGGAGGGCAGAATGAGCCGCCTGCGGGTCCTCATCGTCGATGACTCGCTGACGGTGCGCCGCCGGCTGGCGGATGCCTTCGCGTTCGACCCGTCGTACGAGGTGGTGGGGGAGGCCTCCGATGGTCAGCAGGCCTTCGAGCAGTGCCAGCGCCTGCGCCCGGACGTGGTGACGATGGACCTGGTCATGCCGAAGGTGGATGGGCTCCGGGCCACCGAGCTCATCATGGCCCACTGCCCCACGCCCATTGTCGTCCTCTCGGCGACCGAGAATCGCACGGAGGGGCTGCGGACGTTGGACGCGCTGGCCGCGGGTGCGGTGGACGCGGTGGACAAGCCCTCGGGGACCCTGGACTCGCGGTGGATGGAGACGCTGGTGTCACGGGTGCGGGTGGCGGCGCGCGTGCGCGTCATCACCCACGTCCGGGCCCGGTTGCGGACGGAGGAGGCCCGTTCACACGCGCCGCCACCGCGCGTGCAGCCCCCCGTCGTGCCGCCCCGGTTGCTGGTGATGGGGGCCTCCACCGGAGGGCCCGCGGCCGTGCGCCACATCCTCCGTTCGTTGGCTCCGGGCTTCCCCCTGCCGGTGCTGCTGGTGCTCCACATCACCGAGCACTTCGACACCGCCATGGCCGAGTGGTTGGAGGCGCAAAGTGGCCTGTCGGTGCGAAGTGCCGTGGACGGGGAGCCGCTGCCGATGCCGGGCCGGGTGGTGGTGCGGATGGCACCGGGCAACCGGCACCTCGTGGTACGGGGGGGGCGGTTGCGGTTGGTGGACGGGCCGGAGCGCCACTCGTGCCGTCCCTCGGTGGACGAGCTCTTCGAGTCGGTGGCCCGCGAGCTGGGGGCGGCCTCCATTGGCTGCCTGTTGACGGGGATGGGGCGGGACGGGGCCGAGGGATTGTCGGCGATGCGACGCGCGGGGGCCCCCACGGTGGTGGAGGATGAATCCACCTGCGTGGTATTCGGAATGCCCCGAGAGGCCATCCGGTTGGGGGCCGCGCAGCACGTGGTGGGATTGACGGAGATTCCTCCTCTGCTGGCGGCGCTCTCTCGCGGGGGGGCCAGGGAAGGATTGTCATGAAGGCACGTGTGCTCATCGTGGACGACAGCGTGACGGTCCGGGCGGACCTGCGCGGGGTGCTGAGCACCGCTGGCTTTGGCACCACGTTGTGCGAGAGCCTCGCGGTCGCCCGCAAGGCGCTGAGCGAGAGTGAGTTCGACCTGCTCATCCTGGACATGCTGCTGCCGGATGGTGACGGCGTGGAGCTGCTGGAGGAGCTGCGCCGGGTGCCTCGCACGGCGAACCTGCCGGTGCTGATGCTGTCCACCGAGGCGGCGGTCATCCAGCGGCTCAAGGGCCTGTCCCACGGTGCCAACGACTACGTGGGCAAGCCCTATGACTCGGCCTACGTGGTGCGGCGCGCCCACGAGCTGACGCAGCTGCCGGATTCGGATGGCACGCCCCGGCTGGTGTCGGCCGGGCGGCGGCGCCGGGTGCTGGTGGTGGACGGCCGCATCGACTTCCGCCACCGCGCCGCGGATGCGCTGCGCAAGGACGGCCACGACGTCATCATCGCCGAGTCCGGCGACGACGCCATGCGGTTGCTGGAGGCGCAGCCGGTGGACTGCATCCTGCTGGACCTGGAGATGCCGGGGCTGGAGGGACCGGAGTGGGTGCGCGCCGTGAGGACCCTACCCGGGACGGCCCATGTGGCGGTGGTGGGGCTGACGGCCGGCTTCGACGCGAAGCTCATCTCCGAGGCCCTGGCGGTGAAGGTGGATGCCTTCTGCTCCAAGACGGAGGACATCGAGGTGCTGCGCGCCCAGGTGCGCACGGAGCTGCGGCGCCGGGCCGAGTCCGAGCAGGCCATGGCGGCTCCGTCCCCGGCCCATACCCCGGCCATTCCCGTCGTCCCGGTGGTGTCCGTGCCCGCCGCCCCGGCCGCGCACACGCCGTCCCCCGGAGGGATCCATGGCTCCCTCTTCGAGGCCCTGGTGGCGCGCTGTGGCCTGTCGCCCGTCATCGCCCCGTCCACCATGACGCGTGCGTGCCGCAAGGCCGGCGTGGAGCCGCAGATGCTCACCCCCGTGACGCTGGCGAAGGCGCTGCCGAGCATCCGCGACATGCTGCACATCTTCCTCGACGCCCAGGAGGCGGAGCGGCGCATCCAGGCCATCCAGGCGCTGGCCCAGGGGGAGCCCGCCAGCGCGGCCTCGCCGGAGAGCAAGAAGTCCCGCGTCTGATGGACGGAGGGGAATCTCCGTCGGAACAGAACGACTCCTGGAGTCAGGCAGAGCCAGTCACGCCTTCACCAGCGCGCATGACGCAAGCTACGACCCCCGGGACCCGAAGCCGGACGGGGCCCTGCACCCGGGCGCCTTCGCCTCCCTGGGCCTGGGGGTGGGGGTGGACAATGCGCTCTGAAGCCCGGGCGCTCAGGTGGGCGGCGCTGCTGGGGGCTGTGCTGCTCTCCACCGGCTGCGTGACGCTGGCGCCGCGACAGGGCGGCAGCACCGTGGAGGGCCCGCGCACCCTTTCCACATTGCGAGACACGGCGGCCACTGCGTCCCCGTTCGAGGTGCCCTCCTTTATTGCGTCTACCGAGCTGGGCGAGCGCGCCCTCTCCGCCGAGCCGGGTGAGCAGGAGCGGCTGCACAGCCGCCGCAGCGCCCGCGGACTGGGCCCGGACGCTGCCCTGGCGAGCTCGGGTGCCCCTCATGAGTCGCCCTCGTGCGGAGGGCAGGCCGTGCCCCCAGGCTGGCCCGACTTCTCCGCCGGCGACAGCGAAGCACTCCTCGCCCCCTTCCTCACGTGCACCTCGCCCGCGGAATACGTCACGCTCCAGGAGCGCGTGGACATGCCTCGGCTGGTGGAGTCGCTGACGGACTGGGATGCCGTGCGACTCGGCTCTCTGGGACCCGTGCGAGAGGACGCGGCCGGCATTCTCAACCGCAAGCGTCTCGCGTTCATCCTCCATGCCACGGACAAGTATGGAGTCGCCCATGCCGAAGTGTTCGTCCGCTTCCTCCTCGACTCGGCCCATGACGATGAGCTGCGGGAGATTCTCTTCTGGCTGGCGCGGGACAAGTGGCTGGACACCACGCTGGGGCTGATGCCCAGGGCCCGTGCGGAGTTGGACGCGCGGAGCCTGAAGCTCTCGGCCCGTCCGGACAGGGACTTCCAACCCGGAGACCTGATGCGGGGGGCTGGTCGCGCTGTCACCGAGCTGCTCACCCATGAGCAGGAGAAGAATGCCTGGTACACCCACTACACCCGGCAACGAGGCCAGCTCCCCCCGTCCTACCAGGAGGACCTCGACGAGGTGGAACGAGAGGTGGCGAAGCAGCACTACTCGGCGGGCAACGTGGTGCTGGGCAGCGTGGACCACCTCACCTTTGGCGTGCCGCTCGGCTTCTACTACCTCGGGGCGGGTACGGGCCACGGGCTGTATTCGCTCTCGCGGGGCGAGTACGAGCAGGCCATGCGCGAGCTGACGCCCGTCGCGCTGCTGGCAACCCTGTATGTGGGTGGCAAGGGCGTGCGCACGCTCTACGAAGCCCGGGGAGGAGGAGCCGGACTCCAGCGGGGACTCGAGACGGTGCGGGTGCGAGTGAGTCTCCTCGCGGAGAGGACGCGGGAGCTGCAAGCACGGCTGGGCGCGGGCGTGGAGGGCCTGCGAGAGCTGGCCCGGTACATACAGGCCAGTCGTGAGGCGGGCCGCTTCGTAGCCGTGGGGGGGATGGACGCCGCGCTGGCGCTATACGAAGCGCGGGGGAATGTGGCCAAGGCCCGCCCGCTCATGTCCAAGGCCAGGCCCGGGGCCACGGGCTCCCCAGCCGTGAATGGCGGTGAAGCGGCCGGCGCTGGAGAAGCCGCCGCCGCGGCCGACGAGGCCACACGCCCCTCTCCTATGAAGGCCCCCGCCACGGAGCGTCAGGGCACCCTGGCCTCGCTGGTGGACGAGGGCGTAGGCCATACGCGGGAGGTGGTGGAGGCGAAGCTCGCGGCGGTGGAGCTGGAGGCCACGGGCCCGCGCCTACCCAAGGACGCGAAGGTGCTGAAGCAGCACCAACCCTCCATCGACGCCGCCCCGCCCGAGGCCCGTGGCAATCCGCGCTGGCGCGAGTACGTCGACTACTACGAGAAGCGCTTGAAAGAGGTGAAGGAGGGCACGGCCACCGAGGGCCCCCTCAAGTGGGAGCCCTACGAGCGGATGCGCGCGTGGTTTGCCCGGGGGATGGCCTTCGAGCGCGACATGGTGAAGCTGTTGAAGGCTGACGCGGAGAAGCCTCGGGCCCAGCGCCGCTTCCTCGGGGACTTCGACAGGCCCCGCATTGAAACGCAGGTGGGCGTGAGGAAGTCGGGCCCCGGCCTCCGCTACGCGGACGTGCTCGTCATCGAAGAGGGGGGAGTTGGCGGGCAGCCACGGCGCGTGGAAACGTTCAGCTTCAAGAGCCGCAACTTCTCGGAACTAGACAGCAAAGCAGTGGCAGCGCAGATGATCGAGGACGCCAGGGAAGCTCTGCGGAAGTACGGAGAGACGCTGGACATCCGCCGCGACTCTCTCCAACGTCTTTTCGGCGCGGCTGGCGAGGTGCCCGTCCAGCGGGTCTGCCTCATCTACGAGGGAGGCGCACTCAAGCCCACGGCTGTAGACGCCTTGAGGACAGCCGTGAACGAAACCAAGAAAGCCGTTCCGGGAGTGGGGGTGTTGTTCCAATGAAGGTGCTGAGCGTGCACGATTTGAAGCCGGAGGACAGCCTCCTGCTAACCTTCGACGGTGCCTTCAGTCCACAAGCGGCACTGGAGCGCGAGCTGGCGCCGGTTCTTCAGGCGCTCGAGGAGTACGCCGACGGGTGGATGCCGGACGTTGTCAAAGGCAAGCGGCAACGCAAGTACGCCCGTGCCGCCGTCTGGAAGTCCCTGGAAGAGGACCGCGATGGGAACAGAGCGGACCTCGGGCTCTACCGGACGGAGTGGCCCGCGTTGGACATGTGGCTCAGGCTTTGGCTCCCACCGCGAGCTCCCGACCTGGGCATCATGCTCACGGTGAAGCCGCTCTCTTTCTTCGCGGAAGCGGAGCGCTGTCACCACTTCGTGGAACTGGTGCGCGCCTGGGCCTCTCGCTACCCCGTAACCTATGCCATGGCCCACAGTACCGATGACAGAGCATTGGCGGGCGCTCCCAATTTCGGCCGTGACGATGAAACTGAATACAGAGACGGTTTCGACAAAATCTACGAGGTGTGCTGGCTCAACGTCTTTGGTCCGAAGTTGGTGGAGACTGTCGGTCGCGAGCGCATGCTGTCCACTCCAGCCCATCGTGTGGAGGAACTCCCTTCCGGCTCTGTCCTGCTGGTGACGTGGCCCAGCGCGGCGGATTTCGCGAGCAGGGAGGCCAGGCTCGCGCAGGCCCGCGCCCACGCCCACCTCCGGCCAGACCTCGACTTCGACGCCGTGCTGCGCACCTTGCATGAGCGGAGTGCCATGCTCGCTCCCGTGGAGCCCCGCTTCCACCCGGACCTGGCTCCGCTCCTTTCGCGTGTGGTGGACCGCGCTGCGAGTTACGAGCGCCAGCGCAGGATTGCCGAGCTCAGCGCGTGGCAACCACCCGAGCCCGAGGAGTGGCGCCCCGCCGACTCCGCCCTGCCTCCGGACGTGGAGGACATGGAGAGCGCTCGCAAGCATTACAGCACCCTTGCCGAGCACCTCGTGGCGCTGCTGCACACGGAGGTGCCCTCCGTCTTCGAGGCCACGCCAGAGTCGCTCACGGATGCCGACTTCTACTTCTGGCGCGAGGAATTCCCGAAGAGCCGCCTGCGGGAAGTCATCGACGAACACGCGGTGCCCGCCATTGGCGCGTACCTGGGCGAGGTACTGGTGCGCAACCTTGGCGGCAGGTGGATACCGCGCCAGAAGCTCGAGGAGGCCCAGGTACTCGTGGGCAACCGCGTGTGGCTTCCCTTCGTTCGGGCCCGCAACTACATGCGCTCGCGACAGTCGCTCCTGGACTACTCCCTCACCTACCTCTACCGCATCGCCGAGCGGCACCGGGGCTGAGGTGCGAAACGATACAGTGCGCGCGTCCCCGCGCCATATGCCCACGGACACTCCTGCCCCTTACGGGTGCTCCGGCCACTGGAAGTGGCTCAGCAGCCGCACCACGTTGGGCCAGTGGTGACGCATGAGGATGACGAGGACGCCGGTGCTCAGGCGCCCTGCTGGCGCTCCAGCGCGCGCAGCGCGGCGCGGGTCCGCCTCAGCCCCACCACGTAGACGACGGCCAGCACCGCCAGGCAGGCCAGCCCCAGCCAGGTGTAGCGGCGGACGAGGTCCATCTCGCTCCAGCCGTAGGTGTCGGCGAGCACGGAGGGATCGGACAGTCCGGAGCCCTCGTTCATGCCGAAGGGAATGAGCTCGAGGTTGCTTCGGGCGGCCCACCACTCGGTGAAGGCGTCCATGAAGGACACGGCGCCGATGACCAGGTAGCCCCAGTGCAGCCAGCCCCGGCGGAGGGCGGAGTCCCTGGGCGCGTAGAGGGTCGCCATCAGGAGGCTGCCGATGACCAGACAGCCCCCATCGCCGCCGAAGGTGAAGAACTGTCTGGCCGTGGAGACGGAGAACCCCACGGTGCACACGAGCTGCAGGACGAGCCCCGTGGCTCCGGCGATCATCAGGAGCCGGCGCTGGGTGAGATAACCGCGGAAGATGAGCGCTCCGAGCGAGGCGGCCAGCAACACGAAGACGACGCTGGAGCGCTCCCTCCAGATGGGGGTGAACCAGGGCCCGGGGATGGCGGGAAAGCCGCTGAACCAGGCGCAGACGGCGTGCCCCAGCTCGTGGATCCACATGGACAGGAAGGTGCGGAGCAGCGCGCGCAGCAGGGGCGACTGCATGAGCAGCCAGGCCACGGCCAGCGCCACGGGGAGGGCGAACCGGTGCAGCCGCAGCTCGTCCCGGGCGTCGTCGAGATCTCCCCTCCAGGAGAGGGTCTCCGGCGGGAGGTGGGGAGGGCGCTCGGGCTCGGGGAAGGCGAGGGCGGGAAGCGCCTGGGGCTCCTCCACGACGGGCACCGGGAGCGCGGCCTTCGCGGCGAGTTGTGCGGCCCGCGCTTCCGCCTTGGCGTAGAGGACGCCGCACCTCGGGCACTCCGGCGCGAGGATGCGGGGCTCTCCACAGCGGGGGCAGACCTTGGGCTGGTGGCTCTCCATGGGATGTAGTGTACATGGCGCCCATGGGAAGGAACGAGGCGGGCGCCGGACGGTGGGCGCCGCTGGTGGCCGTGTTGCTCGGGACGTTGCTGTGGCCCTCGGCGTGGGTGGGGGAGCCACCGCACTCGGCCGACCACAACGTCCACCTGGCCAACGCGGTGGAGACGGGGCTCCTGTTGCGCTCCGGGCGCCTGGTGGGCTGGAGCGACTTCCAGTTCGCGGGACATCCGGCCAACGCCTTCTACCCGCCGCTCGTCAACCTCACCGTGCCCGCGCTCCACCTGCTCACCGGGGGCCTCCTGGGCTGGGATGGGACGTACTCGGCCGTCCTCCTGGTGTTCCTCGGGGGCTTCGCGCTGGCGCTGTTCCTGCTGCTGCGCCCGGTGCTCGGCCCGCTCTGGGCGCTGGGGGCGCTGGGCCTCTGCCTCTTCGTGGACAAGGGCGGCACGTACGCGGGTGGCCGGCACTGGTACCTCGACATGGGCGTCTGGCCGTTCGGCGCGTCCGTGGCCCTGGTGCTGGCGGCGCTCGCGCGGCTGCCGGAGTACCTGGTGGGGGGAGGGCGCCGCGAGGCCCTCGTTCCGGGGGTATTGCTGGGCCTGGGCCTGCTGGCGCACCCCTTCGCGCTCGTCCTCTTCTTCCCGCTGGCCGCGCCGCTGGTGGCCCTCTTCTGGAAGGAGGCCGGAGGCGGACTCCGTGCCCCGCGGCGGTGGCTGGCCGTGTCCGCCATCGGCCTGGGTCTGGCGGCGTGGTGGCTCGTCCCGTTCCTCCTCCGGGGTGGGCAGGCCGAGCACGTGGGGTCGCCGCCTCAATCCCTGGCGAGGCTGTGGAGCGGAATCTGGGGCGGCGAGCTCGTGCCGGGGCTGCCGGGTTGGGTGGGGCCGTTGGCCGTGGTGGGGTCGGGGGTCGCGTGGTTGAAGGGAGGCGCGCGCGGGCGCTGGCTCGTGCTCGCCACCTGGGGCGCGTTGCTGCTGACGACGGACGGGCCGTACCGCCTCCTGGGGCTGGAGAAGAACCGGACGATCGAGGGGCTACAGGTGGTGCGCTTCCGGGCGGTGGGGCGCCTGTTTCTCGTGGGGCTCGCCGTGCTGACCGTGCGCGAGCTGTTCGCCACGCTGCGCGCGCGCCAGTGGAGGAGCGCGGGGGCGTTGGGGCTCCTGGCGTGCGCGGGCGTGGTGACGTGGCGTCTTCGAGGGGGAGATCCTCCAAGGGGCACCTCGGAGCCACCCAAGCAGTTCCAGTGCTACACGGCCGAGGAGGAGGCCGGGCTCGAGCAACTGCTGCGGGAGACCCTCCCGCGAATGGGGGAGGGTCGCCTGGCGCTCTACACTCCCTCTCCCCACCGCCACTGCCTGATGCTCGCGGTGTCCTGGGTGGAGCGCCCCTTCTTCAAGGTGGGCTACACGCCGGCCACCGTCTTCGGCGGCAAGTTCAGCACCACGGACCCGGTGATGCTGGGACACCTGGGAGTGACGGCGGTGCTGATGGACGCCCCGGCCGATGCGTCGCTGGCGGGCCTGCCGGTGCTCGCGCGGTGGGGGCGGTTCGAACTGCGGGAGCTCCAACCCCTCCCGCGCGTCGTCACCGGGACGCCCGGAGCGCGGGTGGAGGTGCTGTCCTGGGAGGACGAGGCGGTGCGCCTGCGCATCACCGGGCCCGAGCCCACCGACGTCTTGCTGTGGATGGGCTGGGCCCCCGAATGGCGTGCGACCCGGGAGGGACGTGAGGTGCCGCTCGAGCCCGCGCTCGTCGAGGACGCACGGCTGATGAAGCTGCGCGCGGCGCCGGGCGAGGTGGAGCTGCGCTTCGGGCCCTCGCGAGGAGCGCGTCCGGCGGCGCTCCTCACGGTGCTGACACTCCTGGGAATGGCGTGGGCCGCATGGTCACGTCCACGCCCTTCCTCCGTCAGTGGATCGTCTTCTTGAGGCGGCTCAGCCGCTCATGGGTGCGCTTCTGCGCGGGCAGCAACTCCATGCGGACCAGGCGGCGGGCCTCGCCGTGGGTCTTGTCCAGGTCGCGCTGGTAGTCCGCGAGGCCGTGGTCCTCGCCCTCCTCGAGCGCCTGCACGGCTGCCTTCTCCCCGAGAAAATCGGCGCCCGCCTGGATCAGCTTCGAGAAGGTGCCCCAGATGCCCGAGCCTCCGGCGGGGGTGCCTCCGAGCTTCTCGATGCGCTCACGGAGGGTATCCACGCGGTGCTCGTGGTCATGCAGGCAGTCTTCCAACTGGCCGCGGATCTTCTCGTCCGACACGTGGCCGATGGCCTGACGGTAGGTCTCCACGGCGGAGATCTCGCCACGAAGGAAGGAGTTGAGCGTCTCGACGTCGGTGTTCGCCATGCGCGTTCTCCCTGCGGAAATGGGCTTGCGCAAAGGTGATGTCCGCTCACGGGGCGGCAACGAGCGCTCCGCCGCCCGTCTCCTCCTCGGGACGGAGATGCGAGCCTATCCCTGCTGGCCCTGTACCTTGGCCCAGAGCGAGAGCAACTCGGCCTCCCGTTCAGGGGAAAGTCCGGCACGCGGCTTGTCGCGGCGCTCCTGGGGTTGGCTCTTGAACCAGGCGAGCGCGTCCCGGGTGGTGATGACCGGCGAGCGGAGCTTCAATCCGGCCCGTACCGCCCGGGCATTGCTGCGCAGGTGCATGCCCGCGTAGGCCCCGAAGGCCGGAGCCCAGATGGGCAGGTCGCCCTCGCCGTCCTCGCCATTCTTCAGGAGGAACTCACCGGGCACCCAGGTGAGCTTCGTGTCCTTGCCCGTCACCTCCCTGCACGCGGCGAACATCTCCCCCATGCTCCAGGGCTTCTCCGGCCCCACGGCGTTGAAGGTGCCGGTGGTGTTGTTCTCGATCATCAGCACGAGCCACTCGGCCAGGTCGCGCACGTCGATGATCTGCAGCGGATCCGACGGGCTGCCCGGGGCGAGCATCTCGCCGCCCTGCTCGAAACGCCGGGGGAAGTACGAGTAGCGGTCCGAACCATCCTCGGGGCCGACGATGTAGCCGGGGCGGACGAGGGTGGCGCGGCCGGGCAGCGTCTTCTCGACGGCCTCCTCGCACGCGCGCTTGAGTCCGCCGAAGTTCTCGTAGTTCTTGCCCATCGTCTCGACGGTGGGGTCCGCGAGCGTCGCGGTCGCGGCGGTCTCGTCCGCGTGGGGCGTGTCGTTCTTCGCGTACGCGGAGACGCTGGAGATGAAGACGTACTGCCCGACGTTGGGGGCCAGCAGCTCGGCGGAGGCCCGGACCATGCGCGGGTAGTAACCGGAGGTGTCGAGGACCGCGTCGAAGGAACGGCCCGCGAGCGCCTTCAGGCCCTCGCCCTTGTTCGGGTCCCGGTCTCCTTGCAGCTTCTCCGTGTCCGGGAACAGGTGTGGCCGCGTCTTGCCGCGGTTGAAGAGCGTCAGCGAGTGTCCGCGCGCCTGGGCGGCGGTGACGAACGCCGGCCCGAGGAAGCCCGTGCCACCGAGGACGAGGATCTTCTTCTTGGAGGAGGCGCGGCCCTCACCGGACGAGGCCCGCATGCCGGGCGCGCATGCCGTCAACGCGCTCGCGGCCAGGAGGTACTGCAGGAATTGCCTTCGGGAAGTGCTCATGGTCGGGAGTCGAGGGGTGACCGGGAAGGGAAGCGATCGGGCCACGAACGGCCCGCCCCCTCGGTAGCTCTCCAAGACACCCGACGGTTTTTCCTATTCCCCACGAGACTGGGCGTCGGCCTCGAGCTCGATGAGGGCCTTCCCATTGCTTCGAGCGCGCCCGAGCAGCCACAGCAGATCCGCGACCTCCGTGCCCACCTTCATCCAGACGCGGACGCATTGCATGCGATTGCCCCGCCAGAACGCCAGGCCCCCCATCTCCGTTCCGGTCTCGGGCTTGTCGGTGCCCGTCCTCGGGGACAGCGAACGCCGAGGGCCGAGCTCGAGCCATGTTTCCTTCTCGGGAGAGGACGTGTCGCAGTCCTGGGTGCCCACCTTCAACGAGACCGTGGGAAGGGCGGCGGAGAACAGGAGCGCGACCTCTGGACCCACCCGCCGGAGGGCTGCCTTCGTCGAGGCGGGGGGCTGGTGGCCGGGACCCACCGCGAGCTCGAGTGACTCGAGGCCGATGTGCCTGGCCGCCGTGAGCAGCGAGGCCAGCGCCTGGACTGGCAATTCCTCCTGGAGCGCCACTGGGACCCAGGTGGGCGGGGTGACCCGTCCGCTGAGAGCGAAGAACGTCATGTCCCGGTGCTGGGCCTCCAGCACCCGGGCGAGGGCCTCGGTGCCCTCGCTCCAGGCCACCCGGGGACCGTGGGGTGAGGACAGTCCATCCGGGTGGGCGATGAGCGCCGGTGGGGGGACGTATGCCGGGTTGGGAACCTCGGCCTGGAGCAGGGTCGCGACATGGGCGTCATCTCCGCCGATACCGCCGGAGCGCTCCACCTCCCGGAAGATGAAGCGCTCTGCCATCCGGTCCACGCCGTGTGCGCTCACGATGACGGCGAGCACGAACCCCCGGGTGACAAGGCTCACGGGAGGCGCCCGTGGAGCACGAAGGCCACGGAGGAGCCAGAAGCACGAGGACAGCAGCGCCACGGCGAGCGCGGCCTGGCGGAGCAGATGGAGCAGGGACCACCGTTCCGCGAGCACATCGTTCGTGGAATCCCATGTCTCCAGGTTCGACTGGGCGATGTTGGCGAGGAGGTCGAACGCGGTGCTCGAGGCGAGGCTGGCGCAAAGCCCGCTGACCACGAGACCGGCCAGGCAGAGTCCACCCAGGCGCCTGGTGCCAGCGTCCTCCGGGCGGGGGCCCGGGGATTCTCCGGATGGCTCGGGAACGAGCCCCACTCCGGCCACATCGAGAATCAGTGCCAGGATGAGCGAGCCGAGCAGCAGCATGCTGCCGAGGATGACGATGAAGCGGACGCCCATGAGCGACGCCATTCCCACCGCCAGCGTCCCCATCGATTCGGGGAGCCCCACGGTCACCATGAGGCCCACGACGCCGTACTTGAGCTGGAGGCAGAGGTACAGCGAGCACAGGAGCCAGGGCAGCCCGATCAACAGCGAGGACGACTTCAAGGCGGGCCGCTGGTGCTTGCCCCAGCGGTAGAAGATCACCGCCAGGAGCACCGGGGTGAAGCGCAGCCATCCCAGGAGGAGCTGTTCCAAAAACGGGGTGTAGTGGCTGATTCCGATCAGTGTGAACGGCCCGTCGTGTCGCCTCTTCGCTGCTTCGTACTGTTCGTGCAACTCGTGGGCAAACACCGGTCCGTACAGGAACAGCAGTGGCAGGCTGCCATAGAGCCAACCGCGCCAGTCTCGCGTCTTCCGTTGGGTGGACACGGCGCCCAGCATAGCTGGACGGGAACCTCCCGGAGCTCAGCGTGGCGGTTTCACGCGAGGGCCGGGACGGGGCGTGGAGGGGGCGGCCGGCTTGGGCGCGGGTGGCTCGCCACCGAGGAGGGCCACGGAGCGGGCCTCGCAGGCCTCCCACATGCGGAGGAAGGCCTCGGCCGAGGAGAAGAGCGGATCCATCTGCGCATCCGTCATGCCCACGTGGACGAGGTCGCGGATGAAGTCCGGCAGCAGGCCGATGTGGGCCAGCCCATCGGTGTTGAAGTCGAACTCGCGCGTGTTGGCCCGTGCCTTCACGAAGGGCGCGTCCGAGCGGTACATGGTGCCCGCGTAGGGCAGTCGGGGCTTGTCGAGCTGGCGCCGCTGCTGGACGGGCCGCCGCTTCTCTCGTGCCTCGTCACCCTTCAGCCCGTAGGCGGCGTTGGGCCCGTAGCGGGGACCCGGCTGCTGGTTGAGGCCGTTGAAGTCGGTGCCCAGGGCCACGCCGCCGGCGCCCACCTCGCGCAGCAGGGACAGGGCGTACTGATAGGACTGGGCCCACGTCTTGGAGGAGCGCGCGCAGTCGTTCTCCACCGTGCAGCCGGGGAGGTCCTTCAGCTCGTGCTGGTTGGTGATGGGGGCCAGCAGTCCGCCCAGCGCGAGGATGCGCCGGGCCTGCTCGCGCGTCTTCTGGTACTCGCTGGCGCGCTTGGCCTTGATGCTCGTGTCCTGGGGTGCCAGGGCCTGCTCGCGGAAGGCGCAGTGCGAGGCGACGACGGGGTAGCCCGCCTGCTCCGCCAGGCCGAGGACCGAGTCGGTGCAGCGCTCGGACATGTGCTCCACGTCGAGGATGAAGCCCTGGCGCATGGCCTCGCGCAGGAAGCTCTCTCCCGTGGGCGTGAGGCCGAGCTGGTTGACGTGGCCCTGGCCCGGGGCGTTGAGGGCATAGCCGTGCGGGTAGTGTGCCCGGCGCGACAGCTCGTAGAAGGCGATGACCATCTTGGTCTGCGTCTCCAGGTCCTGTCCGAGCCGGAAGCCCACGCTGGGGTTGCCCTGGACGTCGAAGAAGCGCCCCCGCAGGAAGTGGTTCAACAGGTTGAACTTGTCGTCGTAGACGGCGGCGCCGCCGAAGCTGTTGTTGGCCAGGTGCAGCGGGGTGATCATCCGGAAGCCCTGGTCCCGGAGCCACCGGAGGATGAGGGGCAGCCGTTCCTGGGGGAGGGCCTGCGTGTTGAGCAGCTCGCGGTCACCCAGGAGGCTGTCCATCGAGTCCACCTCCACGCCGGCCACCACGGCCAGCTTGCCGGACGCGATGAGCCGGCGGGCCTCCGAGGCGCTCAGCGCCAGCCCCATCCAGCCCGAGTGCCGCTCGGTGAAGCGGCGCAGCTCACGCATCTGCTTCTCGATGGAGCTCTGGTCCCTGTCGGGGTGGTGGAACTCCTCGGCCAGCAGCTCGTTGTTGACGGCCACGCTGCACAGCAGCCGCAGCCCTCCGGCATGGGCCCGCTGGAGCCAGTCCACGAAGACCTGCTGGTGCACCAGGCTGTTGAAGTGTGGCCAGTCGGCATAGGTGCCGTGGCCGCAGGGGCCGTGGCCCACGCCACCCTCGATGAAGGCCTGCACCAGGGGCCAGTTCTTCCCGAAGTTCCCCAGGCCCCACTTGCCGTGGAGGTGGATGTCACATCGGGCGAGCGCCTGCTCCATCTTCCCATCCGGGAACCCGGCGAGCACATGTCCGCCGAAGCCCAGGTGGGCCATCACGTGGCAGTGGAGATCGGCGAATCCGAACACGGGGGAAGCCATGGGAATCTCCTGCGCCGGCTGTGAGAGGGGCCAGCATGCCCCGGATGCTTCAAGGCGTTCCAACGTCCAGCCACTTTCGTTTCTTCACCAACTCTCGGGGCGTGGGCGGGCGCGGGTCCGGGGCATCGAGCGGCTCGACGACGAGCTCGAACAGTCCGTTGTCGAAGGGCTGGCCGGGTGCGGGTGCCTTCGGGGTGAGGCGCTCGCGCAGGCCCTGCTTCGCCAGGGTCCGTGCGCGATAGTGACAGTAGGGGTTGTTGCCCGGCCTGCCGAACAGCGAGTGCGCGGTGAAGCTGCACCCGGCCATGCACGCCGCCGCGAAGGGGCAGGTTCGGCAGAAGCCCCAGAGGTCGTCCACGGTGCGCGTGCGCGTGAAGGTGAGCTCCCGGGAGTTCTCCCAGATGTCGCGCAGCGGCTGCTGGCGCAGGTTGCCGCCCACGTAGTGCGCCGTCTGGAGGGAGGGGCAGCCCTTCACGGCGCCATTGGACTCGATGCCCATCACGTACCGTCCGGCCATGCAGCCCCGCCAGTGGTCCCCGGCGTCGGGACGCGGTGAGCGCAGCAGTCCCTCCTCGGGCCCGAAGTACCCCAGGTTGTTGCCGGGCATGAGGGTGATGCCGTCCTCGAAGGCGCGCGTCTTCAGGGCCGCGATGCGGGGGAGCAGGTCGATCAAATCCCACGGCTGGAGCAGCATGGCCGGACGGTCGGCCGCGCGTCCGAGCGGGGCGGTGATCTGAAGCTGCCAGGCGCGGATGCCGAGCCCCTCGAGGTGCTCATAGAGGGGTTCCAGGTCGGCCTGGTTGAGCCGGTTGACGTTGGTGTTGGCCGCTACGCGCACCCCCGCCGCGCTCAGGAAGCGCAGCGCCCCGGTGGCCGAGGCGAAGCTGCCCGGCGCGGCGCGCATCAGGTCGTGCGTGGGCTCCAACCCGTCGATGCTGACGGAGGCCGCGTACAGGCCCGCGTCGGCCACCTGCCGGGCGAGGGCCTCGGTGATGCCGCGGCCACCGGTGGTCATCCCCGGGCGGATGCCCGCCTCCTTCAGTGCGCGGACGATGTCGAGGAAGCCCGGGTGCAGGTACGCCTCGCCACCGATGAGCACCACCTCGCGGGCGCGCATCTCTCGGAGCTGCCGGACCACGCCGAGCGCCTCCTCGGTGGAGAGCTCATCGGGGCGGTGCGTGCCCGCGCGCGAGCCGCAGTGCGTGCAGGGCTGATCACACCGGAGGGTGAGCTCCCAGACGACGTAGGCCGGGTGGTGGTCCGATGGGGTGGGATCGAGTCGGCGCAACATGGACATACGTTCGGATGGAGCAAGAAGCGGGCGCAACCCCCACCCCTGACAGACATGTCAGGGCGGATGAACGGGAAAGCCCAGCCATTTCAGGGAGTTGGGAGCGGCACGTGATTCGCTCCAGGCCGGCCCGCCCGGCTACCATGCAGGTGGCCGCTGGATTCGAGGCATTCCGATGATGGCTCTCTCTTCCTGTCAGAAATGTCGTGGTTTCGTTCCCCCCGCGAGTGCCGCGTGCGTGCACTGCGGTGCGCCGATGGCGGAGGCGGCGCCTCGCGGCGGCGTGCTGCTCAAGGGCCTGCTCGGTGTGGCGGGCGCGGGCGTGGCGGCCATCACCCTGATGGCCTGCTACGGCATGCCCCCGTGTGATGCGCCGCCGCCGGAGGGAAGCAACGACCCGTACCACTGCTACGACCTCGAGCCCTGCGTCAGGGACCTGCCGGATGGTGGCAGCGAGGCGTATTCCTGTGACGGGACGATCGGCGGGGATGCCGGCACGCAGCCCGCCGATGCCGGGGTGGACGCGGGTCACTGATCGTCGAGGCGCTGGAGCCCGGGTCAGTGCGTGGCGGGGCCGATGAGCCAGTGCGCGCGGGCCCGGGCCACCACCTCGCCTTGCTCATCGGTGAGGTCCGCCTGGACGTGGTACTCGCGCCGCTCACCGGGCACGGCGGTGGGGGCGCGGCACTCGGCGGTGATGGGCCCCCGGGCCTTCTTCAGGTAGTCCATCTCCAGGTGGGTGATGATGCCGCGCATGTCCTCGGGCAGGGCGGACATCATCGCCACGCCGGTGGCCACCTCTCCCAGGTTCATCAACGCGATGGCATGCACCGAGCGCAGATGGTTGCGGACGCGGCGCCGGTCGCGCATGCGCACCCGGGCGTAGCCCTCCTCCAGGGTGAGCACCTCCGGGTGGATGGTGCCGGTATAGGGCGCGAGGTTGCCGAGGATCTGCCCCATCAGGACCCCACCGCCGGGAGCGTGGCGCAGCAGGCTCCACGCGCGGCGCAGGGTCTCGGCCGAGGCGAGACGGGAGAGGGATTCGGTCAGGCTGGAGAGGGTGGGCATGGTCCAGGGACATAGCATCAGGCCGAGGCGTGGTCCGTCTCCTCGCCCTCCCGCCATGCGCAGTGTCCCCCTGGCCACGCCTCACGGGGTGCCTACTTTCGAGGAAACGGCTGAACGTGCTTTCAGTTGAGCGCGGCTCGGACGATTCCACGAGAGGACTTCATCGATGGCACGCACAAGCAAGCAGCGCCGGAGCAGCAGCGGACGGGAGGCGCTCCGGAAGAACGGGATGATGGCGCACCTGCTGGACTCGCTCGACGCGGGCGAGGACATCGGCCACTTCGGCCGGCTCGTCTTCGCGATGGTGGCGCGCTACTTCATGGACGAGGAGGAACTGCGCGAGACGCTGATACAGGATCCGGCCTGTGACGAGCGGCAGGCGCTCGCGCTCATCGAGCAGGTGAAGCAGCGGGACTACAGCCCGCCCCGGCGCGAGAAGGTGCTCCAGTTCCAGGCGCAGCAGGAGTTCCCCATCTGCCCCAACGCGGAGGATCCGGACGCCTGCAACGTCTACAAGGATCTCCAGTTCCCGGAGAGCGTCTACGAGCACATCTCCGAGTACCGGGAGCAGAAGGCGCACGCGCACGAGGGGGACTCGTCAGCCACCGGGCATGCGTGAGGTGTGCGCATGGCGGCTTCGCGGCGGGGCGGGCTAGTGTTACCCCTCCATGCGCAAGCTGCTGTGGCCGCTGTTGCTCTGCCTGCTGGGTTCCTCGGCCTTCGGGGCCACGATCGAGTCCATTCCCAGGCCCGGGACGGGTTCCTGGTGGGTGGACACGACGGGGACCCTGAACGTCCACACCCGTGCCCAGGTGGACGCGCTGGCCCGCGAGGCGGATGCCTCCGGCGACGGCCAGCTCTACGTCGTGATGGTGGACACCACCGGTGGAGAGGAGCCGCACGCGTTCGCCACGAGGCTCTTCAACCACTGGGGCATGGGCCATGGGGGCCGGGACGACGGCGTGCTGCTCTTCGTCGCCCTGAACGATCGCAAGGCGGAGATCGTCCTGGGTGACGGGGTGGACGCGCCCGAGGATCTCGATCGCAGCGACCGCGTCATGTCCGGGCGAATCATCCCCGGCTTCAAGCGGGGGAACCCGAACGAGGCGGTGCTGGAGGGAGCCCGGGGGCTGCGCGAGCTGCTGGCCCGCTCGCCCCTGAACGCGACCCCGAAGGCCACCCGCCCCGTGATGGCCGAGGTGTCTCCTGCTCCTCTTGCTCCTCCTGCTCCGGTCAGGCTCCTGGTGGACGCGGCCGTGAAGGCCATTCCCCGCCCCACGAAGGGGTCCTGGTGGGTGGATGGGAAGCGCGCCCTGTCCAGGAAGACGCGTGCCGAGGTGGACAGGCTGGCCCGTGAGGCCGACGCCTCCGGGGACGGGCAGCTCTACGTCGTGGTGGTGGACAAGGTGCGCAAGCCAGAAGTGCGCGCCTTCGCCAGGCAGCTCTTCGAGCACTGGGACATCGGCCACCCCGGGAAGGGCAACGGCGCGCTCCTCTTCATCTCGACGAAGGACCGGAAGGCGGAGCTCGTCCTGGGAAGCGCGGTGGATGAACCCGAGGACCTCGCGCGCGGCGACGAGCTCATGACCGGGCGAGTCCTCCCCGCCCTCCAGCGAGGCGATACGAACAAGGCGGCTGTGGAGGGAGTCCAGGGGGGGCGCGAGCTGCTGTCCGCCTCCGCCATCAACCTGCTCAGGCGGCTGCCGCCAGCCCCTCCGGCGCCGGAGCCCGTGAAGGCCACGCCTCCCGCCGTCCCCGAGCCGCCACGGACCGTCACCGTCGAGAGCCCCCCACCACCTCCGGAAGAGGAGTCCTTCCCGTGGTTCACGACGTTGGGCTCGGGCGGAGTGGGGTTGCTCGCGCTGCGGCGGGCGGGGAGGCGCTACTACCCGCCACGCTGCACGAACTGCAAGAAGTGGTGCCAGAAGGTGAAGGACCCCGCGCGCAAGTCACGCCACCTGAACGAGGGGCAGCGGAACGAGGAGCAGCTCGGCTCGGTGAGCTACGACGTCTGGGTGTGCGGGAGCACGGATTGCCAGTTCGACGCCCTCCGGCGCTTCGAGCGGTTCTTCACCCCGCATCGCGAATGCGAGAAGTGCCACTACGTGACCTCGCAGAAGTTGAGCGAGTCCGATGATGACGCACACCTCGACGGGGGACAGCGGCTCGAGGAGCGGCTCGACTCGGTGAACTACGACGTCTGGCGGTGCGCGACGTGCGAGGACGTGCGGCTCCAACGCCAGGCGAAGTCCTCCTCCCAGTACCAGGCGTGCGGACAATGCGGCTACGTGACGGTGGGGACGACGACCCGCACCCTCATCGAGGCCACCTACAACACGACCGGAGAGATGGAGGTGACGCTGACGTGCGAACACTGCTCCCACGCGAGCTCCTCCGTCCACCAGACGCCGACGAAGCCGCTGCCTCCGGGCGCGCGCCGTTGCCAGCGCTGCCAGTGGGCCAGCGTGTGCCTCGATGAGCGGGCGGACGACGCGTACCTCGACCCGGGCCAGCGCCGGGAGGAGGCACTGCGCTCGGTGGACTATTCCGTCTGGTGGTGTGAGTCGTGCCGGGACGTGGTCATCGAGCGCGACAGCAAGTGGCTCACCTCCTACGAGAGCTGCCGGAGCTGCCGCTACGTGACGGCGAGGACGACGAGCGACACGCTCGTCCACGCCGACTACGACCATGGCGGGAAGGTGAGGGTGACGACGCACTGCGAGCACTGCCACCACGAGCACTCCACCATCCGCCATACCCCCCGGCTCACGAGGCCGTCTCCGTCACGTTCCAGTGACTCCGGCTCCTCCTCGTCGAGCTCCTCCTCATCGAGCTCCTCGAGTGGGAGTTCCTCGGGCGACAGCTCCTCGGGTGGGCGCTCGTCGGGGAGTGGCTCCAGCGGGAGCTGGTAGCCCCGGCGGCGCTCGGCCGCCGGGGAGTGCGAGCGCGGGCTCAGTGCTGGATGCGCGTGCCCAGCACCTGGAGGAAGCCGGCGATCCACTTCGGGTGCGCGGGCCAGGCCGGAGCGGTGACGAGGTTGCCGTCGATGACGGCGTCATCCACGGGGACCTGCACGTAGGTGCCCTTGGCGAGCGTCACCTCGGGGCCGCAGGCGGGGTAGGCCGTGCAGCGCTTGCCCTCGAGGACGCCCGCCGCCGCGAGCACCTGGAGCCCGTGGCAGACGGCGGCGATGGGCTTGCGCGCCTCGGCGAAGTGGCGCACCACCTGGAGGACCTTCGGGTTGAGCCGCAGGTACTCGGGGGCGCGGCCGCCGGGAATCACCAGTCCGTCGTACTGGGAGGCCTCGATCTCCGCGAAGGTGGCGTTGACGGCGAAGTTGTGGCCCGGCTTCTCGCTGTACGTCTGCGCGCCATCGAAGTCGTGCACCGCGGTGCGCACGGTGTCACCGGCCTTCTTGTCCGGGCAGACGGCGTGGACCGTGTGTCCCACGGCCTGAAGGGCCTGGAACGGCACCATCACCTCGTAGTCCTCGACGTAGTCGCCCACCAGCATCAGCAGCTTCTTGCCAGCCATATGGAACCTCCGGGTTGGTGATGCTCACTGGATAGCACAGCGGGCGACCCGGATCGCTCGTCAGGCGCGCGGGAGCGGGGGCAGGTGCTGGAGCAGCCGCCCGAGGTCGGGCTGGATTTCATCCGGAGTGGCGGTGGCGAGCAACGCGGCGTCGTGGTTGCCCCAGGTGACGCCGTAGGTGCGCAGCCCCGCGGCCCGCCCGGCCTGCATGTCCGCGGTGGTGTCTCCCACCATCCACAGGCCCTCGGCGGCGCCGAGCGCGCCCAGGGCGCGGTGGATGACGTCCGGCGCGGGCTTGTGGGGGAAGCCATCGGTGCCCTGCACGTAGTCCACCATGGGCATCATCCCGAGCGCCTCGATGAAGCGCCGCGCCATGTCGGTGCGCTTGGTGGTGGCGATGGCCAGCTTGTAGCCGCGCTCCCGCAGCGTCCGCAGCAGCTCGAGGACGCCGGGGAAGGGGCGCGAGCGGTTGACGAAGTTGCGCGGGTAGTGCTCGCGGTAGATGGAGCACAGGCGCGTGACATCCTGTCCGGGCGCGAAGTGCTCGAACATCTCCTCCAGGGGGTGGCCGATGAGCGCGCGCACCTCCGCGTCCGTGGGCGCCGGGAGTCCCAGGCTCGTCAGGCTGTACTTGAAGCTGGCGATGATGTCCGGCAGCGAGTCCACCAACGTGCCGTCGAGGTCGAAGACGATCGTCTTGTGCATGCGCGTCATGGTTGGGGACCTGTGTTATCAGCGCCGGCCATGTCGTCCAACCGCATCCTGGCCCTCGTGCTCCTGCTCCTCGCCGTCCTGGCGGCCACGTGGCAGCGCGCGCGGGCCGTGGAGCGGCTGCCCCCGGACTTCGACGAGGTCATCTACCTGCCCATCGCCTACCGCTACGCGGGGATGCTGTCTGGCGGCCAGTGGAGCGAGGTGGCGGGCTACCGGGAGAACTTCGAGCACCCACCGCTGGTGAAGCTCCTGTTCGCCTCGGAGCTGCTGGCGGCCGGTACTCCCGAGCCCGACTGGAAGACGGTGCGCGTGGGGCGGCCCATTCCGGAGCCCGCCCGGCCCACCTTCCGGCTGACGCGCTGGCTGTCCGGAGTCACCGGAATCCTTCAGGTCGCGCTCACGGGTCTGGTCCACCCGGTGGGGGCGCTGCTGCTGGCGTTCGACTCCTACCACGCGAAGTACACCTCCCAGGCCTACCTGGAGGGAGTGCCCGGCCTCTTCGCCATCCTCGCGGTGCTGGCTTTCGAGCGCGCCCGCCGGGGGCACGCGGTGCCGGGTCGGGAGTCACCCTTCCGTGACGGACCGCTCGCGCTCTCGGGGGTGCTGCTCGGGCTCGCGGCGGCCGGCAAGTACCCGTACGCCATGGTGGTCGGGTTGGCGTTCCTTCCGTTCCTGGTCCGGGAGGGACGGGCACGGGGCAGGGTCTGGGCCGCCTTCGCCCTGCCGGCCCTGGCCACGTTCCTGCTCGCGCAACCGGCCCTCTGGCCGAACCCTCCGGTGCGGCTCTGGGAGTCCCTCACGTTCCACTGGCACTACTCGCGCGGTGAGCACGTGGTGCGCTCCGCGCTGCCCTGGTACCAGCCGCTCTACCACCTGACGCACGCGACCCCCACGCAGTGGCACGCGGGCGTCTTCGCCACCGGGGCGACGCAGTGGGTGCTGCTGCCCCTGGCCGTCATCGGGGCGCGTGCCACGCTGCGCCAGCGCCCTGTCTGGGCCGCCTGGGCCGGGGTGGGCCTGGTGTTCCTGGTGCTCTGGCCCACCAAATGGGCCCAGTACCTGCTGCTCGTCCTGCCCCCACTCTCCGTCTGTGCGGGCATGGGCGTGAGTACCCTCTACGGGCTCGTCGGGCCGGGTGCCCGGCGCCCGGGTTGACGGGGGCCCCGGCGCTTTTTCGGACACCGGGCATTTGCATCGCGCCATCCCCAGCGGTTAGGGGAGGGATGGGCACACCCATGGCCACACACTCCCGCTACTCGCACCCGTTCCTTCCCGTCACCCGCGCCGACATGCAGGCCCGGGGTTGGGAGCAGCTCGACATCATCATCGTCTCCGGGGACGCGTACGTGGACCATCCCGCGTTCGGCCCGGTGCTCATTGCCCGCTTCCTCGAGGGCCGTGGCTTCAAGGTGGGCATCATCGCCCAGCCGGACTGGCACTCGGCCGAGCCCTTCAAGGCCCTCGGCAAGCCGAGGCTCTTCTTCGGGGTGGCCGCCGGCAACCTCGACTCGATGCTCAACCGGCTCACCGCGCAGAAGAAGAACCGCTCGGAGGACCAGTACAGCCCGGGCGGGCGCACCAACTGCCGGCCGGACCGCGCCACCATCGTCTACGCCCAGCGCTGCCGCGAGGCGTACCCGGACGTGCCCATCGTCCTCGGGGGCATCGAGGCCTCGCTGCGGCGCATCGCGCACTACGACTACTGGAGCGACAAGGTGCGCCGCTCCATCCTCATGGACGCCAAGGCGGACCTGCTCGTCTTCGGCATGGGGGAGCGCCCCGTCTGGGAGATCGCCGACCGCATGCGCCGGGGCGAGAAGGTGGAGGACATCCGAGACGTGCGCGGCACCGCGTACATCATCAACGACGCGGAGATGAAGGCGCACGAGGCGGACCCGGCGAAGCGGGCCGCGGACCGCAAGGTGGTGGTGTTGCCCTCGTACGAGGAGGTGGTGGAGGACAAGCTGGCCTTCGCCCGCATGTCGCGCGACTTCCAGATGGAGACCAACCCCGGCAACGGGCGGCCCCTGGCGCAGCGGCACGGCAACCGCGCCGTCTACTTCAACCCGCCGGCGCAGCCGCTGGATGACGGCGAGGCGCGCAGCGACACGGTGGCCATGGACGAGCTGTACGACCTGTCCTTCAACCGTGTCCCGCACCCCATGTACAAGGAGCGCATCCCGGCCTACGAGACGGTGAAGCACTCCATCGTGCTGATGCGCGGGTGCTTCGGCGGCTGCTCCTTCTGCTCCATCACCGAGCACGAGGGCCGCGTCATCCAGAGCCGCAGCGCGGAGAGCGTGTTGCGCGAGGTGCGGGCCCTGCGGCGCATGGGGGACTTCCGCGGCACCATCACGGACCTCGGTGGCCCCACGGCCAACATGTACAAGCTCAAGTGCAAGAGCCCGGACATCGAGAGCAAGTGCCGCAAGCTCTCGTGCGTGCACCCCGGCGTTTGCGAGAACCTCCAGACGGACCACGGGCCGCTCATCGACCTGATGAAGCAGGTGCGCGAGGAGCCGGGCGTCAAGCACGTCTTCATCGCCAGCGGTGTGCGCTACGACCTGGCCGAGCGCTCGCCCGAGTACGTGAAGGAGCTCGCCGCGCACCACGTGGGCGGTCAGCTCTCGGTGGCGCCCGAGCACGTGTCGCCCCGGGTGCTGGAGAAGATGAAGAAGCCCGGCATCGAGAGCTTCGAGCGCTTCCAGAACATGTTCGCCTGTGCCAGCGAGGAGGCCGGCAAGGAGCAGTACGACATCCCGTACTTCATCAGCGGCCACCCGGGTTCCACACTCGAGGACATGGTGGAGCTGGCGCTGTGGCTGAAGAAGAACGGCAAGCGCCCGCGCCAGGTGCAGGATTTCATCCCCACGCCCATGGCGATGGCCACGGCCATGTACTACTCGGGGTACGACCCCTTGAAGATGGAGCCCGTCTATACGGCCAAGGGGTTGAGGGAGAAGCGGCTGCAGAAGGCGCTGCTGCTCTACTGGAACCCCGAGCACTGGCCGCTGGCGCGCGAGGCGTTGACGCTGGCGGGCCGGGAGGATCTCATCGGCCGAGGGCCGCAGGCGCTGGTGCCTCCGGAGACCGCCGCCGAGGCCTCACGCCGCAAGCAGACCGAGGCCCGCGAGCGCCCAGAGCGCCGGACGCGCTGAGGGGCGCCTGGTCCCTCGCCCGCCTGTCCTCCGGACACCTGGACTGGAGGCCCAGGCGGTTACCGCGGCGCATCACCACCTTGGGGGAATGACGGACCTCTTCCAGCTCTTCGCGGTGGCCGCGGTGGTGATGGGAATCTCCCAGACCATCGCCAAGGAGCGCATCTTCGCGCCCCTGCGTGAGCGTCTGGGCGGCAAGGAGACGTGGTTCGGCTACCTGGTCTCCTGCCCCTACTGCGTCTCGCACTATGTGGCCTTCGTCCTGGTCCCGATCACGGGCACCTATCCCATCCGCGTGGTGGTGGGGGGCTGGCTGGGGAGCGTGCTGAGCTGGTTCCTCTCCTCCATCTTCGTCGCCGTCATCGCGGCCTTCTTCCGGGTGCTCTTCTGGTTCGTGGACGAGTCTCAGGGCCTGGTGCGCAGGCGCCAGCGGACGGAGGAGGAGGAGATCGCCACCAAGCGCGTCATTCGCAAGCAGGTGGAGCAGCAGCTTCCTCCCGAGGAGCGCACCGGACCCACGCCACCGGTCCCGCACTGAGGCGGCGGTTGCCGCCCCGGGAGGTGGCGGTTAGGTCTGCTCCATGTCCTCGCGCTCCAGGTCCCCGGACACGCCCCTCGCCATCGAAGTGGAAATGCAGTCGGAGAAGGCCTCCGCGCTCCGGCGGGTGGCTTCCCGGCTGGAGGCCCTGCTGGTGGAACTGGCGGAGACGGAGAAGGCCCTGTGGGGGTTGAGCGGACAGGCGAGGGAGCGCATCGTGGCCCGTCACCGCGAGCTGCGCGCGGAGGCGGAGAAGCAGCGCTGGTACCTCATCGTCCAGCGCGAGGCCATGGGCCTGCGGCACCACGGCGACATCTACGAGCTGTACCGCCTCCCCGGCCCCGTGGAGTAGGGCAGGGGGCTCAGGCGCGGCGCCGGTACAGGCGCTCCTGGGCATCCACCTCGTCGTAGTCGTTCTCCAGCACCGTGTGGCGCAGCGTCTCGCCGCGCCCCAGGGCGAGGATGCCGAAGCGCCGCAGGGACTGGTGCAGCAGCCGGTGCACGCGCTCCTGCAGCTGCGTGCCGAAGTAGATGAGCACGTTGCGGCACAGGACGACGTTGAACTCGTTGAAGGTGCCGTCGCTCACCAGGTTGTGCTGCGCGAAGACGATGTTCTTGCGCAGCGGGGCCTTGAAAATGGCGTGGTCGTAGTTGGCCGTGTAGTAGTCGCTGAAGGCCGCCGAGCCCCCGGCCCGCAGGTAGTTGGCGGTGTACTCGCGCATGTGCTCCAGCGGGAAGATGCCCGACTTGGCCCGCTCCACCACGGACGCGTTCATGTCCGTGGCGTAGATGCGGCTGCGCTCGTACAGGCCCGCCTCCATGAGGAGGATGGCCAGTGAGTACACCTCTTCCCCCGTCGAGCACCCCGCGTGCCAGATGCGCACGAAGGGGGCCGAGAAGAGGTGCGGCACCACCTTCTCCCGGAAGGCCGCGAAGAAGCTCGGGTCGCGGAACATGGTGGTGGTGTTCACCGACAGGTGCTGCAGCAACAACTCCATCTTCGAGGAGTCGTGCAGCACCTGCGCCTGAAGCGCGGAGATGGTCTCCAGCTTCTGGGCGTGCACCATGTTCCACACCCGCCGCTTCAGGGACGCACGGGCGTAACCACGGAAGTCCAGTCCGTAGCGCCGCATGATCCCCTCGAGGAGCAGATCCAACTCGATCTCCTCGAGGGTCACCTCGCCCACCATCACCTCACGCGCCGCGCTCTCGCTCATCGTCCGTGACCCGTTGTTGCGTGCCCCGTTGGTGGATGAACCGCGGGTGCACTACCCGTTGGTACGGGTGCGGTCCGCGGTGCGGAACAGCCACACGCGCAGCAGGCTGAGCAGCTGATCCGTCTCGACGGGCTTGGTGATGTAGTCGCTGGCGCCCGCGTCGATGCACTTCTCGCGGTCGCCCTTCATCGCCTTGGCCGTGAGCGCGATGATGGGGAGGTTCTTCAGCTCGTTGACCTGGCGGATGGCGCGCATGGTCTCGTAGCCGTCCATCTCCGGCATCATCACGTCCATGAGCACCACGTTGAGGTCCGGCGTGGCGCGGATGAGTTCGATGCCCTTGCGGCCGTTCTCCGCGTAGATGACCTGCATCTTGTGCTTCTCCAGCACGCTGGTGAGGGCGAAGATGTTGCGCACATCGTCGTCCACCACCAGCACCTTCTTGCCGGCGAGCACCGGATCGCTCTGGTGCACCTGCTTGATCATCGCCCGCTTGTTCTCGGGCAGGTTGGCCTCCACGCGGTGCAGGAAGAGGGCCGTCTCGTCCAGGAGCTGCTCGGGCGACTTGACGCTCTTGATGATGATGGCGTCGGTGACGCGCTTGAGGACGGTCTCCTCCTCCTCGGAGAGCTCCTTGCCCGTGTAGACGATGATGGGCGGGGTGTGGCCCTGCTTCTTCATCGACTCGATGAGCTGCAGGCCCGTCATGTCCGGCAGACCCAGATCCAGCACCACGCAGTCGAAGTACTTCTCCTGCATGGCGGCCAGGGCCTCCTGCCCGCTGCCCACCGGTGTCGTCTTCACGTCGCCGTTGCCGATGAGGGTGACGATGCTGTCGCGCTGGCGCTGATCGTCCTCCACCACCAGCAGGTTCTTCACCGGCCGCTCGATGAAGCCCTTCACCCGGCCCAGGGCCTCGCTGAGGACCTCGCGGGTGGCCGGCTTCTGCAGCACCGCCAGGGCGCCCAACCTCAGGCCGCGGCTGCGCTCCTCCTCGCTGGCGGAGATGATGTGCACCGGGATGTGGCGGGTGCGGCTGTCGTGCTTGAGGCGGTCCAGCAGGTTCCACCCGTCGATGACGGGCAGCCCGATGTCCAGGGTGATGGCATCCGGCCGGAACTGCCGCGCCATGGCCAGACCCGTGTCGCCACGCAGCGCGACCAGGCCCTTGAAGCCGCGCTCCCGCGCCAGGCCGAGGATGATGCGGGCGAAGACGATGTCATCCTCGATGATGAGCAGCGTCCGGTCTCCCGGCTGGATGCTGCGCCGGTCGTCCTCGACATCCTCCTCCCGTGCGAGCTCCGCGTCCTGCATGGCGGTCTCCACCTCCGCGCGCAGGGCGTTGAGCCGCTCCTCGGACGCCGCCCGGTTGGAGCCGTTGCCATTGCCGTTGCCATTGGACAGCTGCGGGCGCGGCTGGCTGGGGGCGGGGACGTACGTCTGCGGCACGTAGAGGGTGAAGGTGCTGCCCTTGCCCGGCGCGCTGATGACCTTGATTTCACCACCCAGCAGCTTGGCGATCTCCCGGCTGATGGACAGACCCAGGCCAGTGCCGCCGTACTTGCGGCTGGTGGTGCCATCCGCCTGCTGGAAGGCCTCGAAGATGATGCGCTGCTTGCTCTCCGCGATGCCAATGCCCGTGTCGATGACGGAGAAGGCGAGCACCGAGCCACCCTGGTTGAGCACGGCGTGATCCACGCTCCAGCCGCCGCGGGCCGGACGCACGTCGAGGGTGACGTGGCCTTCCTCGGTGAACTTGAAGGCGTTGGCCAGCAGGTTCTTGAGCACCTGCTGCAGCCGGCGTCCGTCCGTGAGGATGTGCGCGGGCAGGCCCTGGGCGAAGTCCAGCTTGAAGCCCAGCTTCCGGTCCACCGCCACCTGGCGGAAGGTGCGCTCCACGAAGTCCTTCAGGCTGTCGAGCGACACCTCGTCCACGTCCACGCTCATCGTCCCGGACTCGATCTTCGACAGGTCCAGGATGTCGTTGATGAGGGAGAGCAGATCGCTTCCCGCGCCGTGGATCGTCTGGGCGAACTCCACCTGGCGGCCGCTGAGGTTGCCCTCGGAGTTCTCCGCCAGCAGCTTGGAGAGGATGAGCAGGCTGTTGAGCGGCGTGCGCAGCTCGTGGCTCATGTTGGCCAGGAACTCGCTCTTGTACTTGGAGGACAGGGCGAGCTGCTGGGCGCGATCCTCCAGCGACACCTTGGCCTGTTCGATCTCGCGGTTCTTCCGCTCGACCTCCATGTTCTGCACCTGGAGGAGGCGGCTGCGCTCCTCGAGCTCCTCGTTGGTCTGCTGCAGCTCTTCCTGCTGCTGCTTGAGGCGCTCCTCGGAGGCCTGGAGGCTCTTGGCCTGCTGCTCCAGGCGGCGGTTGGTCTCGGTGAGCTCCTGCTGCTGGCTGCGCAGCTCGTCGGCGAGGCTCTGCGACTGCTTGAGCAGCTCCTCCGTCCGCATGCCGGCGGCGATCGTGTTGAGCACGATGCCGATGGACTCGGTGAGCTGGTCGAGGAAGGACAGGTGCGTCTCGCTGAACCGGTAGAAGCTGGCCAGCTCGATGACGGCCTTCACGTTGCCCTCGAAGATGACGGGCAGCACGACGATGTTGAGCGGCTTGGACTCACCCAGTCCGCTGTTGATGCGGATGTAGTCGTCCGGCACGTCCGTGAGGAGGATGCGCTCCTTCTCCACGGCGCACTGGCCCACGAGGCCCTCGCCCAGCTTGAAGGAGTTGGCGAGGCTCTTGCGCTCCTTGTAGGCGTAGGTGGACAGCAGCCGCAGCACCTGGTTCTTGTCGGCGCCGTCCATCAGGTAGAACACGCCGTGCTGCGCCTGGACCAGGGGCGCCAGCTCCTTGAGGATGAGCTTGGAGACCGTCTCCAGCTCGCGCTGACCCTGCAGCAGGCGGGTGAAGCGCGCGAGGTTGGTCTTCAGCCAGTCCTGCTCGGTGTTCTTCTGCGTGGTGTCACGCAGGTTGGCGATCATCTGGTTGATGTTGTCCTTCAGGGCGGCCATCTCGCCCTGGGCCTCGACCGAGATGCTCCGGGTCAGGTCTCCCTTGGCCACCGCGGTGGCGACCTCGGCGAGCGAGCGCACCTGGGTGGTGAGCGAACCGGCCATGGAGTTCACGTTGTCGGTCAGGTCGCGCCACGTGCCGGCCGCGCCGGGCACACGGGCCTGGCCACCCAGCTTTCCTTCGATACCCACCTCGCGGGCCACCGTGGTCACCTGGTCGGCGAAGGTGGCCAGCGTGTCGATCATCCCGTTGATGGTGTCGGCCAGGGCGGCGATCTCACCCTTGGCGACGAGGGCCAGCTTGCGCTTCAGGTCACCGGCGGCGACCGCGGTCACCACCGTGGCGATGCCTCGCACCTGGGCGGTGAGGTTGCTCGCCATGCTGTTCACGTTGTCCGTGAGGTCCTTCCAGATACCGGCGACGCCCTGCACCTGCGCCTGGCCGCCCAGCTTTCCTTCCGTACCCACCTCGCGCGCCACGCGAGTCACTTCCGAGGCGAAGGACGAGAGCTGATCCACCATCGTGTTGATGGTCTGCTTCAGCTCGAGGATTTCGCCCTTCACGTCCACGGTGACCTTCTTGGACAGGTCTCCGTTGGCCACGGCGGCCGTCACCTTGGCGATGTCTCGCACCTGGGCGGTGAGGTTGCCGGCCATGCTGTTCACGTTGTCGGTGAGGTCCTTCCAGGTGCCGCTGACGCCCTTCACCTGGGCCTGACCGCCGAGCTTTCCTTCCGTACCCACTTCCTTGGCGACGCGGGTCACTTCCGAGGCGAACGAGGAGAGCTGGTCCACCATCGTGTTGATGGTGTTCTTGAGCTCGAGGATCTCTCCCTTCACGTCCACGGTGATCTTCTTGGAGAGATCTCCACGGGCCACCGCCGTCGTCACCTCGGCGATGTTGCGCACCTGGGCGGTGAGGTTGCTCGCCATCGAGTTCACGTTGTCGGTGAGGTCCTTCCACGTCCCCGACACGCCCTTCACCTGGGCCTGACCGCCGAGCTTTCCTTCCGTACCCACTTCGCGGGCGACGCGGGTCACCTCACCGGAGAAGGTGTTCAGGTTGTCCACCATCGTGTTGATGGTGTTCTTCAGCTCGAGGATCTCCCCCTTCACATCCACGGAGATCTTCTGGCCCAGGTCACCATTGGCGACCGCGGTGGCGACCTTGGCGATGTCACGCACCTGGGCGGTGAGGCCGCTGGCCATGCTGTTCACGCTGTCGGTGAGGTCCTTCCACGTACCGGCGACCCCGCGCACGACGGCCTGTCCACCCAGCTTGCCCTCGGTGCCCACCTCGCGAGCGACGCGGGTCACCTCGGAAGCGAAGGACGAGAGCTGATCCACCATCGTGTTGATGGTGTTCTTGAGCTCCAGGATTTCTCCCTTCACGTCCACGGAGATCTTCTTGGACAGGTCACCCGTGGCCACCGCGGTCGTCACCTTGGCGATGTCGCGCACCTGAGCGGTCAGGTTGCTGGCCATCTGGTTCACGTTGTCGGTGAGGTCCTTCCACGTACCGGCGACGCCTTCCACCTGCGCCTGGCCGCCCAGCTTTCCTTCCGTACCCACTTCCTTGGCGACGCGGGTCACTTCGGAAGCGAACGAGGAGAGCTGATCCACCATCGTGTTGATGGTGTTCTTCAGGGCGAGGATCTCGCCCTTCACGTCCACGGTGATCTTCTTGGACAGGTCACCGCGAGCAACGGCGGTGGTGACCTCGGCGATGTTGCGCACCTGAGCGGTCAGGTTGCTCGCCATCGAGTTCACGTTGTCGGTGAGGTCCTTCCAGGTGCCGGACACGTCCTTCACCTGCGCCTGGCCACCCAGCTTGCCCTCGGTACCCACCTCGCGGGCGACGCGCGTCACCTCGACGGAGAAGGTGTTGAGGTTGTCCACCATCTTGTTGATGGTGTTCTTCAGCTCGAGGATCTCGCCCTTCACGTCCACGGAGATCTTCTGGCCGAGGTCGCCGTTGGCGACGGCGGTGGCGACCTTCGCGATGTCGCGCACCTGGGCGGTGAGGCCGCTGGCCATGCTGTTCACGCTGTCCGTCAGGTCCTTCCAGGTGCCGCTGACGCCCTGCACCTGCGCCTGACCGCCCAGCTTTCCTTCGGTGCCCACCTCGCGGGCCACGCGGGTCACTTCCGAGGCGAACGAGGACAGCTGGTCCACCATCGTGTTGATGGTGTTCTTCAGGGCGAGGATCTCACCCTTGACGTCCACGGTGACCTTCTTGCTCAGGTCGCCGCGGGCCACCGCCGTGGTGACGTCCGCGATGTCACGCACCTGGGCGGTGAGGTTGCTGGCCATCTGGTTCACGTTGTCCGTGAGGTCCTTCCAGGTGCCGGCCACATCCTTCACCTGGGCCTGACCGCCGAGCTTGCCCTCCGTACCCACTTCGCGGGCAACACGGGTCACCTCGCCCGAGAAGGTGTTGAGGTTGTCCACCATCTTGTTGATGGTGTTCTTGAGCTCGAGGATTTCCCCCTTCACGTCCACGGTGACCTTCTGGCCCAGGTCACCGTTGGCCACCGCGGTCGCCACCTTGGCGATGTCACGCACCTGGGCGGTGAGGCCGCTGGCCATGCTGTTCACGTTGTCGGTGAGATCCTTCCACGTACCGGACACGCCCTTCACCTGGGCCTGACCACCCAGCTTGCCCTCGGTGCCCACTTCGCGGGCCACGCGGGTCACTTCGCCGGAGAAGGTGTTCAGGTTGTCCACCATCGTGTTGATGGTGTTCTTCAGCTCGGCGATCTCACCGCGCACGTCCACGGTGATCTTCTTGGACAGGTCGCCGTTGGCCACCGCCGTGGTCACCTTGGCGATGTCGCGCACCTGGTCGGTCAGGTTGCTCGCCATCAGGTTCACGCTGTCGGTGAGCTCCTTCCAGGTGCCGGACACGCCGCGCAGGACGGCCTGGCCGCCCAGCTTTCCTTCCGTACCCACCTCGCGGGCCACGCGGGTCACCTCGCTGGCGAACGAGGAGAGCTGGGCCACGGTGCTGTTGACCACCTGGGCGGTGCGGAGGAACTCGCCCTTGAGCGGGCGGCCCTCGACCTCGAGCGCCATGGTCTGGGCCAGGTCACCCTTGGCCACCGCGCCGATGACGCGCGCCACCTCGGTGGTGGGCTGCGCCAGGTCGGTGATGAGCGAGTTCATCGCATCCACGCTCGCCAGCCAGCCGCCGGAGGCGCCGTTGACCGTGATGCGCTGGGAGATGCGGCCCTCGCGGCCCACCACCTGGCTGATGCGCTCGAACTCGTGCGCCATCGCCTCGTTGAGTGCGATGATCTCGTTGAGCGTGTCGTAGAGCTTCCCCGTGGTACCCGTCTTGTCCTCGGGCATGCGGACGCGGAAGTCGCCCTTGCGGACGGACTGGAGCGTCTTGAGGAGGAGCTTGGTATCGAGCGCGTTCTCGGATTGCGCCTTCTCGGGCTGCGTGGCCATGGTGTGGGGCGTCTCCTGTGCTGCGACTGCGGGTCCGCGAGAGGGATCTCACCCGGGAGGAGGGCGAGGGGCCTGTCCGCGGTAGGGGGTTGAGAGCGGTGGGTCGGCCGTCAGGCCGCTGTACAGAGCTTCTTCAAGACTTGTGACAGATCATCCGAGGACACGGGCTTGACGAGGTGGGCGTCGAAGCCGGCCTCGAGCGCGCGTTTGCGGTCCTCGGGGTGGCCGTAGCCGGTGAGGGCCACGAGCCGGGTGGTGGAGCCGCCGGCCGAGGCGCGGACGAGCTCCGCCACCTTGTAGCCGTCCAGCTCCGGCAGCCCGATGTCCACCAGGGCCACCTGGGGGTGCTGGGAGAGGACCATGTCCACCGCCGAGCGCCCGTCGCTGGCCTCCTCCACGCGGTGCCCGTGGAGCTCCAGCAGATCCTTCAGCGTCTCGCGGATGTCCGGGTTGTCCTCCACCAGGAGGATGTGGAGCGGCTGCAGCTTGTTGAGGGAGGCGGCCGCCTTCACCATGTTCGGCAGGGAGAGCGCGGCGGGGACCTCGGGAGGCAGGGGGAGGCGGACGGTGAACTCGCTGCCCTTGGAAGGCCCCTCGCTGCGGGCGCTCACGCTGCCGCCGTGCATCTCCACCAGGCTGCGCACCAGGGTGAGACCCAGGCCGAGTCCGCCCTGGGCCCGGTCGCTGCCCGGATCCACCTGGACGAAGAGCTCGAAGACGCGGTGGAGCATCTCCGGCTTCAGGCCGATGCCGTTGTCGCGCACGCTCAGCATCAGCTCTTCGCCCTGGCGCTCGGCGCGCAGGTGGATCTGCCCGCCAGAGGGGGTGTACTTGGCCGCGTTGTGCAGCAGGTTGGCCACCACCTGCGTCATGCGGGTGGGGTCCACGTTCAGCATCACCTGCTCGGGTGGCAGGGAGACGCTCAGCTCGTGATGGCGCTGGGTGATGATGGGCTCGCAGGCCTGGACCGCGCCCTCCACCAGATCCGTCAGCGACACGGGGAGGGGCTTGAGCTCCACCTTCCCGCGGGTGATGCGGCTGACGTCCAGCAGGTCATCCACCAGCCGCGTCATGTGCGCCACCTGGCGATCCGCGCTGGAGATGGCCCGCTGGATGATGTCGTCCTGCCACATGCGCATCCGGAAGACCTCGAGCGCGTGGCGCACGGGGGCCAGGGGGTTGCGCAGCTCGTGGGCCAGCATGGCGAGGAACTCGTCCTTGCGGCGGTCCGCGTCGCGCAGCGCGCCGATGAGCCGCTCGCGCTCGAGCGCCACGGCCACCTGATCGCACACGCCCTGCATGAGGGACAGCTCGTCCGGGGAGAAGACGCGCATGGAGCGCGTGCCGAAGGCCAGCGTGCCCAGCACGCGTCCCTGGCTGATCAGCGGGTAGCACGCGATCGCGGCCAGCCCCAGCTCCGGCGCGGCGTCCGGCACGGGTCCATTGGCGGCGGCGCCACCGTCGAGCACCCAGCGCTTGTTCTCCGCGACCACCCGGCCCGCGACGCCCTGTCCGGGCTCCAGGTACTCCATCCGCGGGAGCATGGCCGACGGAATGCCCGCGTGCGTCGCGAGCGAAAGCGCGCCAGGGCCCTCCTGGACGAGGTAGCCCAGGCACACCTCGAGCCCCATGTGGGCCGTGAGCTGGCCGTGGACGCCATCGAGCAGGGCGCGCCCGTCGGTGCCCTTCAGCAGGCGGCTGGCGGTGTCCGCCAGCAGCCGCAGCCGCGCGTTGCTCTCGTGCAGTGCCGACTGGGCCTGTTCCTTCTCCTGGACCAGCCGCGCCAGCTCCTGGGCACGCTGCTCGCGGGCCTCGGACACCTTGCGCTCGCGCTCCACTTCCTGCTCCAGCAGGGAGCGCTCGTACTGCGAGCGGGCCTCGGCCAGTTGCCGCTCATGCTCGCGGTTCTCCGCCTGCCGCAGCAGCTCCGCCTGCCGCCGCACCTCCTCCTTCTTGCGGTGCAGGTCCAGGAACACACCCACCTTCGTCCGCAGCACCTCCGGGACGATGGGCTTGAAGAGGTAGTCCACCGCGCCCAGCTCGTAGCCGCGCGTGACGTTCACCTCGCTGCGGGTGTTGGCGGTGATGAAGATGATGGGGATGTGCCGCGTGCGCTCACGCATGCGGATGAGACTGGCGGTCTCATATCCATCCATCCCCGGCATCTGCACATCCAGGAGGATGAGGGCGAAGTCGCGATCCAACAGCAGGCGCAGGGCCTCGTCTCCGGACGAGGCGGTGACGACGTTGGCACCCAGGTCCGCCATCAGCACCTCCAGGGAGCGGAGGTTGGCTGGGGTGTCATCAACGGTGAGCACGTCGACGCGCGGGAGCGCTGTAGGGGAAGACATGGTGGTCGAGGCCGTGGGCGCGCGAACCGTCCGAGGATCAGACGTCGCACCTCTTTACAGCCTTCTCACCTTCCAACCCAGCGTGAACGGTGCTTTGGCTGTCGGCTGACTGACGTCCAGACGGCCAGCCGTGCCAGGGAATGTCTCGTGCACGACAGTGGGGGTGCGGAGTCCGGTGGGAAATGGCCGATGGACGACACTCCGCCCCGACAGATGTCGGAGGGGGGATGACGTGAGATGACAGCTTCTACTGAGAAGGGAGTTGCCGCCTTCAATCCTCGTCGGGGTGGGTGATGGCCCGGAGGAGGATGCGGAACAATCGGAACCTGTCGGGGGGCAGCTCGCGCACGAGCACGGTGAGGCGCCGGACCTCGGGCGACTCGCCGGGCTCGTCCGTGGCGGGCTTCTCCAGAGGGGTGATGTCCCGGGGTTTCAAGGAGAGGAGTACATCGGCAGACAGACGCAGGGTGACGCACAGCTGCCAGAGCTTGGGGACGCTGGGCAACATGTCTCCACGCTCGACGCGCCCGTAGACCTCCGGGGCGAAACCCACCGCCCGGGCCACCTGCTCCTGGGTGAGGTCCAGGTGCATGCGGGCCCTGCGTAGCACTGCACCGAGCTGGGGTTGCGGCGTCTCGTCCATCATGAAGTGGGCGGACCCTACTTCATGGAACGAGTGGCTGGGAACAAACCTGATTCGTGCTCACGCGGTGTCAGATGGCGCGGGCCCAGAGCGCGCGCAGGTCCGCGGGCAGCTCGTCGCCGACCTGCGCGGCCTCGCCCTCGCTGAGGTGGGCGCGCACCGTGGAGAAGACCGCCCGGGTGATGCACTCGGCCTGGGCCGTGTCGCCGCCGAGCTCCCCGGCCACCCGCTGGAGCAGCGCGTCCACACTGGAATTCCGCAGGGGCCGCTCCCGCTGTGGATCGCAGCCCTGGAGCGCCTCCTGGAGCTTCACCGGGAGCCGTGACCGGGGATCGCCCGCCTCGCATTGGAGGAGCCACTGCTCCAGCGTGCACAGCACCGAGAAGAGCGCCTTCTCCGCGAGCTCGCTCGGCAGGCCGCTCTTCTCGCGCAGTCCCTCGAGGAAGAGCGAATACGTCCGCGCACGCCTCGCCTCGCGCCGCCGGGCGCGCAAGTCCTGTCCCTGTTCTCCGAAGCCTTCGGGCTCGTCCGCCATGGGCGCTCACCTCCTGGCGGATACGGTGGGTATCCAGAGGAGGAGATGCACCCGTCGAGGGCCCGGGCATGGGGGGAGCGGGGAGGCGGGTCCCGTACTGGGGAATGGAATGGCGCCTTCCGGCTCAGCCCGTCTGGCGCCAGGCGGCGAGGGCGAACAACACCCAGCCCACGAGGAAGCCGACCCCGCCAAACGGCGTGATGGCGCCCAGGACGCGCACCCCGGAGAGCGCCAGCGCGTACAGGCTGCCCGAGAAGAGGACGATGCCGGCGAGCATCGCCCAGCCCGCCGCGTTCAGCAGGGGATTGGGACGCAGCTGCATCAGCAGCCCCATCGCGATCAGCCCGAGCGAGTGGTACATCTGGTAGCGCGCGCCGGTTTCGAAGATGGTCAACAGGTCCGGGGAGAGCCTTGCCTTCAGCGCGTGCGCGCCGAATGCTCCCGCCGCCACGGATATGAACGCGCTTGCCGCGCCAAGAATGAGCCACAGCCGCATCGCCAGAGCGCCTTTCTTCCTTCAGAGGTCCGACTGAGGCACCCTACCGCGCCTTCCCTGGCGCGTCTCCACCGCACTTTCCGATGCCCGCTCCCACCACCAAGAAGCCCTCCTCCCGCAAGATGCCCACCCTCTCGCCCCAGCCCTTCGTGCTCAGGCCCTCGTCCATCCAGGGCCAGGGCGCCTTCGCCACGCGGCCCATCCGCAAGGGCGCGCGCATCATCGAGTACGTCGGCCAGCGCATCTCCCAGGCCGAGGCGGACGAGCGCTACGACGACACCTCCATGTCCCGCCACCACACCTTCCTCTTCAACGTGGACGAGGACACCGTCATCGACGCCGCCTACGAGGGCAACGACGCGCGCTTCATCAACCACTCGTGCGACCCCAACTGCCAGGCCTTCCTCGAGGGAGATCGCATCTACATCTACGCCCTTCGCGCCATCTCCGAGGGCGAGGAGCTCTGCTACGACTACGCCTATGACCGCACCGAGGACATGGGCGAGGAGGAGGAGCAGCTCTATGTCTGCCGCTGCGGCGCGGCCAACTGCCGTGGCACCATCCTCGCCCCCAGCGAGGAGCAGAAGCCGGAGCCCCGGAAGAAGGCCCCGGTGAAGGCCTCGAAGAAGAAGTCGTCCGGCTCCGCTCGTCAGCCTCCGGCGGCTACCCGGAAGGGGAAGTCCTCCTCCAGGTCCGGCCGCTCCGGGCCAGGGAAGAAGTCCCGCTCGGGGACTCGCGCCGCCCGCGGTTGACGCGGCGCTTCCTGGTTCACGGTGGGAGCACGGGGACGGCTACCCTCACCCCGTCCCTCTCCCGGTGGGAGAGGGGAGGTTGACTCGGTGTATGGGTGGGGGGCCCGGGTTCGTGGCTCCTCGGCCGCTCGGGCATGAACGGTGGACAGCAACGGTTGGAACGGGCACCGTCCACCCGCCTCGCGCCCCGGCATCCGCTGGAGCCCGCGAGCGGTTGACTCCCACGGAGGCCTCTTTGTCTCTCTCCCTCATGGCGGCACTCGCCCTCGCCGCCGCTCCCGCCAAGACGCAGCCGTACACCATCCAGGACCAGGTCTCGATGCGCCGGATCAGCAGTCCGAGCGCCTCTCCGGATGGCAAGCGCATCGCCTTCGTGTTGCGCTCCACCGACCTCGAGGCCAACAAGGGCCGCACCGACCTGTGGCTGATCAACGCCGACGGCAGTGGTCTGCGTCAGCTCACCCACTCCCCCGAGAGTGAGGGCCAGCCCGTCTGGAGCCCGGATGGTCGGAGCCTCTTCTTCCTCGCCTCGCGCGGGGGTTCCAGCCAGGTGTTCCGCCTGCCGCTGGATGGTGGCGAGGCCCAGCCCGTCACGAAGCTGCCCCTGGACGTGGGCGCCTTCGTCCTGTCGCGGGACGGCAAGGCGCTCGCCGTCGCCCTGGAGGTCTTCCCCGACTGCCCCACGCTGGAGTGCACCACCCAGCGGCTGAAGACGCGGTCGCAGCAGAAGAACACCGGCCGTGTCTACGACAAGCTCTTCGTCCGTCACTGGGACACGTGGGCGGATGGCCGGCGCAACCACCTCTTCGTGCTGCCGGTGGATGGCGGCGCCGCCCCGCGTGACGTGATGGTGGGCATGGATGCCGACGGGCCCAGCAAGCCCTTTGGCGGCCCCGACGAGTTCACCTTCACCCCGGACGGCAAGGGGCTCGTCTTCACCGCGCGCGACGTGGGCAACAGCGAGTCCTGGTCCACCGACCTGGACCTGTTCCTCGCCCCGGTGGACAAGCCGGGCACGCCGAGGAAGCTCACCGAGAAGAACCGCGCCACGGACACCCAGCCCGTGTTCAGCCCGGACGGCAAGACGCTCGCGTATCTGGCCATGTCGCGCCCGGGCTTCGAGTCGGATCGGCTGCGCGTGGTGCTGCGCTCGTGGTCCGACGGCAAGGAGCGCGTCCTCGCCGAGCAGTGGGACCGGTCGGCCGGCTCGCTCACCTGGATGCCGGATGGCAAGTCGGTGCTCGTCACCGCGGATGACATGGGCCAGCACCCCGCCTTCTCCATCGACGTGGCGAGCGGCCAGGTGCGTGCGATCAGCGGGAAGGGCGGTGCCGCCGCTCCGCAGGGGGTGGCGGATGGCCGCGTCATCTTCCTGCGCGAGGACCTGAAGGCGCCCGCGGACCTGTACTCGGCGCGTGCGGACGGGAGCGACGTGCGGCAGCTCACGCGCGTCAACGAGGAGGCGCTGGCCCGCATCCGCTTCGGCGACTACGAGCAGTTCGAGTTCGCCGGTTGGAATGGCGAGACGGTGCGTGGCTACGTGGTGAAGCCGGTCGACTTCGATGCGAAGAAGAAGTACCCGGTGGCCTTCCTCATTCACGGTGGCCCGCAGGGCAGCTTCGGCAACCGCTTCAACTACCGGTGGAACCCGCAGACGTACGCGGGCCGGGGCTACGCGGCGGTGATGGTCGACTTCCACGGCTCCACGGGCTACGGCCAGGCCTTCACGGACTCCATCAGTGGGGACTGGGGCGGCAAGCCGCTGGAGGATCTGCAGAAGGGCCTGGAGGCGGCCATCAAGCGCTACGGGTTCCTGGACGGTGACAAGGTGTGCGCGCTGGGGGCGAGCTACGGCGGGTACATGATCAACTGGATCGCCGGCCAGATGCCGGACCGGTTCCGGTGCCTGGTGAACCACGACGGCAACCTGGACGAGAAGCTGGCGTACTTCAACACGGAGGAGCTGTGGTTCCCCGAGTGGGAGCACGGTGGAACGCCGTGGGACAAGCCCGAGGGCTACACGAAGCACAACCCGATCGACCATGTGGCGAAGTGGAAGACGCCGATGCTGGTCATCCACGGCGGGCAGGACTTCCGGGTGGTGGACACGCAGGGCCTGTCGACGTTCACGGTGCTGCAGCGCCGGGGAATCCCATCGAAGCTGCTCTACTTCCCGGACGAGAACCACTGGGTCCTGAAGCCGGCGAACAGCATCCAGTGGCACGAGACGGTGTTGGACTGGCTGGACCAGTGGGCGAAGGGCGGAAGCAAGAAGCCGTCGGTGGCGCCGCTGGCGAAGGAAGCGCAGTAGCCGTCGCCAACAACCCCTCTCCCTCTGGGAGAGGGCCGGGGTGAGGGGATGTGCCTCCCCTGGCCCCGTGACGCTGGCGGCGCGTTCCCTCGCGCGGACGCGCCGCCCTGGCATGATGCGCATGCCATGACCTCGCCCCTCGACCTCGACAGGTACCGCGCCGAGTTCCCCGTCGTTCAGGAGCAGCTCTACTTCAACCACGCCGGGGTCTCGCCCACGAGCGTGCGCGTCGCCACCGCCATGCGCGAGTGGTTGGACGATGTCCTCCACCACGGCGTCCGCTACGAGCGCGGCTGGGAGGCCCGGACGGAGAAGACCCGCGAGCTCGCCGCGCGCATCATCGGCGCCTCTCCGGCGGAGATCGCCCTGGTGCGCAACACCAGTCACGGCCTCGGGCTCATCGCCGAGGGGCTGGACTGGAAGCCGGGAGACGAGGTCGCCGTCGCCTCGTCCCTCGAGTATCCCTCCAACGTCTACCCCTGGCTCCACCTGCGCGACCGCGGCGTCTCCGTCCGGGAGATCGAACCTCGCGAGGGCGGCGTCACCCCCGAGGCCGTCGCCGCCGCGCTCACCCCGCGCACCCGGCTCGTGGCCCTCAGCTCCGTCCAGTTCGCCACCGGCTACCGCACGGACCTGGAGGCCATTGGCGCCCTCTGCGAGCGCTCGGGAGTCCTGTTCTGCGTGGATGGCATCCAGAGCGTCGGCTGCATCCCCGTGGACGTGAAGAAGAGCCGCATCCACTTCCTCAGCGCCGACAGCCACAAGTGGATGATCGGCGTCTCCGGGATTGGCTTCCTCTACGTGGACCGCGACGTGCTCCCGCGCGTGCGCCCCGTGCTCGTCGGCTGGCGCTCCACCACCGACGCCTGGAACTTCAACCGCGCCCACTTCGAGCTGCGCCCGGACGCCACGAAGTTCGAGGAGGGGAGTCACAACTACGCCGGCACCTATGCCCTCGGCGCCGCCCTCGGCCTGCTGCTGGAAGTGGGCATGGAGAACGTCGCGGCTCGCATCCGGGAGCTGCTCGCGTACGCGGACCGCGAGCTGCGTGCCATCGGGTGCGACACCGGGCCCTCCCCCGAGCACCGCGCCGGCATCCTGACCTTCCTGCCTCCCCAGGGGGAGGCGAGGGCGCTCGCTTCGTACCTGTCCGAGCGGAATGTCAGCTTCTCGCTGCGCCGCGGGCGCATCCGCATCTCGCCCCACTTCTACAACCAGCCCGAGGAGCTGGACCGGCTCGTGGCGATGGTGCGCGGGTTCTCCGGTAGGTGACGCATACCCTCACCCCGACCCTCTCCCAGAGGGAGAGGGAGGGGTTGGAGAGAGGGGGAGACGGGGTTACTGCGCCGGGAAGAGGCTCTCGATGGAGAGGTAGCGCTCGCCCGTGTCGTAGCAGAAGCAGAGCACCCGGCTCTTCTCGGGGACCTCCCCCAGCTTCTTGTTCACCGCCGCCAGCGCCGCTCCCGAGGAGATACCCACGAAGATGCCCTCCTCACGCGCCGACCTCCTCGTGAAGTCGAACGCCTCCTCCTCCGTCACCTGGATGACCCCGTCCAGCGCCTCCTTGTGCAGGTTCTTCGGGATGAAGCCCGCTCCAATCCCCTGGATCGGGTGCGGCCCCGGCGCTCCTCCGCTGATGACCGGCGACTTCGCCGGCTCCACCGCGAATACCTTCAGCTTCGGCCAGTGCTGCTTCAGCACCTCCGCGCACGCCGTGATGTGTCCGCCCGTCCCCACGCCCGTGATCAGGTAGTCCAGGCCCTCGGGGAAGTCCTTGAGGATCTCCTGCGCCGTCGTGCGCTTGTGGATCTCGATGTTCGCCTCGTTCTCGAACTGCTGCGGCATCCACGCGTTCGGAATCTGCGCCACCATCTCCTGCGCCCGCGCGATGGCACCCTTCATGCCCTGCGCCCTCGGCGTCAGCTCGAACGTCGCACCGTACGCCGCCATCAGCCGGCGCCGCTCGATGCTCATCGACTCGGGCATCACCAGGATGAGCTTGTAGCCCTTCACCGCCGCCACCATCGCCAGGCCGATTCCCGTGTTGCCCGACGTCGGCTCGATGATGACGCTGTCCTTCTTCAGCACGCCCCGCTTCTCGGCGTCCTCGATCATCGCCAGGCCGATGCGGTCCTTGATGCTGCCGCCCGGGTTGGCCCGCTCCAGCTTGATGTACACCTCGACGCTGGCGGGGAAGAGCCGGTTGACACGGACGTGCGGCGTGTTGCCGATCGTCTCCAGGATGTTGTTCGCCTTCATGGGTCGTGGGCCTCGCTGAGGAATGTCTGCTGCGGCAGATGGACCTCTGCTATATCAGATGTGATACTCGAGTTCGTCGAATTCCGCACCCCCATGTCGCGGGCGGACCTCGCTGCGCCGGCTGACGACGGACTCGGGGGGGATGCTGTGGGTGATGAAGGCGTTGCCGGCGATGACGCTGCCGCGGCCCACCACCGTCTGGCCTCCGAGGATGGTGGCGTTCGCGTACACCACCACATCGTCCTCCAGGGTCGGGTGGCGCTTCTTGTCCGCCAGATCCTTCTGGACCTGTAGGGCGCCCAGGGTGACGCCCTGGTAGATGTTGACCCGGTCTCCGATGACGGTCGTCTCTCCAATCACCACGCCCGTGCCGTGGTCGATGACGAAGCGCCGCCCGATGGTCGCCCCCGGGTGGATGTCGACCCCCGTGCGCTGGTGCGCCAGCTCGGTGAGGAGCCGGGGCAGCAACGGGAAGCCCAGGCCGAGCAGCGCGTGGGCGATCCGATAGATGGCGATGGCGTAGAAGCCCGGGTAGGTGAGGATGACCTCGTCCACGCTGCGCGCCGCGGGGTCCGCCTCGAAGATGGCCTCAGCGTCCTGGCGCAGAAAGGCGTAGATCTCCGGGAGTTGCTCCATGAAGCGGCCGGGCAGGTCCGGTGCGAGGCCCTGGTAGCGCGACGCGAGCGTCTCCAACGTCCGCGTCAGCACCGCCTCCACCACCGCCACCTCGGAGCGCACCGCGACCGCGCTACAGTCCAGCCGCTTGGAGAAGTGGGGGAAGAGGAGCGCGAGCACCTTGTCGATGAACTCCGGGGCCGCGTGGCGGACGTCCGGAGGGAAGCAGTGGTGCTTGCGCGCGTCGATGAGCGTCTGGATGAGCCGGCCGTTGGGTTCTCCCATGAAACGGCAGGTTAACCGCTAGTAGCGACCGCCGCCCAGTGCGCTGACGGCGGCCGAGAGCACCCGGTTCTCCACACCCCAGACGGCCTTGTTGAGCCCCTTGATGCCGGCCCCTCGCAGGTAGTCCGTGAAGTCGTGCAGGGCCGTGGAGCGCTGCATGCCCTCGCCCTTGGCCGCGTAGAGGAGCGGGGTGTTCGGCGCGCCCGTCATCCCCAGGTCCGGGCAGGCCTCGGACAGCTTCTGGGCGTCGATGCCCGTGGCCGCCGACAGCATGGCCACCGTGAACTTGTGCACGGGCAGCTCCCGGGCATTCGGAATCTTCTCCAGCACCTTCTTCCGCGTCTCCGGGCCGGAGTCCAGCTTGTCCAGCGTCACCCTGGACATGGCGAGCAGCTGCTCGTTCGTCACGTGCTTGTTGTCCAGGATGGCCCGGCGGAAGAGGCTCTCCGGCGTGTCACCCTTGATGGTGATGTCGCACTTCTTGAGGCGCTCGAGCATGCCGTTGATGGCACGCCCCACCTCCGAGTCCGCCGGGCCCCGCCAGGTGCCGACGGTGGCCAGGGCCGTGGCCTTCGCCCCCACCGCCTCGAAGCCACTCTTCAGGGCGTGGCCCACCTCCCGGGCGGCGGCCGCCGTGGGCGCTGCGGGCGCGGACTCGGTCCGGGCGGGTTGGGAGGGCAGCTTGACGGCAACGGGGCGGCGGCCAATCGGGTCCATGGCCGGATTATCCGTGGTTCACGGAGAGAGTTGCTACCCGGGGGGTGGAATCCGGCGTGGGTGGGTTCCGCGCGGAAAAAATCCAGGGCTGAATCCAAGTGGCCGGGGCCGGGAGTCCTAACGCCCAGAAAACCGACGGAAGGAGTCCTTCATGAAGTTCCAGCTGCTCACCCTCTGCCTCCTGGCCACCCTCGCGGGAGAGGCGCGGGCCCAGTCCGTACCCGAGGCCGAAACCCCCGCCGCCCCCTCCACGCCGCCTCCTCCCCCCATGCCGCGCTCCCCTCGGCTCGAAGCGCAGCGCCAGGAGCTGGAGGCCCGCCGGAAGGACCTCGACGCCCAGCGCCAGGCGTTGGAGGCGGATATCCAGCAATTGGAGGAGCAGGCGCGGCGGATCGATCCAGAAGGGCGGCTCAGCTCCGACCAGCTCTTCGAGCTGCTCCAGGCGCGCGAGCATCGTCGGATGTCCAACGCTGATGTCGATCCCGGCCCCTACCTCGTCAGCGTGAGCCTCTTCAGCTGCCTGCTGGTGGGCTTCCTGGCATGGCTGGTGGCCAACAACCGCAAGAGCCGTCATCTCCATGAGACGGTGCGCATGATGGTGGAGAAGGGGGCGGAGATTCCCCCCGGGCTGCTCGCGCCGCCGCCCAAGCGCAAGCCGTCCGATCTGCGGCGGGGAATCATCCTGTCCACGGCGGGCGTGGGGCTGACGATCTTCCTGGGGGCCCTCCCTGACTCGGACGGGGCCTGGGGCGCCGGGGTGACGCTCTTCCTCATCGGCGTGGGGCACCTGCTCGTCTGGCGGCTGCAGCGAGGCCGGGGTCCCCTGGCGTCCGAGCTCTCGCCGGAGCCCCAGCTGTAACCCCCACGGCCCATGTCCTCCCCTCCTGAAGCCCCTTCGGACGCCGAGCTCATCACACGGGTACTCGTGCGGGACGACCGGCGCGCGTTCGGCGAGCTGGTGGCCCGGCACCAGTCCGCGGTGCGTGGCCTGCTGCGCCGGCTGACCGGGGGGGACGTGGCACAGGCGGACGACCTGGCGCAGGAGACCTTCCTGCGCGCCCTCAGGGGACTGAGGGGGTACCGGGGGGGCGCGAAGTTCTCCTCCTGGCTCTACCGTATCGCCTGCAACGTGTACTTCAGCCACGACCGGGGCAGCCGCGACGTTCCACCGGAGCCTCCCGCCCTGGAGGAGGGGAGCGCCGGGCTCCTCCTGCCGGACACGTTCCTGGAACGGTACGATCTGGAGCGGGCGCTCGCCTCCCTCAAGCCCCGCGAGCGGGCCGCACTCGTGCTCACCTATGCCAACGAGCTGACCCATGAGGAGGCGGCGGTCGTCCTCGACTGTCCCCTGGGCACGCTCAAGACCCATGTCGCGCGCGCGAAGGAGAAGCTGCGCCGACAGCTCGAGGAGGTCCCATGAACCGCCACGATGACGAGGCCTGGCTCGATTCGCTGCTCCAGCGGCAGCTTCCCTCCGGTCTCCCGGACGATGGCTTCCAGGAGCGATTGCTCCAGCGCCTGCCCCGGCGCCCGCGGCCCGTGCAGCGCCTGCTCCTCCTTGGCGCCACGTTCGTGGTGGCCGCCACCGTTCCGCTCCTGTCCTCGGACGCGGTGGCGCTCTCCTCCACGGGCACCGCCGACCTCGCCGTGCCCTTCAGCCTCGGGACCGCCCTGCTCTGGTACCTCGCGGACTGCCTGGGGTGAGAGGAACCGGGTGGTCCCGTTCCAACGGGCCACCCGGGATGTCCCAGGGACTCAGCGGAGCGTCATCGCGCCGTACATCGCATCCAGCACGGCCGAGGCGACCTGGAAACGGGGCGCGTACATGTTCTTGGAGATCCACAGCGCCGGCAGCTCGACTTGCGGCCGTTGCAGCTCCTGGACGAGGAAGCGGAGGGAGCCCCGGATGAGCTCCCGGACCTTCTCCGTCTCGTTGGGCAGGAGCTCCGGTTCGTACTTCAGCAGGGTGGCCAGACCGGACGCGACATAGGCGGTCTCCTCCAGGGTGGGCTCCTGTTGCCCCCAGCCGCCCTGCTTCGTCCGGTTCTCCACCTCGGTCAGCATCTGCCGCACCCGCTCCGGGTAGGTGAAGAGGATGGAGCGCAGGCTCAGCCACTTCTGCACGCCGTAGGTCCACGTGGCGTGCCACTTGTCGTGGTTGAGCTGATCGAAGTCGAAGTCCTGGGGATCCAACTGCTCCAGCAGGCTGCGGAGGATCTCCTGGTTGACGGGCTGGCTGGTGAAGGCCTCCTCGAACGTGCCCGCGGCCAGGTCCATGGACATGACCGAGTGGAGCAGGGCGGAGGGGGACGGGTGGAGCTCGTACGGGTAGCAGAAGAAGGTGCCGTTCTTGCGCTGGAACCGTTGGAGGCTGGCGCTCGTCATGGGCTTGAGGTCGCGCACCCCCGCCTTGACGAGCACGGAGTAGAGGGCAAACGCGACCGCGGTGTCATCCAGGTCCGGCAGGTCGGCGTTGTTCGTGTCCCACGAGACGCGGCCCAGCTCGTCGATGTTCGTCTCCTGGTAGATGCGCGTCAGCAGGGGAAGGATGGTCTCGTCCCGGACCAGATCGAAGATGTTGCCGGACACCAGCCAGGGGCGCACGTTCCACAGCCGCCGCGAGGTGACGATGGGGTGCAGGTTGGGGAAGCCCGTCCGCTGGTAGTCCTCGAAGGTGTCGCGCAGGTACTGGTAGAGGCCGCTGGGGACCTCGCGCCCCTGCTCGGTGAGCAGGAGGATGGTGGCGGCGGTGGCGGACGGAGACAGGCCGATGGCCCCATTGGGCAGCATCGTCCGCGGGAGCTGGCCCACGTCATCGACGAGCCCGGGAGTGAGGGCAGCGAGCTCGGCCGTGTAGCTCAGCGTGCTGCCCGGATCGAACAGCGGGCCCAGCTGCCGCAGCTTGCCCAGCTTCATGTCTCCCTTGCGATCCAACGTCTCGATGAACTCGCGGGACCGGGCGCTGAGCGGGAAGGTGCACTGGTTGCGCTCCAGCCACTTGAGCAGCTTGGGGGCCACGAGCTCGAAGGCCACCGTGTCATGGTGGGGGTAGTCGTGACAGGCGATGATCAGCGCCTCGACGCGGGCCTCCAGCTCCCGGTGCCTGGGGAGCGGCTGGCCCACGCGCACCAGCGCCATGGTGGCCGCCAGGGTGTCCACGAGCGCCGAGTGCGGCATGTAGCTGGGATCTCCCCAGCCGCCATCGGCGTGCTGCGCGTCGAGCAGCAGGGCGAGGTTCTTCCGCTTGTCCTCTTCGTTGAAGAAGTCGCAGCAGAGCACCCAGGCCAGGTCGTAGATGGAGAGGTTCCAGTCACCCCTGTCCGAGAGCAGCGCCTGGAAGTGATGCCGGATGTGGGGACGCAATGCCGCCGCATCCGGAGCACGGGCCGCGTCCTTGAGAATGCGCAGCGAGGCGCAGGAAGGGGTCTGAGAGCCTGAAACGAGCATGCCGGCCGCCTTGCAGTGGGGTTACCACATCATGGGTGAGGTCCCGCATACTCTCCTCGGAGGTAGGCCCGCAGTAAAGAAGGCAACATCATATTTCGGCTTGATTGAAATCGTGTCGGACACGGAAAGCCGGATGTCTATGATTAAGGGTTGCTCTTCAGGGCGGTGTTTGCGGTTCCCATGACCCGTGAGGCAGAGCGCCTGCCCCACGGTCGAGGCGGGATGGGGCTGGCTACAGGACGTCCGAGAGGTTGCGGGCCATGGTCCAACCGTCGTGATAGACGGTGCCCACCTGCGTGATGGTGTCACTGCGATACAGACCCACCTTCAGGTAATTGACCATCCCGGAGTATTGGGTGGCGATGTAGCGCTTGGGCAGAACGAGCTTGCCGTTGTGGTACAGCTCGACGAAGCCGACGCTCGGGTCGGGCGACCATTTCACATGGAGGATGAAGTCCTGCCACTGTGAGCGAACCAACGGGGTCTTCCACACGATGACGCCAGGATCGCCGCCGATGTTCAGCCGTATCTCCTCGCTGTAGACGTAGAACTCCACTGGCGGTGAGCCGCTGCCGCCCTCGTGGTGCCACTGGGTGAAGAGCTGCCAGGTCTTCACACTCGGGAAGTCCGAGGCGAACATCGTGCTGAACTTGTAGTAGTACTCCGAGCCCGTCGGCTCGCGGGTCATCCTCACCAGCTCGTTGCGGTTGCCACTGGCGTTGATGGGATCATCGCCCTGGCGCACCGTGGCCTTGAGGGCGTAGCGGCCCTGGCGCAGCGGCGAGGACACCACCTGCAGCCGGTCCGCGCTGACCATCTGCGCGCGGGTCCACTGGGAGTGGTCGCCCGTCTCGAAGTCGCCGCGCCACACCACGCCAGAGCTGGTGATGGACGTCCCGCATGCGCGGACCTCGGCGATGCTCGCCCAGTCATTCACGGTGTTGCCTTTGAAGTAGATGCGCAGGCGGCGCGCGGTTCGCGCGGCGAAGGAGTACGTCTCCGCCGCCGTCGTCGTGCCGCTGCTCTTGCCGGTGTAGACCTGGGTGTAGCTCATCCCGTCCGTGGAGACGTGCAGGGTGAAGTCATTGATGCGCTGATCTCCCTGATGCCAGGCGATGGCCGCGCCCGAGACGGAGCGTTCGGCGCCCAGGTCGAAGTCGATCCACGAATCCCTGCCAAGGTTGCTCCAGCGCGTATCGAGCCGATCATCGAGCGTGTTGGCCGGCACGTTGCCATCATTTCCGCTGGCGATCACCGAGATGACGGAGAGCTGCGAGCAGTTCTGCGTGGTCAGCGCCGCGGTGGCTGTCTCCAACGTCTGGGAGGGTCCCTCGATGGCTTCTTCGGTATCGGGCGCTCCGCAAGCAGCGACGCCGAGGATGAGAAATGTTCCAGCCAGGAGAAGGGTTTTCTTCACGTAGGGGGCTCCCGAGAAGAGTTGAAGACAGACAGGGAAATGCCGATCCGCGTGGGGCGGCCGGTATGAGATGTTGGACTTTGTCGATACAGCCCTCCCGTTGCGCCAATCCGGGCTCATCGCCCTGGCGTTCGGAGAGGTCTTGCATGTGCTGTGAGTCGTGAGCTCCTGCTCGATGACGGTGCGCTCGGTCGTCCGACCGGTCTGCCCGAGCATCCATCAAATATATTTTGCACTCAACACAGGACCCCGACGCCTGCATGCTGGGCAGGTGGACGGACGGAACCTGCTCAATCCATTACACTGTAATTCTACACATCGGTCGTGCATCCCCCGGGGCAAGTGGGGCGTGAGAGTCATTAGAAGAGCGGCCCAAGCGCGTGGACGGATGGAGTAGGGTCTCCGGGATTGACTCGAAGGAGACCTGAATGACACGGCTGCTCGCCGTCCTCCTGCTGCTCGTGGCCGGGCTCGCCCGGGCCGACGAGGGCATGTGGACCTTCAACAACTTTCCCGCGGACGTGGTGAAGGCGCGGTATGGCTTCGCGCCGGACAAGGCGTGGCTGGAGAAGGTCCGGCTCTCCGCGGCGCGCCTCGCCGGTGGGTGCTCGGCCAGCTTCGTGTCTCCCAACGGGCTGGTGATGACCAACCACCACTGTGTGAGCGATTGCGTCCAGCAGCTCTCCACCGCGAAGAGCGACTACATCGCGAAGGGCTTCTACGCGGCCACCGCCCAGCAGGAGCGGCAGTGCCCGGCCATGGAGGTCAACAAGCTGCTGGAGATCTCCGACGTCACCGAGGCGGTGACGAAGGCCACGCAGGGCAAGGAGGGCGCGGCCTTCCGAGATGCGCAGCGGGCGGAGATCGCCCGGCTGGAGAAGGCGTGCGCCACCGCTACCGACGTCCGTTGTGACGTGGTGACGCTGTACCAGGGCGGCATGTACAACCTCTATAAGTACCAGCGTTTCCAGGACGTGCGGTTGGTGTTCGCCCCCGAGGAGGCCATTGCCTTCTTCGGCGGAGACCCGGACAACTTCGAGTTCCCCCGCTACGCCTATGACGTGTCCTTCGTGCGCGTGTACCAGGACGGCAAGCCGGCGAAGCTGGACCACTGGCTCCGCTGGTCCCCGAAGGGCGCCCAGGAGGGCGAGCTGACCTTCGTGGCCGGGCACCCGGGCAGCACCTCGCGCCTGGCCACGGTGGCCCAGCTCCTCTTCCAGCGCGACTACTCCGTGCCCGAGCGCCTCCTCGTCCTGGCCGAGCTGCGCGGACTGCTCAACGAGTTCCAGAAACGGGGGCCGGAGCTCTCCCGCATCGCCAATGCCCTCAAGCTCGAGATGGAGAACTCGTACAAGGCCCAGGTGGGCCGGCGCGAGGCGCTCGTCGATCGGGACTTCTTCGCGAAGAAGGTGGCCGAGGAGCAGAAGCTGCGCGACTGGGTGAAGGCGGAGCCCGGGCGGCAGAAGCGCTTTGGCCAGGCCTGGGACGAGATCGCCCGGGCCACGGACGTGCTGCGCGACATGCGCATCCGGCTGCGGTTGTTGGAGCAGCGCGCCGGGGCGGAGTCGGACCTCTTCGATTACGCGCGTCTGCTCATCCGCTCGGCCGAGGAGCGCTCCAAACCCAACGAGCAACGGCTGGAGGAGTACGCCGAGGCGCGCAGGCCCCAGCTGGAGCAGGTGCTCTTCAGCCCCGCCCCCGTCTATCCCCAGCTGGAGGAGGCGCTGCTCTCCTTCTATCTGACGAAGCTGCGCGAGCAGCTCGGGCCGGATGACCCCGTGGTGAAGAAGGTGCTGGGCAAGCAGTCGCCGGAGGCACTCGCGCGCAAGCTGGTGGCCGGTACGAAGCTGGCCAGCCCCCAGGTCCGCCGCCAGCTCTACCAGGGTGGTCCGGAGGCCCTGCGTGCCTCGAAGGATCCGATGCTGGAGCTCGTCCGCTCCCTCGATGAGGAGGCTCGCGCCATCCGCGACCGCTACGAGCAGCAGGTGGCGTCCGTCTTCGACAGGAACGGCGAGCTGATCGCCCGCGCCCGTTTCGAGGCCTACGGCACCAGCGCCTATCCGGATGCCACCTTCACGCTCCGTCTGTCCTTCGGTCAGGTGAAGGGCTACGTGGAGGAGGGAAGGACGGTGGAGCCCTTCACGCGGTTCGCCGGCCTCTATGAGCGCGCCACCGGCGAGGATCCCTTCCGCCTGCCCGCCTCCTGGGTCCAGGCCAGGACCCGCCTGGAGCTCCAGACGCCGTTCGACTTCGTGTCCACCAACGACATCATCGGGGGCAACTCGGGCTCGCCCATCTTCAACAAGGACGCGGAGATCGTCGGCATCGTGTTCGACGGCAACATCCAGTCCCTGGGCGGAGAGTACGGGTTCGACGAGTCCGTCAACCGCACCGTGTCCGTCCACAGCCAGGGCATCGTCGAGGGGCTGCGCGACGTCTACAACGCCCGCAGGCTGCTGGAGGAGCTTGGCCAGGGTGGGGGCGGGTAGGCCGGGGAGCGCGAAAAACCCCGCGATTCCAGGCACTATGTCCGCGCGCTGGAATCGTCTGGGAGGACTTCGAATGAGGCGGATGGCCTTCGGTTGCCTGTTGTTGCTCGCGGCGTTGTCGGGGTGTTCGTCACGGTTCGTGGACTTCGCCCCGGACGAGGAGGCCGTCTACGCGCAGCCCGTCGAAGAGGTCTGGCCCCAGGTGCGCGCCTGGTTCGCGTCGAACGGCTTCACCGTCCGGGACACCGAGGGCGTGGCCTCGCTGGAGACGGAGTGGCGCGAGGAGTTCGTCGGCTCGCGGATCGCCGGCTACTGGCACCGTTACCTGGTCGTCGCCCAGCCCGAGGGCCCCCGCGGTTGCAAGGTGGTCATCACCCGGCAGACTCGCAGCGCCAACACGGCGCTGAAGGCCCCGGGGAGTCAGATCGTCTGGAGCGTGGATGGGCGCACCCAGGACAACCCCACGGGCTTCGGCAGCGAGGCGGCCCTCACGGAGTCGCTGCGGCAGGCGGGCGGTGATGCCGCCGTCCAGGGCCAGTCCCAGCAGACCGCCCGGGACCTGGTGATGGAGTGGAAGCTGTTCCGGAAGCTCTCTCCGGTGCTCGCCCAGAATGCGAGGAAGTCCAGCGACACGCCCGAGGTGAAGGTGACGCGGGAGGCCGACATCGAGTGCGGCGTGCCCATCCTGGGGCTGGGCAAGGTGGTGCGCCCCGGCAACGTGGTGCTGATGGGCGAGCTGCACGGCACGCAGCAGGTGCCGCACTTCGTCTCCCAGGGGACGTGCCAGGCGCTCCTCCAGGGCATCCCCGTGACGGTGGGCCTGGAGGTGCCGGTGGAGAACCAGGAGCGGCTCCGGACCTTCCTGTCCAGCGCGGGCAGGCCGGAGGACTGGGCGAAGCTGATGGAGAGCTCCTTCTGGCGCAGCCCGTACCCGGATGGCCGCAACAGCGAGGCCGTGGTCTGGCTCATCGAGTCCCTGCGCAAGCTGCGCGGCCAGGGGCTGGACGTGGAGGTCTTCGCCTTTGATCACCCGGCCCTCGACGGAGAGGCGCGTGAGGAGGCCATGGCGAAGACGGTGTTGGAGATGGCCGGTGGCGCCTCCAAGCGGGCGGTGCTGGTGCTCAGCGGCAACCTCCACCCCCGTCAGGTGAAGGGGCTGCCGTGGAGCGCGGACTACCGCCCCATGGGCCTGCGCGTGGCGGAGCGGCTGCCGAGGGTGTTCTCGCTGGACATCGCCTACAAGAGCGGCACGGCGTGGATCTGCGCCGTGGACGGGCAGCAGAAGCTGGATTGTGGCGTGAAGCCGGCCAAGGGCCAGGACAACGGGGAGCGCTACTTCGTGCACCTCTTCGACGGCCGCAACGGGCAGGGCTACCACGGCATCTTCTACGTGGGCACGGTGTCCGCCTCTCTGCCGGCGGTGTACCAGGGGGTGGAGCCCGCGGGGGACGCCCAGGCCTCCACGCCTCCGTCCCAGCCCGCCAGGTAGACACTCCCCGGCGGGGGCCCCGCGTTTCCTGTGGCGGGCCCCGGCGGCGGCGCTAGCCTGGAGGCGATGATTCCCTCCGATACCGATGCCGCCGCCAACGACCTGCTGGCCTATATCGACGCCTCGCCCACGCCCTACCACGCGGTGCGCGAGACGATCCGCCGCCTCACCGCCCAGGGCTACCGCGCCCTGGACGAGCGCGAGTCCTGGGACCTGAAGCCCGGCGACAAGGTGTACGTCACCCGCGGGGACACCAGCATCGCCGCCTTCCACCTGGGCACCACACCCGTGGACCGCGCCGGCTTCCGCCTGGTGGGCGCCCATACCGACTCGCCCAACCTGCGCCTCAAGCCCAACGCGCAGGTGCAGCGCTCCGGCTACCACCAGCTCGGGGTCGAGGTGTACGGCGGCGTCCTCTTCAGCACCTGGCTGGACAGGGACCTGTCCCTCGCCGGCCGCCTGGTGACGGCGAAGGACGGCCGCCTCGCGCACCACCTGGTGGACTTCCGCCGCCCCCTGCTGCGCATCCCCAACCTCGCCATCCACCTCAACCGCTCCGTCAACACCGACGGCCTCAAGCTCAACGCCCAGGACCACCTGGTGCCGGTGCTCGCCCTGGAGCGCTCGGGCGCGTTGGACCTCAAGGCGATGCTCGTCGAGGAGCTGGCCCGGGGTGGCACCCAGGTGGAGCCGGGCGACATCCTCGGGTTCGATCTGTGCCTCTACGACACGCAGCCCTCCATCCGCTCCGGCGCCTTCGGTGAGTTCCTCCACGCGCCGCGCCTGGACAACCTGGCCAGCAGCCACTCCGGCCTGTCCGCGCTGCTGGCGAAGACGGGGCCGAGCGAGGCCACGTGCGGCGTCGTGCTGTACGACCACGAGGAGTGCGGCAGCACCAGTGCCCAGGGCGCCGCGTCCCCCTTCCTGAAAGATCTGCTGGAGCGCATCACCCTGGCGCACTCGGACGGGAAGCGGGACTCGTTCCACCGGGCCATCCGCCACTCGTTCCTGGTGTCGGCGGACATGGCGCATGCGTTGCATCCCAACTACGCCTCCATGCACGAGCCCAAGCACCAGCCGCTGCTGGGGGCGGGCCCGGTCATCAAGTCCAACGTCAACCAGTCCTACGCCACCGATGGCGAGAGCTGGGCCTGGTTCGCCCTGTGCTGCCGCGAGGCGGGGGTGACGCCGCAGAACTTCGTCACCCGGACGGACCTGGGGTGTGGCAGCACCATCGGTCCCATCACCGCGGGTGAGCTGGGTATCCGCACCGTGGACGTGGGCAGCCCCATGCTGTCCATGCACTCCATCCGCGAGATGGCCGCCGCGGCGGACGTGGCGGCGATGATCTCCGTCCTCCGGAGCTTCTTCTCCCGCTGAGGGTCCGGGCTGGGGGGGCCCACGAGGTTGTTACGAGGAGCGGCTGTCCGGATGCTAACGTTCCCGGTCATGCAGCTCATCATGAATCCGGGCCAGCTGGATGAGCAGGTCTTCGAGCTTTCCGACGACGCCGTCACGATCGGGCGTACGAAGGAGAGCTCCATCTGCGTGCTTCACAAGAGCCTGTCGCGGCGGCACGCGCTGCTGCAGCGCGAGGGTGAGCGCCTCTTCCTGATCGACCTGGACAGCAAGAACGGGACGTTCGTCAACGACCTGCGCATCCAACGCTGCGAGCTGTTCGGGGGAGAGATCTTCCAGTGTGGCGAGGTGCGCTTCAAGCTCGTGCCCCTCTCCCGTGAGGTCGCCCTGGATCTGCTGCCGACGCAGGTCCAGGCGCTCCAGACCCGGTTCTCTCCCGCCTCGATGGTCGATCTGCTGGAAGCGATGCCCGAGCCCGGGAGCACCACCGCCCTGAAGGTGAAGCACGGGCGCGCGGAGGACCGGGCCCGGGACAAGCTCCAGGTGCTGCTCAAGGTGAGCCAGCTCCTCTCCTCGCCCGACTCCATCGACGCGCTGATGGAGCGCGTGCTGCAACTCGTCTTCCAGATCATGCAGGTGGACCGGGCGGCCGTGCTCCTGGTGGATCCCTCCAGCGGCCAGCTGCGTCCCCGGGTGGCGAAGTCCCTGACAGGGGAGCTTCCCTCCGGCCAGTTCTACAGCCAGCACATCGTCGACTACGTGCGCACGCACAGCGTGGCGGCGCTCTTCTCCGACGCCCGGGTGGATCCGCGCCTGGGCAATGCCGACTCGGTCTTCCAGCAGTCCATCCGCTCGTCCATGTGCGCCCCGCTCAAGCCCCGGGACGAGCTGCTGGGGGTGTTGTACGTGGACAACCTCTCGCGGCCCCACGGCTTCTCCGAGGAGGACCTGGAGTTCCTCACCGCCTTCGCCAACCAGGCCGCCATCGCGCTCGACAACTCGCTCCTCCGCCAGCGCATCGAGGAGGAGGCCGTGCTGCGCAATACCTATCTGCGCTTCTTCCCCCCGGCCACCCTCAAGAAGCTGCAGCTCACGCGCAGCGCGCCCCTGGAGGTCATCGAGACGGAGGTGACGATCCTCTTCGCGGACATCTGCCAGTTCACCGCCCTGTCCTCCACGCTCGAGCCCCGGCAGGTGGTGGACCTGCTCAACGAATACTTCCCGGTGATGGCGGAGATCGTCTTCCGGCACGAGGGGACGTTGGAGAAGTACATCGGTGACGCGCTGATGGCGGTATGGGGGGCGCCGTTCGCGCACGCCGACGATGTCGACCGGGCCGTGCGCGCGGCGGTGGAGATGCAGCAGGCCCTGGCCGGGTTGAACGAGCGTTGGCGGGCCCAGGGCCGGCCGGAGATCCAGGTCCACGTGGGCCTCAACACGGGCCGGGTGGCGGCCGGCAACATCGGCTCCGAGCAGTACGTGCAGTACGCCACCATCGGCGACGCCACCAACGTCGCGAGCCGGGTGTGCTCCGCCGCCGGAGCGGGGGAGATCTGCCTCACCCACACCACCCTCGAGCGCTGGGTGGAGCGGTCCATTCCCGTCTCGCCCCTGCCTCCGACGCTGGTGAAGGGCAAGCAGGAGGCGCTGACGCTCTACCGCGTGGAGTGGCGCGGATCGCCCACGGAGTGAGCCCTCGCGGGCCCTGCTCAACCCACGGCGGCGAGCACCTCGTGCGTCACCGCCAGCAGGGCACGCGCGTTGAAGGGCTTCTCCACCCGGCGATTGGGGACCCGCTCGAGGAAGTCCTTCGCCTGTGGGGTGAAGGCGCCACCGGTGAGGAAGATGACGCGGCCGGTGAGATCCGGGCGCAGCCGGTGCAGCGCCGCGTGGAAGTCCATCCCGTTCATCCGCGGCATCATCAGATCGCACAGGATGAGGTCGAAGCGTTCTCCCGCCTCCAGCAGGGGGAGCACCTCGGCCGCCAGCGTGGTGAGCACCACGTCATGGTGGGGTCTCAAGATGCGCTCCACCGCCGAGCACAGCAGGGGCTCGTCGTCGATCACCAGCACGCGGCCTCGTGGCCCTCCCGTGAGGGCCGTGGGCAGGGTCACCGGAGCGGGTGACTCCCGTAGCGGTGGCGTGGTGGCCACCGGGAGCACCACCTGGAAGGTGCTGCCCCGCCCCAGGTCGCTGTGGACGTGGAGCTCCCCGCCCATGGCGGTGATGAGGTTGTGGCAGATGGACAGCCCCAGCCCGGTGCCCACCCCTGGCGGTTTGGTGGTGAAGAAGGGATCGAAGACGCGGCCCAGCAGCTCGGGCGCGATGCCCGTGCCCGTGTCGGAGACCTCCACCGACACCCGCCCTGGCGCGCTCAGGCGCGTGGTGACGCGAATCTCATGGTGGTCCGCGTCGCCGTCGGAGGGGATGGCCTGGGTGGCGTTGACCAGCAGGTTGAGCAGCACCTGGCCCAGGCGTGAGTCGTTGCCGAGCACCGGTGGCACGTCCCCGTACTCCTTCACCAGCCGCGCCCGGTGGCGGATCTCCCCGGAGGCCAGGCTGAGCGTGGAGTCCAGCACCTTCTTCACGTCCACCGCCCGGAGCGGCTCCTGCGTCTCCCGGGAGAACGTCTTGAGGTCTCCGACGATGGTCCGCACCCGGTCCGCGCCCTGCAGCGCCTCGACGAGCGCGGTGGCCACCGACTTCAGCGGCGCCGGGGAGGGGAGTGCTTCCGCCGGCTCCGCGGGCCAGTGCTCCAGCGTCCGGGCCAGCTCCTCGTGCGCGTAGCCGAGATTCGCCGTGACGTAGGCCAGCGGGTTGTTGATCTCATGCGCCACGCCCGCCGCCAGCGTGCCCACCGAGGCCATCCGGTCCGTCAGCAGCAGCCGTGCCTGCAGCTGCTTGCGCTCGGTGACGTCCGGGAACATGGTCACGATGTGGGGTGTGCCCGCGTACTCCGCGATGCCCGTGAAGACGAGCACGTCGCGGATCTCCCCACCCTTCGTGCGCACGCGCGACTCCACCCCGCGCAGCACCCCCTGCTCCCGGAAGAGCGCGGAGAGCCGATCGTGCTCGATGGGGGTCTCCCACAGGTTCAGCTCCTTCGCGCTGCGCCAGAGCATCTCCTCGTGCGAGTAGCCAAACAGCCGCGCGCAGGCGTCGTTCACCTCCACGAAGGCACCGCTCTCGCGCGTGGTGATGCAGGTGGGCACCGGGCTCTCCCGCAGCAGCACCGCGCACAGCCCGTCCAACTCGAAGTCCTCCGGCAATGGCTCCGGGCGCTCCGCGGAACGGCGCTCGGCGAGCCGCAGCCGGAGCGCGGTCGTGGCCTCGTCCAGGGGCAGCAGCAGGAAGTCATCGGCCCCGGCGTCGAGCAGCGGCTGCAACTGGCCCAGCTGCTCGGGTCTCGCCAGCAGGAGGATGGAGGATTGCATGCCACGCGGGCAGGCCCGGAGTGCCCGGACGAGCACGAGCCTGTCTCCCCCATCCACTTCGAGCAGCACCAGCGGAAAGGGGGCCCGCCGGAAGGCGACGATGGCGGCTTCGTCATTGGAGGCCCGCGTCGGCGTCCATCCCAACTGCCGCAGCAGCGTCTCAACGGGCGAGGGCGCGTGGTTGCCAGACGGCACGAACAGGGCTCGCATGTGCTCCTCTCCGGGACGGGGGGTCATCGTGCTCCGGCCGTCTTACTACGAGCCAGCGGCTGTCCTGACGGGGCGAGATTCCCCTCCCGGGGAGAGCGCCTCCGAGCTGCCCGGGATGTCCTGGATTGGACGGATTCCGTGGAGTTGGGAAGCGCTTTATTGGAGGTACGACTTGGGAGCCGCCATGCGCGCGAAGGCGGCCTGGGCCTGGAGCCAGCGGTCGATGACATGGAGGAGCCCGTCGAAGGTGTCACGCAGGGCCCAGGCGCACGCGTCCATGTCGTCCTCGTGCTCCGCGCAGCGTTGGAGTCCGGCGCGGAGGGCCGTCAGCGCGCCGGGACAATCCGGGCGTTCCTGGAGGATCCGCTCGGCCGCGCGTGCATAGAGGCGGTAGCAGCCCTCGGGGTCTCCGCGGTTGTAGGCGGGAGCGCCGAGCTGGATGGCCTGCATGATGGCGAGGGCGATCTCCTCGATGCCATCCGTGGGGCTGCCCTCCAACAGGGAGAGCGGGTGCGTGGGCACCTGTCGCTGGCGGGGGGCCGGAGCCTTCGCCAGGGCGAGCGCGGAGAGGGGCTGGGACTCGGGCTGGGAGAGCAGCGGCAGCAGGTAGCGCGAGGGGATGACGATGGTGACGGGCCGCCCGTCCGCGAAGGCGCAGGTGGCCACGCCCACCAGCGCGCCCGAGGCATCCAGCACCGGACCGCCCGAGGCGTCCTCGGGGAGCGCGGCCTCCAGCTCCAGGAAGGTGAGGGACTCGTCGAGCACCTGCACGGCGTGGACCCGCGTCTCCATCAACCCCAGCATGCCCCCGCCAGCGGGCAGGAGGATGAAGAGCGCGTCCCCCTCACCCGGGTGGGACTCGGGCGCGAGCCGCAGCGGCTCCACCTCGTGCGAGGGCAGCCGCAGCACGGCCAGGTCCCGCTTCTCGTCCAGGGCGATCACCTCTTGCACCTGGAGGAACTGCTCGTCGGCGAGCACGACGTGGACCTCGTCGGCGCCCGCCACGACGTGCAGGTTGGTGACGAGGTAGCCCTCCGGGGAGACCACGAAGCCGACCCCCTGGCGGCCCGGCATTTCCAGGATGGCGAGAGCGGGTGCTGCCCGGGCGGCGACTGCCCGAGCAGTGGTGAGATCGGTGTCGACGGTCATCATGGCGGGTCTCCTGCTTCCCTACAGCATGGACACGCCGGTGGGACCGGGCAGGTACGGGGCCGGGAGCGGCCCGATGGAGGCAGGGCGGGCGACCGGACTCCACCTCACTCCGTGTGCGCCACCAGGGGGAGCCGGATGGGGCCTCGGATGATCAGCGAGGAGTTCCACTTCACCTCTCCGTCCCCGGGAGTCAGCCGGACGAAGCGGGCGAGCAGCTCCTCCAGGGCCACCCGGGTCTCGATCCGAGACAGGTGGGCACCCAGGCAGAAGTGGGCTCCGTAGCCGAAGGGAAGATTCTGCGGGTTGGGGCGATCCATGTCGAAGCGATCGGGATCGGGGAAGTGCGCCTCGTCGCGGTTGCCCGAGGCGATCATGAGCAGCAGCCGCGCCCCCTTGGGGATGCGCGCGCCGCCGAGCTCCACCTCCTGGGTGGTCATCCGCACGATTCCATGCGCCGGGCAGTGCAGACGCAGCGCCTCCTCGACGAAGCGGGGGATGAGCGAGACGTCCGCGCGCAGCCGGGCCAGCAGCTCCGGCTCCTCCTGCAACCGCATGAGGCTGAGGCTCAGCAGGTGCACGGTGGTCTCCAGCCCCGCGACGAGGAGCAGGAACATGAAGCCCATCAGCTCCGTCTCCGTCAGCGACTCGCCATCCACCTGGGCCCGCAGCAGATCGCTGAGCAAATCCTCACGGGGCTCCTTGCGGCGGGCCTCCAGCACCTCGGCGAAGTACTGCCGGGCCTCGTTCACCGTGGCGCGCATCTGCTCGTGCTTCGCGGTGTCGTTGGGGCCGATGCTGGTGAAGTGGGTGATGACCTCCACCCACTGCCTGAAGCGCGGATGCAGGGAGGCGGGCAGGCCAGCCATCTCCCCGAGGACGGCCAGGGGGATGCGGAAGGAGAAGGCCTCCACGAAGTCGATGGACTGGCCCGGGGTCACCGCGGCGACGGCCTCCTTCGCGAGCGCGCGGATGCGCGGCTCCATCCGGCTCAGCATGGAGTGGCCGAAGGCGCGGCTGACGAGTGCCCGCAGCCGGGTGTGCTCCGGAGGATCCATGACGAGCATGGAGTCGGCGAGCGGGTAGTCGGGTATCCACGCCGGGCGGTAGGTCTGCCGGATGCCCTCCGAGGAGAAGACCTGGGGGTTCTTCATCACCGTGATGAGGTCGTCGTAGCGCGAGACGGCCCAGAACCCCGCCGGGTCCACCTGGCTCACGGGCGCGTTGCGGCGCAGCTCGGCGTAGTAGGGGTAGGGATTGGCCCGCACCTCGGGTGCGAGCAGGTTGATTCGGCTGCTCATCTGCCTGCCTCGTGGAGAGAAGAGACGGGGAGCATGCTAGCGCGTCGCCGGGCGCGGGAGGGCCGATTCTGGCGAGCATGGAAGGCGTCCTGACAGGACGGAAAAGGGCAGGTGGCCAGACTGCCCCGCACCACGTGACGGATTCCGTTGGCGGGCCCGACTTCCGCCGTTAAATCAGCGCCTCCCATGCACAAGACGCACCTCGTTGGAGCCCGGACCCACAACCTCCAGTCCCTGTCGGTGGACCTCGCCGAGGGAGAGCTGGTGTGCCTCACCGGCGTGTCCGGCTCCGGCAAGTCCAGCCTCGCGCTGGACACCCTGTATGCCGAGGGCCAGCGCCGCTTCGTCGAGAGCTTCAGCCCGTATGCCCGGCAGTTCCTCGAGCGGCTGGAGCGGCCCCCGATGGACAACCTGGAGCCCGTGGCGGCGGGCGTGGCGGTGGACCGGCGCGCGCCGGTGAAGAGCTCGCGCTCCACCGTGGCCACCCTGGCCGACGTGGAGGCGTACCTGTCCGCGCTCTTCACCCGTGAGGCCATGCCGGTGTGCCCCACGTGTGAGGTCGAGGCGGTGCGCACGGACGCGGGCGTGGCGGCGCGGGCCACCCTCGCCGCCGAGCCCGAGGTGCTCGCCGTGGTGGCCTTCCCCGTGCGCATCGCGGACACCGCCGAGTTCCTCGACGTGCGCGCGCGGTTGTTGAAGGAGGGCTACCACCGGCTGGTGGTGCAGGGAGAGGTGCGGGAGTTGGAGTCGCTGCGGCCCTCCGAGGCCACCGACTCCGCCGGCGTGGCGCACGTGGTGGTGGACCGGTTGAAGCTGGCCGGGTCGCAGCTGAGCCGGGTGACGGCGGCGCTGGAGTCGGCGTGGGCGATGGGCAATGGCGAGGCGGTGGCTTTCACACCCTCGGGCGTCCGGCGCATCCGCCGGGGCCTGGTGTGCCCCAGGTGCTCGCGTGAGTTCGAGCAGGCCCGGCCTGGCCTCTTCAGCTACCAGTCGCCCACCGGCGCCTGCCCCACGTGCCGGGGCTTCGGCCGCACCATTGGCATCGACTGGGACAAGGTGGTGCCCAACCCGACGCTGAGCCTGGAGAAGGGGGCCATCCGTCCCTGGTCGGGCAAGACGTCCGAGTGGGAGCGGAAGATGCTGTTCCGCTACGCGCGCGAGCACGGGATTCCGCTGGACGTGCCCTGGGAGCGGCTCACCCCCGCGCAGCGGGAGCGGGTGCTGGAAGGGGAGGGTGACTACGACGGCGGCCGTGTCTATCCAGGCGTGCGCGCGTGGTTCCGCTGGATGGAGAGCCGCACGTACAAGATGCACGTGCGCGTGCTGCTCTCGCGCTACCGCGCCTATTCGCTGTGCGAGAGCTGCAAGGGCGCGCGTCTCAACGAGTCCGCGCGGGCCTGGCGCGTGGGCGGGCTGGATCTGGCCGCGTGGCACGGGCTGGAGCTGTCCGAGGCCCGCGAGCGCCTGGACGCCCTGCGGACGCACACCGGCCAGGGCGAGCTGGTGCGCCGCGAGCTGGCCGGCCGCCTGGGTTATCTGGAACGGGTGGGCCTGGGCTACCTCACGCTGGACCGGCCCGCGCGCACGCTGTCCGGCGGTGAGGCACAGCGTGTGTCCCTCACCGCGGCGCTGGGGACGTCGCTGACGGGGGCGCTCTTCGTCCTCGACGAGCCCACCGTGGGCCTGCACCCGGCCGACGTGGGACCCCTCACCGGTGCCATGGCCGAGCTGGCCACCCGGGGCAACATCGCCCTCGTCATCGAGCATGACCCGCTCGTCATCCGCTCCGCCCACCGCGTGTTGGAGCTGGGGCCCGGGGCCGGCAAGCACGGTGGGAAGCTGTGCTTCGACGGGACGCCGCAGGTGCTGGCGAAGCGCGCGGATCTGCCCACGGGCCGGCTGCTGGCGGGCACCGAGGACGTGAAGCGCACGCCGCGCGAGCGCACCGGCGAGATCGTGGTGCGCAACGCCCGGGCCCACAACCTCCAGGGTGTCTTCGTGCGCGTGCCGCTGGGCGTGCTGTGCGCCATCACCGGACCGAGCGGCTCGGGGAAGAGCACCCTGATGGACGAGGTGCTGTACCGCCACCTCGGACGCGCCCTGGGCGAGAAGGACGTGGAGGTGCCCGGCGAGGCCGACGGCGTGGACGGCCTGGAGGCGGTGGAGCGCGTCACCTTCGTGGACCAGTCTCCGCTGGGGCGCACCTCGCGAGGCAACGCGGCCACGTACACCAAGGCGTGGGATCGGATCCGGGATCGCTTCTCCTCCGAGCCCGAGGCCGAGGTGCGTGGCCTCACCTCGGCGCACTTCTCCTTCAACGTGGACAAGGGTCGCTGCGAGGCCTGCTCGGGCGAGGGCTACGAGACGGTGGAGATGCAGTTCCTCGCGGACGTCTCCCTGCTGTGCCCGGTGTGCCGGGGCCGGCGCTTCAAGGAGGAGGTGCTGGCCGTCCGGCACCAGGGCCTCTCCGTGGCGGACGTGCTCGAGCTGACCGTGGACGAGGTGCTGGAGCGCTTCGCCGGTGACAAGGCGCTGGTGCGCGCGCTGGGGCCCGTGTCCCGGCTGGGCCTGGGGTACCTGCCCCTTGGCCAGCCCCTGTCCACCCTGTCCGGTGGCGAGGCCCAGCGCCTCAAGCTGGCGCGGGCCCTGGCCAGTGAGGCGAAGGGCTCGCTCTTCCTCATCGACGAGCCGAGCGCCGGCCTGCACGACGCGGACGTGCGTCAGGTGCTCGCCGCGCTGCACGAGCTGGTGGAGCGTGGCGCGAGCGTCATCGTGGTGGACCATGACCTCGTCGTGATGCGGGGCGCGGACTGGATCATCGACCTGGGTCCCGGTGGTGGCCGCAATGGTGGGCGCCTGGTGGCCGAGGGCACCCCGGAGCAGCTCGCCCGGGGGCAGGGCCTCACCGCGGCGGCGCTGCGCGGGGAATTGAGCACGGCGGTGGTGCCCGGGAAGCGCGGCAAGGGTGCCGCCGAGGTGCCTCCCGCCATCGAGGTGGAGCACGCGCGCGAGCACAACCTGCAGGAGGTGTCCTGCCGGATTCCGCTGGGGAAGATGACGGTGGTGACGGGGCCGAGCGGCTCGGGCAAGAGCTCGCTCGTCTTCGACGTGGTGTTCGCCGAGGGCCAGCGGCGCTTCCTGGAGACGCTGACGCCGTACGCGCGCCAGTTCCTCCCCACCATGCCGCGCCCGGACGTGGAGCGCATCAGCAGCATTCCTCCCTCGGTGGCGCTGGAGCAGCGCACCTCGCGAGCGGGTGCCACCAGCACCGTGGCCACCGTCACCGAGGTGGCCCACTACCTGCGCCTCCTCTTCGCCAAGCTGGGCCAGCCGCACTGCCCCCGGGATGGTGAGCCCATCGCCGCCACCACGCCCGAGGCCCTCTACGCGCAGCTCACCGGGATGAAGGGGGACGGCACCGTGCTCGCCCCCGCGGTGCGTGCGCGCAAGGGCACGTACCTGGATGTCTTCACCGCCGCGGCGCGCGCGGGCATCGAGACCGCCATCGCCGACGGGAAGGTGGTCTCCACGGACCAGCCGCCGCAGCTCGTGAAGTCGCGCGAGCACGACATCGACCTCGTCATGTACCAGGGCAAGCTGGCGAAGCTGCCGCGCGAGGTGTTCGACAAGGCCCTCACCTGGGGCAAGGGCGCGCTGAAGGTGCGCAGCAGCGGCAACAAGGAGACGCTCCTGTCCAGCGAGCGCACCTGCCCCGTCTGCGGCTTCTCCGTGCCGGAGATGGACCCGCGCTGGTTTTCCTTCAATACGAAGCAGGGCCGGTGCGTGGACTGCGAGGGCACGGGCGTGGAGGGCGGCGCGGAGGCCCTGGCGGAGGGACGCACGGAGTCGTGCCGCACCTGCGAGGGCTCGCGCCTGGAGCCGGTGCCGCGCGCCGTGAAGCTGGAGGGCTCGCGCTACCACGAGGTGGTGCAGCAGTCCGTCACCGCCACGTTGGAGCAGGTGCGCGGGTGGAAGTTCAAGGGAGACCGGGCGCTGCTCGGCGAGCCGTCCCGTCAGGAGCTGCTGCGGCGCATGGAGTTCCTGGACCGCGTGGGGCTGGGCTACCTGTCGCTGGACCGGAACGCGTCCACGCTCTCGGGTGGCGAGATGCAGCGGCTGAGGCTGTCCGCGCAGCTCGGCGCGGGCCTCACCGGCGCGATGTACGTGCTGGACGAGCCCACCATCGGTCTGCACCCGCGCGACACGCACCGGCTGCTGTCCAACCTGCGTGCGCTGGTGGAGACCGGCTCCACCGTCTTGGTGGTGGAGCACGACACGGACACCATCCGCGCGGCGGACCACCTCATCGAGCTGGGGCCCACGGGCGGCCGTGGCGGCGGACGCATCCTCGCCGAGGGCTCGCCCGAGAAGGTGCTGCAGACCGAGGACGCTCCCACGGCTCGTGCGCTCCGTGAGCCCGCGGTGTTGGCGGGACCGCCCCGGGGTGAGCCGGAGAAGTGGATCGAGTTGAAGGGGGCTCGGGCCAACAACCTGAAGGGCGCGGACCTGCGCATCCCCGTGGGCCGGCTCTCGGTGGTGTCGGGCGTGTCGGGCTCCGGGAAGAGCACCCTGGTGCGCCAGGTGCTGTACCCGGCCCTGCGCGAGAAGCTCGGGCTGGTGACGACGCGCCCGGGGCCCTTCAAGTCCCTCACGGGCGTGGAGGCCATCCGCCGCGTGCTGGCCGTGGACCAGTCGCCCATCGGGCGTACGCCGCGCTCGGTGCCGGCCACCTTCCTGGGTCTCTGGGACGAGCTGCGCCGGGCCTTCGCCGCCACTCCCGAGGCGAAGGTGCGTGGCTTCACTCCCGCGCGGTTCTCGTTCAACACCGCGTCCGGAGGCCGGTGTACGGCATGTGAAGGGCAGGGGGCCATCTCTCACGAGATGTCCTTCCTCCCGGATGTCGTCACCCCGTGCGAGGCCTGTGGTGGGGCGCGCTTCGATGCGGCCACGCTGGAGGTGCGTTACCACGGGCTGACCATCGGTGATGCGCTGCGCCTGTCGGCGGACGAGGCCAAGGACGTCTTCCACGCGCTGCCGAAGGTGGCCGCGCCACTGTCGTGCCTGTCGGATCTGGGCGTGGGTTATCTGCAGCTGGGGCAGGGATCCAATACGCTGTCGGGCGGCGAGGCCCAGCGGCTGAAGCTGGCCGCGGAGCTGACTGCTTCCACGCGCCACGAGCCCACGCTGTACGTGCTCGACGAGCCCACCACGGGTCTGCACCTGGGGGACGTATCGAAGCTGATCGCCTTCCTGCGCCGGCTGGTGGACCGGGGAGACACGCTGGTGGTCATCGAGCACCACCCGAGCGTCATCGCCTCGGCGGATCACGTGGTGGAGCTGGGACCCGAGGGCGGCGAGGCGGGCGGGAGCATCGTGGCGGAAGGGACGCCGCAGGAGGTGGCGCGGATGAAGACGGCCACGGGCCGGGTGCTCAAGTCCGTGTTCTCCGCGGAGGAGCCCGCCCGGAAGGTGGCACGGGGGCGGTGAGGCGGCGGATGCTCGGCTGTTCCTCGTGTATCCTTGCCATTCAGGGAGTCGATGTCCCACATTGGAAGGAAATGGTGCTTGCATGAGCCAGACTCTCACTGCCCAGGATCTCTGGCCGCTCGTACAGAAACTCCCGCATGACGAGCAGGTACGTCTCGCGAAGCTTGCGCTTCGCGCCGCCGCGCAGGGTGGTTCTTCAGATGCGGAGGCCTACAAGGTGGCTCCGCCGTCCTTGGACGAGTTCTCTTCGCAGCAAGAGCCGCTGGCCTGGGAAGCGGAGGGATGGGAGGAGTTCGATGCTCCGCAGTGAGGTCCGCTGGTATACGTTCGCGGCGCCGGACAAACCCTGGCGGAGGATGACGGAATGCCGACGGCCTGTGCTTTGAACTTCGATCATGTGAGCTTGGCACAGCGCTCACGCCTCGGCCCGGTGATCACCACCCTGCCTCGGGCGCGATGGCCGGAAGTCGAACGTGCGCTGCTCGTCGCATGTGGTTTCGCCAACCCAGAGTAGAAGCCCGGACGAAGGGTGTACGTTGTCACCTCTCCTGCTGGGATCTAGGGTGCCCGCGCATGAAACCGGGACCCCGGCAGCTTCCCGTGCTGGCCTTCGTTCTCTGCTTCGGGGTGCTCCTGCTCCGGTGCCGAGGCCGGCTTCTGTTCGCGCACCTCTGGGCGGAGGACGGATCCCTCTTCTTCTCCGATGCGCTCGCGCATGGCTTCCGCGCCACCTTTCACCAGTACGCCGGCTACTTCCACGTACTCCCCCGGCTGCTCGCCGCCACCTTCGTGCGCTTCCCCCTGGAAGCCTTCGCATCGCTCGTCACCGTCTCCAGCCTGGCCTGCTACGCGGCCTCGGCGTCCCTGCTCGCGCGGACCTGTATGCGGGCGCTCATCCCCCATGACGCGGTGCGCGTACTGGGCGCCGTGGCGTTCTGCTTCCTTCCCGGGTTGATGGAGATCGCGGGCAATCTCGCCAACCTCCATTCCGCCGTCTTCCTCGCCGCCGTACTGTTGAGCCTCAAGGACCTGTCCGTCCCCCTGCGGGCCTGGGAACTGGGGTTGTTGCTCGTCATCGGCTCGACCGCGGGCGAGATGGTGGTTCTCACGCCGGTGTTCGCCCTGCGCGCCTTCCTTCGCTGGCGGCGCGGCGACGAACCCCGTGCGCAGCACGCCGAGTGGCTCGCGCTCGCCATCATCCTCGGCTGGGCGGTGATCAACTCCGTGATGTGGCGCCAGCAGGTGATCGCCGGCATGTTCAAGCCTGTGGAGCGCGCCGAGCCCCTCCACTTCGTGCTCGCCGCGATCTACGTCTTCTCCACCCGGTTCCTCGTCCACCCCCTGGCCGGGGACAAGGCCATCATGTGGCTGCATGAGACCCCGGGCCTGTTCCTCGCCGTCTCCGCGCTGCTGCTCGCGCTGCTGATATGGAGGCTGCGCTCCGAGCGTAGAGCCTCGGTGTTGCTGCTGGGCGCGGCCGCGCTGTGTCTCTGGGGGATGTTGCCGCTCACCTGGTTCGTGCGGCCCGGAAGCGAGGCGGAGCCCTCGTTCTGGCTCATCCACAGCGTCCACGCCTTCGGAGATCGGCACTCCTGGAGCGGGACGCCCGTGGGGCTGCTGCTCTGGCTGGTCGCCTTGCAGTCCCTCGGCCCCGTGCGCTGGCGGCCCGTGCTCGCCCTGGCACTGTGCGTGTCGGTCATCGTGCTCTCGTGGCACCGCCGCAAGCTGCGTGCCTATGGCTCCGAACAGGACTGGGCGCTCACCGTCCGGAAGCTCCGGGAGATTCCCCCGGGCCAGACGGCCAGCGTGCCCATCAACCCCAAGGGTTGGTACATCAACGCCCGGGGGCCGGTGGACTGAGACGGGGCAGGGGACCGCAATCCTTTCCCGCCTCGTTCGTAGGGACCTGGGGCCCGTCCGGCTGGAGTTTCCTCCAGAGCGTGCCCTAGAGTCGGATACGCCCCTCATGCGCTGTCCTTCCTGCCAGAACGAGAATGATGCCGGTGCCGCCTACTGCGACATGTGCGGCTTCGACCTGACACCTCCCAGTCACGCTCCGGCCGCCCAGAGCGCTCCCGCGCCTCAGCCGCCCCAGCCGGCCAACCCGCATCAGAAACGGCGCACCGTCTTCGAGCCGGATCCCGCGGCTCCCCCGCCTCCGCCCGCCCCCCGGGGCGCGGACTTCTTCGCCAATCCTCCGCCTCCCCGGCCCACCTTCGATCCGCGCGACCCCTTCGCCGCCGCGTCCATCCCGCCTTCCCGGCCGGCCGCTCCTCCGCCAGCCGTCGCGCCGCCTCCGCCGGCCGCCGAGCCGCCTCCCCGCCCCAAGGCCCGGACCCTCGTGGAGACCGCCAACGAGGGCTCCGCCGTGGGGCTCATCCGGGGCGCGCTCTTCGAGTACCGCGGTCCCACGGATCCAGGACGTGTCCACCCGCTTCGCGCCGGGCGCAACGTGCTCGGGCGCAACCCCGAGTGCGATGTGGTCGTGGACGACGGGCGCGTGAGCGGCCAGCACGCCTTCCTGTTCATCCGCGCCGAGGACGCCTCGTTCATCGACGTCTCCAGCAACGGCTCCGTCGTCAACGGCTCCGTCGTCCATGGCGAGCAGGTCATCCTGCAGAACCACGCGGTGATCACCCTCGGCGGGACGACGCTCGTGCTCGTCATCGTCCCCGAGCAGCTGCTGGCCCGCCGCTCCCCGTGACCTGGTTCAGAGGGGGGATGCCCATGCATCGCACAGTCGTCGTGACCGCGGGGTTGCTCACCGCGCTCCTCCTGGGTGCGCCCGCATCCGCCGCGGACAATGGACTCACCGTGCTCACGGCTCCGCCCGCGGCCCAGGGGAAGACCCGGCTCCAGGTCGAGGTCAGGGACGCCGCCCTCCAGAAGGAGCTCCGGTCGGCCGGGGCCTCGCCGGATCGCTTCCGCATCGCCGTGGAGCAGGCCGGCGCCCAGGTGACGGCGGTGCGCCGCATGGCCGACTCCGGGGAGGGCCGCTACACGGTCCTCGCCTTCGACCAGTCCAGGTCCTTCTCCACCTATTGGCCACGCGCCTTCGAGCTCGCCAGGGCCTACGTGGACGCGCTCGGCGCCCGGCCCCGGAACCACACCGTGGCGGTCATGACCTTCGGGCAGGGCAAGACCACCCACTGCGAGGAGACCACCGCCGCCAGACTCGAGGCCTGCCTGGACAAGGTCCAGCAGCTCGGCACCCATCAGCTCGTCACCCGGCTCAAGTTCTACATCCGCGATGCCGTGCGCGAGGCCGCGCGCGAGCAACCGCTCACCCGGGGGGGCTCGCGCGAGGTCATCGTCTTCACGGATGCCGGTGAGGAGTCGGCCGCGCTCAAGGTGAAGGACCTCGCGAGCGAGGCACGCGAGCGGGGCGTGCGCATCCACCTGGTCGTCTTCAGTGGCAGGGGCAGCGGCAAGGGCATCGCCCAGCGGCTCGATGAGATGTCCCAGCTCGCCGAGGGCTCCGGAGGCCGCTACATCCAGGAGGGGGACGTCGATGCCCGGCAGGCGCTCACCGGGCTCGTGAGCGCGTTGGAGCACATCTACTGGCTGGACGTGGCCTTCTGTGGCGTGAAGCCCGGACAGCGCTCGGACCGGCTCTCCATCGAGGCGCTTTCGGGCAGTGCTCCCGTTGCGTGGAGCGATGCCGTCTCCTTCCGTCAGAGCGCCGAGGGCGGTGCGACGGCCGCCTGCCCCAGTACGGTCGCCACGGGCTCCTCTCCGGTGCATCCGGGGACGGCGTCCAGGCCCGGTACTCCGGGGAAGGGCACCTCCGGGTCCGCCTCGCGACCTGGCACCACGGCAGCGGGCAACCCTGGGGCCTCGACGCAGCCGGGGTCGGCGACCGGCAGCCCTGGAATGGCGACGCAACCCGGGGGCATGACGGGGACTCCTGGCGGCACGCCCCAGCCGGGTACAGCGGCGGGTGCGCCCGGAGCGACGACGCAACCGGGTGGCTCGGGGACGCCCGGGGTCGAGCAGGCGTCGCGAGCGTTTCCCTGGTGGCTGATCGCGCTGCTCCTCGCTCTGGGGCTGATCCTGCTGCTCACGATCATCGCGATACTCACCCGGCGCCGCTCGGAGCCCGCTCCCGCTCCCCAGGTAGCTCCGCCCGTGGCCGCGCCGCCTCCCGCTCCTCCAATGCAGGCCGAGCCGCCTCCAGCCGCTCCGGCGGTGTGGAAGGATCCGTTCGCCACCCTGCCGGAGACCCGGCTGGTGGTGACCCGGGGTCCCGCCGGACTCGAGCCCTTCTACCGGGTGCACAAGTCCTCGTTCACCATCGGCGCCCGGCCGGGAGAGATGGACCTCGTCATCGAGCTGCCGCAGCTCAGCGGCCATCACGCGACCGTGCAACTCTTCAAGGCGGGCAATGTCTTCATCAAGGACGAGAACTCCACCAACGGCACCTTCGTGGACGGGCGCCGCCTCAACCCGGGCGAGCGCGTCCAGGTGAAACCCGGCCAGCGCATCCTCCTGTCGCAGCACCTGGAGCTCACCCTGGAGCAGCCTGGACTCCAGCCGGCTGCGGAGCCTGCCCCGGCCGGTGCACCCCTCGTCGAGGCGCCTCCGTCCGCGCCCGCCGCTCCACAGCCCGCGGAAGCCCCCCGGCCGAAGTCCCGGACCCTCTACTCACCCGCGAGAGGAGATGACGAATGAGCCTCCCGCTCTACATCCACGGAAATTCCGATGTCGGCCGCCAGCGCGCGCAGAAC